>CABZKL010000001.1 GCA_902526405.1 uncultured Pelagibacteraceae bacterium
AAAAAAAAATAAAACTAATATATCTATAAATGTTGTTGGCAAAAATAAAACAACTTTAAAGAACCAAATAAAATTTAAAGCTGTTGAAGAGGGAACTTTTTTTGCAAGAGACCTAGTCTCCGAACCTGGCAACATTCTGCACCCAGATGAATATGCTAAAAGGTTGAGGACTCTGAGTAAACTTGGATTAAAAGTTAATATTTATGATGAAAAAAAATTAAAGAAATTAGGTATGAATACTCTGCTTGGTGTTGGACAGGGAAGTATAAGAGGATCATACTTAGTAACAATGGAATGGAAGGGTCTTAAAGACAATTCTCGACCTATAACTTTTGTTGGCAAAGGTGTTTGCTTTGATACTGGAGGAATTTCATTAAAACCCGCAAAGTTCATGGAGGACATGACATATGATATGGCAGGCTCAGCTACAGTAGCAGGTTTAATGAAAGGTTTGGCTTTAAGAAAAGCAAAAGTAAATGCTGTTGGAATAGTAGGACTTGTTGAAAATATGCCAGGGGGAAATGCACAAAGGCCTGGAGATATTGTCAAATCCTATAGTGGAAAAACGGTTGAAATTTTAAACACAGATGCTGAAGGTAGATTAGTTTTAGCAGATGCAATTACGTTTACTGAGGAAAAATATAAACCAAAATTTATAATTGACTTGGCAACTTTAACTGGAGCAATAATCGTTTCACTAGGTTCAGAGTATGCAGGTCTATTTTCAAATAATGACAAACTCTCAAATCAGCTAATTAATTCAGGAGAACAAACAGGTGAAAAAGTTTGGAGAATGCCATTGAATAAAAATTTTGATAAGTTAATAGACTCTAAAAATGCGGATATGCAAAATATAAACTATGTTGGAGGAGCTGGATCAACCACTGCTGCACAATTTTTGCAGAGATTTATTTTGAATAAAACACCTTGGGCACATTTGGACATAGCAGGTATGGCCTTCTCTAAATATGGAGGTGCTCTTAACTCAGGTGGAGCAACAGGATATGGAGTAAGATTATTAAACAAATTAATTGAGGACTATTATGAGTAATCTTCAGCAGACTTTATCAATCATTAAACCAGATGCAGTTGAAAGAAGTCTAGAAAATGAAATTAAAGAGATGTTTAAAAGTAAAGGTTTTTCAATCTTAAAGGAAAAAAAAATCCAAATCGAAAAGTTTGAAGCTGAAAAATTTTATAAAGTTCATGAAACAAAAGCATTTTATAATGATTTATGCGCATATCTCTCTTCAGGACCTATTTTAGTAATGGTACTAGAAAAAGAAAACGCTGTGCTCGAAAACAGGAAGTTAATGGGTGCTACTAATCCAAAAGACGCTGAAAATGGTACAATTAGAGAAAAATATGGAATATCAATAGAGAAAAATTCAGTACACGGCTCTGATAGCGTTGAAAACGCAAAAATAGAAATAGATTTCTTCTTTAAAGATTAAATACTTTCCTAATTGCTTTTGGATAAAGTTTATGTTCTTGAAATAAGATTTTTTTCTTTAAAGAGTTGGCGGTGTCAGTTTTGCTAATCTTAACTTTTTTTTGAAGAATAATTTTCCCAGAGTCTAACCTTGAATTAACAAAATGAACTGTGCAACCAGAATATTTTTCATTATTTGATATCACTCGGTGATGAGTGTTCAAACCTTTGTATTTAGGTAGAAGGGAAGGATGAATGTTTAATATTTTGCCTTTAAAATTTTTAATAAATTCTTTTGAGAGAATTTTCATAAATCCAGCAAGACAAACAAACTTAATATTGTAGTAATTTAATTCACGAATTATTTTTTTTTCATTAAATGAATTATTTCTATAATTGAAAATCTTCTTTCGTATTTTAAAAATCTTTGCATATTTTAAACCTTTAGATTTTGAATTATCAGAAATAATTAATTCTATTGAAATAGGTGAATTTTTTTTTTTAGAGAATTCAATCAGTGATTTTAGGTTACTTCCCCTACCAGAAATGAATACTGCACACTTTGTTTTTTTAGGACCAGTTGATTGAACCATTAAGTTTAACTTTGTTGTTACCTTTTGAAATTTTACCAATCACATACGGTTTGTAGTCTTTTGAAAAGTATTTAATAATTTTTTTCAAATTTTTTGGATTTATAATTAAGCAAAATCCAACTCCACAATTAAATGTTTTTAACATCTCTTTATCTGATATTCCATTTTCTTTAAGCCATTTAAATATACCCAAAGTTTTTATTTGACTTAAATTTATATCTGCAACCAATTTATTAGGAATTATTCTTTTGATATTGTCTGACAAACCTCCACCAGTAATATTTGCACAACCATTAATTAAATTTTTATCAATTAATTTTAATACTTCAGCTACATATATCCTAGTAGGTTTTAAAAGTTCAGATTTTAAATATTTATTTTTTTTTATATTAATTTTTTTTTGATTTAAAATGTACCTTACTAATGAGAAACCATTAGAATGCAAACCACTTGATGGTATAGCCAAAATAAGATTATCTTTTTTTACTTTATTTTTATTTAATATTTTATTTTTGCCTACTACACCTACAGAAAAACCTGCAATATCAAATTTACCTTTTTCATATGTACCCGGCATTTCAGCTGTCTCACCACCAGCTAATTCACAGCCAGAAAGACTACAGCCCTTAAGAATTCCTTTGATTATTGATTTAAGTTTTTTCAAATCAATTTTATTGATTGAAATATAGTCTAAAAACAAAAGAGGTTTGGCTCCTTGAACGATTAAGTCATTAACACTCATTGCAACTAAATCTATGCCAATTGTGTCATACTTATTTAATGTATTTGCTATCTCAATTTTAGTACCAACTCCATCTGTGCAAGCTACAATTCTGGGCTGGTTTATTCCTAGAGGAATATTAGTTATAGACCCAAATCCACCAATATTTGGAAACTTTTTTTTGCCTTTTTTCTTTGATGAAACTTTAGAAATGAAATTGACAAAACTATCTGCAGCATTGATATTAACACCACTTTTTTTATAGGTAAATTTTTTTTTATTCATTAAAAAGATCTATGAAGCACATTTATCAAAATTTAAAACTAACAAAGTTATATATTTTTTTTTTATTTCTTGCTTTATTAAATATTTTTTTTTCCACAGGAATTTGTCATGCTAAAACTTTCACTATAAATGATATAGAATTATCTACTCCTTTTAAGATCAATTTTAATAAAAACAAAATAATTGATGAAGGATTTATTCAAGCTTTTGATCATTTGCTGTTGTCTATTGTTCAGTCTAAGGATCATCAGAAGCTAAAACAAATAAACTTAAGTCAAATCAAAAGTATGATTGATACATTTTCAATTAAAGAGGAAAAATTTGTTGATGAAATTTATTATATAAAACTCAACGTATCTTTTGATAAAAAAATTATTTTAGATTTATTGGAGAAGAAAAATATTTTTCCATCATTACCAGAAAAAAAAGATATTATTTTCATGCCAATCATCGTTAATCAAAAAGAAAATCAAATAAAAATGTTTTCAGATAATATTATATACAATCTATGGAGTTCTAATATTAAGCAATATGATCTTTTAAATTATATTTTACCCATGGAGGATCTTGAAGACTTAAATTTAGTTAAAAAAAATATTAAAAATTTAGAAAATTTTGAATTTAGTGAAATAGTTAAAAAATATAACATTGAAAACTATATCATATCGATATTTTTTATAGACTATGATCAAACTAGGCTATTAAATATAATTAGTTTTGATAACAAAAAAAATATAAAAAATAGTTTAATAAAAAATATTGATTTTAATAACGATCCAAAAATAAATAAATTAATAGAAACTTTAAAAATTACTTTTGAGGATTACTGGAAATCTCAAAACGAAATAAACACATCTGTCAAATTACCTTTAACAATCTCAGTTGAAAACAGTAATAATATAAAAATTTATCAATTAGAGAAAAAACTTTCTAATCTAGACCTAATTTATAATTTTTATATTTATAAATTTGATAACAAAAATAATATTTATAAAATAATTTTTAATGGAACACCTGACAAATTTATCAAAGTGATGAAAAATAATAATTATGAATTTGAAACTGTTAATAAAATATGGGTGATGAAATGAAAAACCTAAATCAGCAGATTCTTAATTTTAATTATCAACAAAATTTTAAAGACCAAGATTTTTATGTTTCTAAATGCAATGAATATTCTTTTAAACTTTTAAATAGTTGGCCTAAATGGGAAAAAAATTTTGTTAATTTAATTGGTGAAAATTTTTCTGGTAAATCTCACCTAGTAAATATTTTTCTACAAAATTTCAAAGGTATTAAAATTCCAGCTGAAAAAATAGATAATAGTTTTTTGAAGAAAATTAAAATATATGAAAATATTATTGTTGAAGATCTAACACTTAATATTGACGAAAAATTATTATTTACATTAATTAATACGATTGAGCAGGATAATAAATATCTTATAGTTACTTCTACAAAACCTATTGTAAAATTCAAATTTTCACTCAATGATTTAAATTCAAGGTCTAAGAATTTTATTCTATCAGAAATAGAAAAACCAGAAGATGACTTAATGTATGCTTTGATATTAAAAAATTTATCTGATCGTCAGATCTCAATTGATAAAAAATTAATCGATTTTATTATTAAAAGGATAAGTAGATCTTATGGTAAAATATCTGATTTCATATATAAAATCGACGAAATTAGTTTAAAAAGAAAAAAGCCAATCGACTTTAAAATTATAAAAGAGGCTTTAGGAGAATAATTGAATAAGTACAGAACGCATACGTGTAACGAGTTAAGAAAAAGTGATGTTAATAAAAATGTTTCTCTCTCAGGGTGGATAAATAAAAAAAGAGATCATGGAAATTTATTATTTATTGATTTACGAGATAACTACGGGATCACACAGTGTATAATTGATAAAGAAAATAGAAATTTTTTAGAATTAGAAAAGACACAGCTAGAAACTGTAATTAAAATTAGTGGTAAGGTTGTAAATCGATCAGATGAAACCAAAAATAAAGATATTCAGACTGGAGAAATTGAAGTTGTAATATCTGAATATGAAACACTGGGTATTTGTAAAGAATTACCAATGCCTGTTTTTAGTGATCAAGAATACTCAGAAGAAATAAGACTAAAATATAGATTTTTAGATTTAAGAAGAAAAAAAATTCATGAAAATATCATTTTAAGGTCAAAAGTAATTTCTTTTATAAGAAATGAAATAACAAAATTAGGTTTTTTAGAATTTCAAACTCCAATTTTAACGTCATCTAGTCCTGAAGGTGCCAGAGATTTCCTTGTACCTAGTCGTTTAAATCCAGGAAAGTTTTACGCTCTACCTCAAGCCCCACAACAATTTAAACAATTAATAATGGTATCTGGTTTTGATAAATATTTTCAAATAGCTCCTTGCTTTAGAGATGAAGATGCTAGAGCTGATAGAAGTCCAGGTGAATTCTATCAGTTAGATTTAGAAATGTCATTTGTTGAACAAGAGGATGTGTTCAATATTGTTGAAAAACTGATGGTCAATACTTTTAAAAATTTTTCTGATAAAAAATTAATGCATAATGTATTTCCAAAAATACCTTACTCTGAAGCAATGCTTAAGTATGGAAGTGATAAACCTGATTTAAGAAACCCACTCATTATAAATGATATTACAGAAATATTTAATAGAGAAGATGTTTCATTTGATATTTTTAAAAAATTAGTACGATCTGGATCTAAAGTCAGATGTATTATCACAAAAAATACAAAAGATAAACCTAGAAGCTTTTTTGATAATCTTGATAAATGGTCTAAAGACCAAGGTGCTTCAGGATTAGCATACTTTACTCTTGAAAAAGATAAAAAAATTTCAGCTAAAGGGCCAATAGGTAAATTTTTTTCTGAAGAAGCACTCATAGAAATAATGAAAATTACTAAATCTGATATAGGGGATAGTATTTTTCTAGCTTGTGGAAAACAAAATGAATTAGAAAAAATAACTGCACTAGTTAGAGACAAAATCGCAAAAGATTTAGATCTCATTGATGATGATACTTTTGCTTTCTGTTGGATAGTTGACTACCCTATGTTTGAA
Source organism: uncultured Pelagibacteraceae bacterium (assembly GCA_902526405.1). GTDB lineage: Bacteria > Pseudomonadota > Alphaproteobacteria > Pelagibacterales > Pelagibacteraceae > Pelagibacter. Next base: position 6,111 of record CABZKL010000001.1, read on the forward strand.
AAAGATGAATTAACAAATAAAATTAAATTTAGTCATAATCCATTTTCTATGCCACAAGGAGAGTTAGAAGAAAAAGATTTTAAAAATCCTCTTCACATCCTTGCTTATCAATATGATATAGTTTGCAATGGAATTGAGTTATCTTCTGGAGCAATAAGAAATCATAAGCCTGATTTAATGTACAAATTATTTTCAATTGCAGGTTACAATAAAGCAGACGTAGACAAAAAATTTAGTGGGATGATTAATGCATTAAGTTATGGTGCACCGCCGCATGGTGGAATAGCACCTGGAATAGATAGGATTGTAATGCTTTTGGCTAATGAAAAAAATATAAGAGAAGTTACAATGTTTCCTATGAACCAGAACGCTCAAGATTTAATGATGAACGCACCATCAGATATTAACCAAGAGCAATTGAAAGAATTAAATCTCTCATTAAAAAATAAAAAGTAAAAACTATTTTTTTCCTTTTAAGCTAATTTTTATGTCAGATAAATCTACTAGATTTTTTTTATAATTGTTTCTTACAAATCCTTTACTTGTAATATCTTTAACAATTTTTAGAAGTTGGTTTTGATCATCTGAATTTTGATTATCTGAACTATTTGTGTCGTTTACAACTATTGAAGGTGTGTGAGCTAAATCTTCTCTATTTTGATAAGAAATTGCTAATTCTCTGAAAATATAATCTAATATAGATGTGGCGCTTAATATTCTGTCATTTCCCGCTACTTTTCCTGATGGTTCAAATTTTGTTCCAACATATGCACTAATAAACTCATCTAGAGGAACTCCGTATTGAAGTCCTAAAGATACTGCAATTGCAAAATTATTCATTAAAGCTTTGACTAATTCACCTTCTTTACTTGTATCGATAAATATTTCACCAATTTTTCCATCTTCGTATTCACCAGTATGCAAATAAACCTTATGATCTCCAATTGTTGCCTTCTGAATATATCCTTTTCTCCTATCAGGCATACTAAATCTCTTACCACCTTTTTCAGAAGCTTTATTAAGATTAGATACTACGTTTTCTTTACTAATTGGATTTAAATGTTCTTTATTGTTTAATATTTCAAAATTTTTGTTATTTAAATTTTTGTTATTTTTTGGATCAAGATTTTTAGTTTTTCTATTATCTAATTTAACATCCAAAACTTCGAATTTTCCGTCATCTCTTTTTTCTAAATTTTTTAATTCTGTTTCATTTATATCTTCTAAGTAATGATTAACTTTGAAAGTGCAGGTATAATACGTTTCGACCAGATATTTTGCCATTTGACCTCATTTTTTTTTATTAATTTGATTATTGAATCAATTAATTTATATACTTATTCATATATTAGTCTAATTTAAATTTTACAATTTTTAATTGAATAAAATTAAAATATTAATGTTGACACTTTTTAAAAAAATTTTCATTTGGTGGAATCAAGATACATTTGGAACCAGGTTAAAAACTATTTTTTTTGGAAAACTTGTTGGAATTGATAAAACGGGAAATAAATATTATCAAAGTAAAAAAGGGAAGAGATGGGTTATTTATGCTGATACAATTGATGCATCAAAAATTCCAGTTGAGTGGTATTCTTGGATGCATTTTACTCCCAATAAAATAGAGAAAAAACATATACTTGAAAAATATGAATGGCAAAAACCTCATCAATCTAATTTGACTGGTACTGATAAAGCATTTTATCCTAATAAAAATAAAGATGGAGTTAAAAAAAAATACAAAAGTTGGAAAGAATAGTTTTAAATTAAAATTAATATTTTTTATTTACTTTTTTTTGTTTTCAACTGCATTTTCGCAAAATAATTTTGAGGGAATTTATACAGATATAAAAATATTAGATAAAATAAGTTCGAAAAATACACTTTTGAAATTAAAAAATGGAGATTTAGTTTCATTTAAAGATTTATCTATTAAAAGTTTGAAATGTAAAAATTCAGAATTTGATGATAATCCCGAAATTACAGCATATATACAAGTTATCGATCTTAATAATTCAAATAATGATGAAGTTTTTGTTTTTAATGGATGGATGTTTTCATCTAGTCCATCAATAACTCCTTTTGACCATCCAGTTTATGATATTTGGCTTGTGAGGTGCTATTAAATAATTTTTTCTTTATCTATCCATCCTACGTTGAAGTCTGACTCAATAAATTTTTTATGATTTAATAGTTTTTTATGTAAAGGAATAGTTGTTGTAATTCCTTCAATTACAAACTCATCTAAAGATCTATTCATTCTTTGAATTGCTTCGGTTCTATTTCGGCCATGACAAATTAACTTACAAATCATACTATCGTAATAGGGAGTTACTTTATAACCTTGGTATATGGATCCATCTACTCTTGTCCTAAAACCAGAAGGTTGATGACACATTCCAATAGTTCCTGGAGAAGGTTGAAAATTATTACTTGCATCTTCAGCATTAATTCTACACTCGATTGCATGACCTCTTGGATTAATATCACTTTGCTCTAATGCTGTTTCATTCGAAAATGCAATCCAAATTTGCTCTTTAATAATATCAATTCCTGTAACCATCTCTGTTACTGGATGTTCTACTTGAACCCTTGTATTCATCTCAAGAAAATAGAATTTACCATCTTCATATATAAATTCGACTGTACCAGCACCCATATAACCAATGTTTTTAACCATCTTTACTGTTTTTTCAAAAAGATCTTTTCTAAGTTCGTTATTTAAAACTGGACTAGGTGTTTCTTCAATAAGCTTTTGATGTCTTCTTTGTACCGAACAATCTCTTTCATGAAGGTGAACAACTTTGTTCTTACCAGCTAAAATTTGTACCTCAATGTGTCTAGGATTTTGAAAATATTTTTCAATATAAACCTGATCATTACCAAAATATTTATGAGCTTCTGATTTAGCGGTCGAAAATAATGTTTCAAATTCCTCTTCGTCGTTAACGATTTTCATACCTTTTCCACCTCCACCTCCGGAGGCCTTAATTAAAATAGGAAAACCAATTTTTTTACTAATCTCTTTAGCTTCAGATATATTCCTTACACCACCCTCAGAACCCTCAATTACTGGTAACCCATTTTCTTTTGCAATTTTTTTTGCTTGAATTTTATCTCCCATCATCGCAATTAATTTGGAAGAGGCTCCAATAAATTTAATTTTATTTTCCTCAAGTATTTTTGCAAAATTCGCATTCTCTGAGAGAAAGCCGTAACCAGGATGTACAGCCTCGGCATTGGTCAATTCTATAGCTGACATCAATGCAGGTATATTTAAATAACTGTTTTGAGGTTGATGTGAGCCGATGCATACACTCTCATCAGCAAGTCTAACGTGCATGCTATCTCGATCAACATCAGAATGTACAGCAACAGTTGATATTCCCCATTCTTTACAAGCTCTAATAATTCTAACTGCAATTTCACCACGGTTAGCGATTAAAATTTTTTTAAACATAATTTATTCTAGAACAATAAGAGTTTGACCAAATTCTACTGGTTGGCCATCATCGACGCGTATTTCTTTTACTACTCCATCAGATAAGGAAGGCACATGGTTCATTGTTTTCATTGCTTCAACAATCATTACTGTGTCACCTTTTTTAATTTTTTTTCCTATTTCAACAAATTTTTTTGCTCCTGGCTCAGGTGCATGATAAGCAGTGCCAATTATTGGAGATGTAACCTCAATACCATTTTTAATATTTTGATTATTTTCTGAAACACTTTTTTCAACTGGTAAGTCATATGAAACAATTGAAGGCTGATTAATATTAGACCCTATATTTTTTGAGACTTTAATTTTAGTATCTTTTTCTGTGATTTCAATTTCAGTAAGTTTGAACTCATCCAAATAATCGTTTAATTCCTTAATGATTTTTTTATCGATTTTCATTATCTAACATGTTTTGCATAGAAATTATGGCTAAAATATAACCCTCAGAACCTAAACCAAAAATACCACCAGTTGCTATATCACTTATTAAAGACTTATGTCTAAATTCTTCTCTTTTATAAATATTCGATATATGTAATTCTATTATTGGTTTTTTGAATAGGCTAAGAGCATCTCTAATCGCTACCGAAGTATGTGTAAACCCTGCAGCATTAATTATCATTCCTTTGTATTCTTTTCTAGCTTCTTGAATAATATTCACAATTTCACCTTCTAAATTTGACTGAGTAAAGTTCATCTCTAAACCAATTTCTTTTGATTTTTTTAGGCATTTTTCTTCTAATTCTTCAAATGTAGTAGAACCATATTGTGATTGTTCTCTTTCACCTAATAGATTAAGATTTGGTCCATTAATAATAATTATTTTATTAGTCATTCAGCACTTATATACGATGAAAAAAATAAAAATTAAAGTAAATGGTAAAGTTAAAACAGTTTTGAATAACTCTAAGTTGTCAGATCTCTTAAATAATCTTAATATTCCAATAAAAAAAGTGGCAATTGAATTAAATCAAGAAATTATTGATAAAAAAAGAACCAGTAATATAAAATTAAAAAAAAATGACAAAATTGAAATAGTTCATTTTATTGGCGGAGGATAGTTTGAAAAAAGATAAGTTAATAATTGCAAAAAAAAAATTTAATTCAAGATTAATAGTTGGAACTGGAAAATACAAAAGTATGTCAGAATGTGCTAAGGCGATAAAACTGTCAGGTTCAGAAATTGTGACAGTTGCTGTAAGACGTGTAAATATTTCGAACAAAAATAAACCACTTTTAATGGATTACATTGATCCAAAAAAAACTACGTATCTTCCAAATACAGCAGGTTGTTTCAACTCAAAAGATGCTTTAAGAACTCTAAGACTAGCAAGAGAAATCGGAGGATGGAAGTTAGTCAAGCTTGAAGTTTTAGGGGATAAGACGAATTTATTTCCAGATATGATTGAAACTTTAAAAACAACAGAGGTCCTTGCTAAAGAAGGTTTTAGGGTTATGGTTTATTGTAATGATGATCCTCTTATGGCAAAACGTTTAGAAAATTCAGGAGCGGATGCAATTATGCCTTTGGCGGCTCCGATTGGATCTGGATTAGGAATATTAAATAAAATTAACATTCAAATTATTCGAAGGCAAACTAAACTTCCTGTTATTATCGATGCAGGTTTGGGTCAAGCATCAGACGCAACGATTGCAATGGAGCTTGGCTGTGATGGTGTTTTAGTAAATACAGCAATAGCAAAAGCAAAAAAACCATTTGAAATGGCCTTGGCTTTTAAAAATGCAGTTGTGGCTGGAAGACAATCTTACAATTCAGGTAGAATAGATAAAAATCTAATGGGATATCCCTCTTCTCCAAGTGAAGGAATTATTTAGATTTTCTATAAAATCTCTTTTTTTTATAAGTTTTTTTATAAGTTTTTTTTTCTTTATTTTTCATTATTTTATTTTCTTTATTTTGTATTTCTAAATTTTTTAGTTTTTCATAATACTCAATTTGTTCTATTGTTTTTTTTGACTTATTTTGAACATTTATTATATATTCAGGAACAATTAATGAATTATCACTGATTATATCAAGTTTCATCTTATTTTTTTTTTCAAAATAAGTTAAGTCATTAACAAAGTTTTCTTTTAAAAAATCAGAAATTTTTTTACAAACTTTTAACTCTACAAATTTTGCTTTGTTTAAAACTGCTTTTAATTCAACAATTTTGAGCAACTTCTGTGCGAACGACTCATCTGTTAAAGTAACTTTCCATTTAATTGCACTTTCTCTTAATCTTTGTCTAGACATTTCTAAAAGACCAAAGTTACTTATTCTACCTATCTGTATTCTAGCTCTATCTGACCTACATTTTTCTTTTAGTTTTCTCTCGACTAGTCGTCTATTCCCATAACTGAGCATGTCAATAAAATCTATTATAATTAAGCCCGATAAATCTCTTATTTTAATTTGTCTTGCAATTTCTTCTGCAGCTTCGATATTTGTATCTAGGGCAGTGCTTTCAACATTTTTACCTCTTATTGAACTCCCTGAGTTTATATCTATGGATACTAATGCCTCAGTAGGGTTAATGACTAAATAACCTCCTGATTTAAGTTTAATTTCAGACTCAAAAATTTGATTTAGTTTTTGCTCAATATTTTCTTCAATGAATAAAGGTACTTTACCTCTATATTTTTTTACTTTTTTAACACTAGATGGCATCATCGTTTTCATAAATGACTGTGCTTTTTTGTAGCCCTCAGTACCTTCTACAATTATATTCTTAGTATTATCATCGAACATGTCTCTTAAGGTTCTTTTAATTATTTCACTTTCTTGATGAATAAGTGATGGAGCAATGGAATTAATGGCATTATCTTTAATTTGACTCCATGTTTTTATAAGAGTTGTTAAATCATTATTAATTTCATTTTTAGTTTTATTACTTCCAGCTGTTCTGACTATCAACCCCATTTCTTTTGGAATTTCGATTTCATTTAAAATCGTTCTTATTTTTTTTCTATCAGCAGGATTAAAAATTTTTCTTGAAATTCCACCGCCCTTTGGTGTATTCGGCATTAGAACAATGTATTTTCCTGCTATGGAAATAAAAGTACTTAGAGCCGCTCCTTTTTGACCTCTTTCATCTTTAATTACCTGAACAAGTATCACTTGATTTGGTTTTATAACTTCCTGAATTTTATATCTTTTAAATCTGAACTTATATTCTTTCTTTTTTTCTTTTTCTTCGCCAGTGTTGTTCTTTTCATCAATGATTTCTTTGTCTTCTCTTTGATTTTCTATTTCTTTTTCAATTGGATCATCTATCTCTAATTTTCCTTCAGCGATATTTTCTTCCTCTTTAGCCTCAACTTGTTTTGAGAGTTCCTCTCTAGCTTTCTCTTCAGCTTCTTTAATTCTATCTAAATCAGCCTTTGGTATTTGATAATAATCTGATTGGATGTCATTAAAAGACAGAAAACCATGCCTGTCTCTGCCAAAGTCAACAAAAGCTGCCTGGAGAGATGGCTCAATTCTACTTACTTTACCTAAATAAATATTATTTTTTATTAGGTTAGTCTTTAAACCTTCGTATTCGTAATCCTCAATATTTTCTTCAGATTTAAGAACAACTCTAGTTTCATTTGGATGCGAAGCATCGATATATAAATTTTTTTCCATAATATTTTTATTGTTGATTTCATTAAATTTTCTAAGTTTAAATAAATTTTGTTTAATTCTTGTGCCTTAACTTTAACAAATTCCAAGATATAATGGAATTAAAATGCATAAGTTTTTTAAGAATATTCTTATTATTTGTATATCTATTGTTCTTTTAACTAGTGTTTTTATAGTTGGTGTCTTGTGGACTTATTCAAATGATATTCCTGATTATAAATTTTTAAAAAATTACAAACCGCCTGTTTCCAGCAAGGTTTACTCAGGAGAAGGAGAGCTTGTTGCAGACTTTTCTAAGGAAAAAAGAGTTTTTGTACCTTATAGCTCAATCCCCAAAAATGTAATAAATGCATTTTTATCTGCAGAGGATAAAAATTTTTTTTCACATCCAGGTGTAGACGCTAGAGGGGTATTGAGAGCGGTGGTTAATAATATATCTAACATTATTTCCTCTAAGCGGTTAGAGGGTGCCTCCACAATAACGCAACAAGTTGCTAAAAATTTTTTATTAACAAATGAAGTGAGTATTAACAGAAAAATTAAGGAAGCAATTTTGGCCTTTAGGATCGAAAGAGTACTTTCTAAAGAAAGAATTTTAGAATTATATCTTAATCAAATATATTTAGGAAGTGGAGCTTATGGAGTAGCAGCAGCGAGTTTGGAATATTTTGATAAATCAATTAGGGATTTAAACTATTCAGAAGCTGCATTACTAGCTGCATTACCTAAAGCACCCAGTAAGTATAATCCATATAAAGATATTGAACTTGCAAAGTTTAGAAGAAACCTAGTCTTAAAAAATCTATTTGATAATAATTATCTAACTTTTGAGTGGTATAAGAAATTAAAGACTCAAGAAATTGTATTAAGTAAAAATAAAAAAATTTATCTTGAAGATGCTCAATATTATATTGAGGACGTAAGAAAGTATGTGATTGAAAACTTTACATATGATAAAGTCTATAAACAAGGATTAAATATAAATACACCCATCAATTTGGAGTTTCAAAAAATTGCTACAAACTCATTGAGAAATGGAATTATTTCATATGATCAAAGAAAAGGTTGGAGAGGACCATTAACAAGAAAGATTTATAATAGTAATTGGAATAAAGGTTTAAAAAAGTTTGATCTAGAAAAATCAATAGATTGGTCATTAGCAATAGTAAAAAAAATAAATAAATTCACAGCTGAAATTGAGACAGAAAATAAAATTGAAGGACTTATAGAATATAAAGATATTTCTTGGACTAAAAAAGAATTTAAAAATTTATTTCGACCAGGAGATATTATCTATGTGAAAAAAATAAGTGATAAAAAATTTAGTTTGCAACAATTACCTAAAGTTAATGGAGGAATTGTTGTTATGGATCCTTACACTGGCAGGATATTGGCACTAAGTGGCGGTTTTAGTTTTAAAAAAAGTGAATTTAATAGAGCTACTCAAGCAAATAGACAGCCAGGTTCTGCTTTTAAACCATTTGTTTATGCTTTAGCATTAGAGAATAATTATACTCCAACATCTTTAGTTCTAGATGCACCTTTAGTTTTAGATCAAGGTGATGATCTTAAGATGTGGAAACCTGAAAATTATGGAAAAAAATTTTATGGTCTATCTACACTTCGAACTGGATTGGAAAAATCTAGAAATTTAATGACTGTAAGAGTCGCACAGAGTCTAGGTATTGAAAAAATCGTAAAATTCTCAAAAGATCTCAAAATATACGAAAATCCAGAGGAATTATTATCTATATCATTGGGTTCTGCTGAGACTAAACTTATAAATCTAACATCAGCTTACTCAGCTTTTGTAAATGGTGGCAAACTTATTGAGCCAATATTAATTGATAGAATTCAAGATAGTGAAGGCAATACTATATACAATAATAAAATGAGGCAATGTACAGATTGTGATGAAATTTCTTATTTAAGTAATGATTACCCAAAAATTAAAAATAATTATAATCAAATTTTTTCAGCTGCAACAGCATATCAGATGACTTCAATCCTTGAGGGTGTAGTTCAAAGAGGCACCGGAAAAAAACTTAGAGACTTAGAATTAAATATTGCGGGTAAAACTGGCACAACAAACAAAAATACTGATACGTGGTTTATTGGTTTTACTTCAAATCTATTAGTAGGCGTTTATGTAGGCTCAGACAACCCATCTCCACTTGGAAAGTATGAAACAGGCTCAAAGACTGCACTTCCAATTTTTAAAAACTTTATTAAACAAGCTGTAAAAAAATCAGAAGCTAGACCTTTTAAGGCAGCTGAAGATACAATAATGATGGTAGTAGATCCTAAAACAGGACAAAAAGCTAAATTTTCCTCAAAAAATACCATCATAGAGGTCTTTAAAAAAGAAAATGTGGTTGATGGAAAAGTTCTTTACTCAAATACAGATAGATTAGATACTGATAATATACTAAAGTTTTATTAATGAGCGATAATTTTCAAAACTATAAAGAAGAAATAGATAAAATAAATCAAAGAATTAAGGAGTATCTTTGAAAACAATAATATTTATTCAAAACTTCAGTCTCTAAATAAAAAAATGCTAGAGGCCAATTTTTGGCAAGATAAAAATAATTCTCAAAAAATAGTTAAAGAAAAAAAATTTATAGAGGATTTAATAAATTCTTTAAATTCATCTGTTAAAAAATTAAACGATTTTGAGGATTTAAATGAACTAGCTTTAGCTGAAAATAATACAAACGTTCAAATTGAAATTATACAAAATATTAAACAACTTAGATCTAAAATAAAAAAAAGTGAAATTAAATGTTTTTTATCAAGCGAAGCTGATCCATTAGACTGTTATATAGAAATACATGCCGGTGCTGGAGGAACTGAGAGTCAAGATTGGGCTGATATGTTAAGAAGAATGTATTTAAAATGGTCTGATAAAAAAAATTTTAAATCTAATTTAATAAGCGAACATAGAGGAGATGAGGCTGGAATTAAGTCGGCAACATTAAAGATAGAAGGCGATTATGTTTTTGGTTGGCTTAAAAAAGAGTCTGGTATTCATCGATTAGTTAGAATATCTCCATTCGACTCGGGTGCGAGAAGACATACAAGTTTTGCAAGTATATGGATATATCCTGTGGTTGATGAAAATATTAATATAGAAATTTTAGAAAAAGATTTAAGAATAGATACTTATAGATCTAGTGGAGCAGGTGGCCAACATGTTAATACCACTGATAGTGCAGTAAGAATTACGCATTTACCATCCAAAATTGTTGTTCAGTGTCAAAATGAGAGGTCTCAACATAAAAATAAAGAGACGTGTATGAATATGTTAAAAGCCAGATTGTATGATTATGAAATTAAGAAAAGAGACGAAAAAAATCAAAATACCGAAAATTCTAAAACTGAAATTGGATGGGGCCATCAAATAAGATCTTATGTGCTACAACCTTACAGATTAGTTAAAGATAATAGAACAAATTTTGAAAGTACTAGTCCAGATAAAATTTTAGATGGTGATCTGGATGAATTTTTAGAACAATCACTTTATAAAATCAAATGAGAAAATTTTTATTAAAATTTTTTATAGTAATCATAATTTTATTTTTTTTACCAATAATTTATTTAACCACAATTGGAATTGAAACAGAAAGTTTTAATGAACAGATAAAAAATAAAGTTTTCGAGAGTAATAAAAATTTACAATTAAATCTAAAAAAAATAAAATTTAAATTAGATCCCCTCAGATTAAAGTTTAATGCTAAAACTGTTGGAGCTACTGTTTATTATTTTAATAAACCGCTTGAATTAGAATATATAAGCACTCAAGTTTCTCTAGCGTCAATAATCAAAAATAGATTTGTTTCATCAAATTTTGAAATAGCATCAAAATCATTGCCACTAGAAAATTTAATTAAATTTGCTAGGGTAGCTTACAAAGCTCCAGAATTATTTATTTTAGAAAAAATTATAAAAAATGGTCACGTAATATTTGATTTAAAAATTAGTTATGATGAGAATGGGAATATTAAAGATGACTATGAAATAAACGGCATAATAAAAGATGGAAAAATTCAATTATTAAATAATTATATTTACGAAAAAATTAATTTCATATTCAATCTAAAGAAACAAGAATTTAGATTTCAAGAAATAAAATTTGCGACAAATAAAATAGATTTTTTTTCTGACAGAGTAAACGTGAAGCAAAAAGAAAATATTTTTTACATTGATGGAAATGTCAAAAATAAAGATGCTGCTTTATCAAAAAATTTTTTAAAAATATTAAAGTTAAATTTAAAAAATTTAAATTTTGATAACACAATTTTCAGTTCAGCTAATAGTTTTAGTTTTGAGGTTAATAAAAATTTTAAATTAAAAAATATGTTTCTAAAGTCTAATATTAATTTAGATCAGCTTAAATATAATAGAGAAAGTTATATCTCGGATTTTTTTTCAAAAATAAATGAGGAAATTATTTTAAAAAATCATAAGTTAAAATTGGAGTATAGTAAAAATTTATTATCAATTATTGGTGAAGGAGAAATAAAATTAGAGGAAAATTTTGATAAAATCGATTATATTTTTGAAAATAATGATCAAGGTTTTAATATTCAATCTAATTTAACTTTAGATACTATTAGTTTAAGAAAACAAGATTTTATTGGTGCTTTTTTCCCATCTGCTAATGAGAATATTAATTTTAAAAACCAAACATTAAATATTAAATATAATAACAATAAATTTTCTTTATTAGGTGAGGGCAAGATAAAAGTTGATGATGAATTTGAAAGTATAAAATACTTTATATCAACAAAAGATGAAAAAATTAATTTTGATTTGGATTTAAATTTAGACAAAACTAATTTTGAAGTAAATTTTTTTAATTACAAAAAAAACGATAAAATAGACACCCGATTAAAAATTGATGGTCATTATAAGCAAAATAAAAATCTTTCTTTAAATAATGTAACCATACTAGAAGAAAAAAATAAAATTGAAGTAAGTAACCTTATCTTAAATAAGAATAATTCAATCATTGATTTTGATCAAATTGAATTTGATTATTTAGACACTGAGAATAAGTTAAATAAATATTCCATTAAAAGAATAAAAAAAAATAATTTTAAACTAAATGGTTTGAATTTTAATGCAAACACCTTAATTACAAATCTTTTAAAAGGTAATGATAAAAAAAGAAAAAATTTTTTTCAAAATAATATTACTATAAATATAAATTTAGAGGAAGTTGCTTTAGATGAAATTAATTATATTTCAAATTTAAAAGGAAATTTATTTATTAAAGATAATAGTGTTGTAAATGCCAATTTATCTGCATTTTTTGGTGATAAAAAAAATATATCATTTTCAATTAATAGCGATGCGGAAAATAATAAAATAACCACACTATACTCTTCTAAAGCAAAACCATTGGTTAAACGATATAAATTTATTAAAGGTTTCGATGAAGGATATCTAGATTTCTATTCATCTAAAAAAGATAATATTTCTAAGTCTAAAATTAATATTTATGACTTTAAATTGAAAGAATTACCAGTTTTAACAAAAATTCTTACTCTTGCTTCTCTACAGGGAATTGCAGACATTTTATCAGGAGAGGGAATTAGATTTGACGAATTTGAAATGAATTTTAAAAATCAGGAAGATCTAATGACAATTGACGAGATTTATGCAATTGGTCCTGCAATTTCAGTATTAATGAGTGGATATGTAGAGGATGATAAACTAATTAGCCTACGAGGCACACTCGTACCAGCAACCACTATTAATAAAACAATAAGCTCAATACCAGTTCTTGGCAAAATTTTAGTCGGGAACAAAACAGGTGAGGGAGTTTTTGGAGTAAGTTTTAAAATTAAAGGACCTCCAAAAAAACTGGAAACTACTGTAAATCCAATTAAGACATTAACCCCAAGATTTATAACTCGTACTATAGAAAAAATTAAAAAAAATTAATTTAGCTCAACTTTAATGTGTCTTTTTTTTCCTATAGATAACTTGAGGTAATTTTCTTTAAAAAGATTATGATCTATAATAAATTTTTCATCAGATATAGTATTATCATTAATTTTAATTGCATTTCCTTTTAAAAGTCTTCTAATCTCACTTTTAGAGTTTTCTAATTTAGATAGTAATATAAAATCTAAAACGTTAATTTTTTTATTAATGTTTTCTGATGAAATATTTACAGAAGGTAAATTTGAACCAAGTGAATTTCCAGAAAAAGCCTCTTTAGCGGTCTGTGCTGAGTTCTTCGCTGCTTTTTCGCCATGAAGCAAAGATGTAGTTTTATTTGCAAGCAATATTTTTAATTCATTTATATTATTGTTTTTTAATTTTTCTATCTCACCAATCTCAAGATCAGTAAACATTTTAATAAATTTAATTACATCCCTGTCATCAATATTTCTCCAAAATTGCCAGTAATCATAAGCTGATAAAAATTTTTCATCTAACCAGATTGCACCATTTTCTGTCTTACCCATTTTTGCACCTGTAGCTAAAGTAATTAGTGGAGTAGTTAAACCAAAAGTTTGATTATTAGAGTATCTTTTAATAAGCTCAACTCCATTTACAATATTACCCCATTGATCAGAACCACCAATTTGTAAAACACAATTTTCTTTTATATTTAATTCTAAAAAATCATATGCTTGCAAAATCATATAATTAAATTCCATATAACTTAGTGATTGTTCTCTATCCAATCTTAATTTGACGCTATCAAATGTTAACATCCTATTGATAGTAAAGTGTTTTCCAATATCTCTTAGGAAAGATATATAATTCAAATTTTTTAACCAAGTAAAATTATTAACAAATATTGGTTTTGTACTTGGGTCATTATTATCTAAAAATTTTTTAAGAATATTTTTAATATTTAGAATATTTTTTTCAATTTCTTCTTCACTTAAAATTTTTCTAGTTTTATCTTTTCCTGAGGGATCACCAATTCTTGTAGTTCCACCACCAAGTAAAACTATAGGACGATGTCCATTTTTTTGAAGTAATCTTAAACACATTATTTGCAGTAAGCTACCAACATGTAAACTCTCTGCAGTACAATCAAAACCAATATAAGCTTTTATTTTTTCTTTATTTAGTAGATTTGATAATTCATCTTCACTAGTACATTGGTAGAAATATCCCCGATCTTTAAATTCTTTTAAAAATTTATTCATAAGTCTATAGTTACAATATACAAATTTTTAATAAAAAGAATATCAATGAAAGAAAAATTATATACATCTATTGGATTAATGAGCGGAACTTCAATGGATGGAGTAGATATATCAATAATACAATCTGATGGACAATATCAATTTTACAACATTTTAGATGAATATTTTGAGTATGATGTCAAACTACAAGCAGAATTAATTAGATTAAGAAACTTAGTTTTAGGCGAGAATGATTTATTTAAGTATTCTAAAGAATTGGGAAATCTAGAGAGAAAAATCACAGTTTTTCATGCAGAAAAAATAAACCAAATATTATTAAAATTTAAGCATAAAATTGATCTAATTGGTTTTCATGGCCAAACAATATTTCACGAGCCACAAAAAAAAATCACAAAACAACTTGGAGACGGAAAGCTGCTATCTCAACTATTAAAAATAAAGGTAGTTTATGACTTTAGACAAAAAGATATTGAAAATGACGGACAAGGAGCCCCTTTAACACCAATATTTCACTATCTTTTATCCAAAATTATAAACAAGAAATTCAATACAGGATTTCCAATTGGATTTATAAATATTGGAGGAATAACAAATCTTACAATTATTAAAAGTATATCAAGTAGTTTCGAAGATAATATTAAAGCTTTTGATATAGGGCCTGGAAACTGTTTGATAGACGACTGGGTCAGAAAAAATTCAAATAAAAAATTAGACGAAAATGGAAATATTTCGAAAGCTGGTAAAATTGACCAATTAATAACTAACCAAATTATTGATAATTTTAATATACACTCATACTCTAAATCTTTAGATGTAAAGGACTTTGATAACTCTTTTGCTAGAGGTCTTTCATTTGAAAATGGTTGTTCTACAATAACCAACTTTACAGGCTATCTAATAGCAAAAGGTATTGAAAATACAGGTATCAATAGTAAAATTAAGTATTTAATTTCTGGAGGAGGAAGAAAAAACATGGCTTTAATCGATTTTATTAAAGATAACCTTAATAAAAAGAATGATTATATTTTAGATAATATTGATAAATATGGTTTCAATGGTGATTATATTGAGTCACAGGCATTTGGGTATTTAGCTATTAGATCTTTTTTAAATTTACCTATTTCATTTCCAAGTACAACAGGATGCAAAAAGCCATCACTTGGTGGCAAATTAATTGAAAATTTTTAATAAAGTGCTGTTTCTTTTTTAATATATTTATCAAGAGTTTTGATTAATACACTATCAATTTTAGAAAAAAAATGATTTGCTTCAGAGATACCGTTGAATTCAACTTTTATACCTTTTTGTGCGCTCAATCGTTTATTTAATTCAGAAATATATCCCGCTGGAACCAATTCATCTTTTTTGCCATAAACAACTATTCCCGATGTGGGGCACGGAGATAAAAAAGAAAAATCATAAGCATTAGGTTGAGGTGAAACGGCTATAAATCTATTTATTTCTGGTCTTCTCATTAATAGCTGCATAGCTATTAATGATCCAAAAGAAAAACCAGATACCCAACACTGCGAATTATCAAAATTTTCTCTCTCTAACCAATCTAGTGCGGCAGCTGCATCTGCCAGTTCTCCCTGACCATTATCAAATTCTCCATCACTTTTTCCAACTCCTCTAAAGTTTACTCTGCAAACTGAGAAATCATTGTCCATAAATGTATTGAATATATCTACTACAACCTTGTTATTCATTGTTCCTCCATATTGAGGATGAGGTTGTAATACTAATGCTACAGGGGAAGTATTTTTTATACTTTTATAATATTTAGCCTCAAGACGTCCAGCAGGACCTGGAATGAATATTTCTAAAATTTTATTATCCATTAGCGCAATTGATTATTATTCTCAAAAAAAAGTAAGGTTTATCATAACTGAGCGACAAAATGTTAGTTTTTTTTTTAAGTCTAAACTTGACCATTTTAGTCAGGTATGTATAAAAAGCCAACAATTTAAAGGGTAATATGAAACTAACATCAAAAGGTAGATATGCCGTTATGGCATTAGTTGATCTTGCAAGGTTCGACACTATCAATCCAGTGTCTTTAAGGGATATTTCGTTAAGACAGGGAATTTCCTTAGACTATTTGGAACAAATTTTTTTTAAACTAAAAAAAAATCAAATCGTAAAAAGTACTAGAGGAACTCTAGGTGGATATGTTTTATCAAAAAAACCAAATGAAATTAAACTTACTAATATTTTAAATGCGGTTGATGAAAAAGTTAAAACTGTTCAGTGTAAAAAAGAATCTAAAAAAGGGTGCAATGGTAAAGCAACTAAATGTATCACACACAATCTTTGGGATGAACTAGAAACTCATATTAATACTTTTTTTGAAAAAAAAAGTTTACAAGATTTATTAAAAAATAATTCAGATCGGCTTAATTAGGATGGAAAATAGACAGAAGGAAATTGATAAATTAAAAGATTATAAATACGGTTTCTCAACCGATATAGAAAATACCAAAGCACCAAAAGGTCTAAATGAGGATGTAATTAAATTTATTTCTAATATTAAAAAAGAACCACAATGGATGCTTGAGTTTAGACTAAAAGCTTACGAAAGATTTAAACAATTAAAAGAACCAGATTGGCAAAAACCAAAATATCCTAATATAGATTATCAAGATTTATATTATTATTCTGCACCTAAAAGTATGGATAAGAAACCTAAAAGTTTGGATGAACTAGACCCTAAACTTTTAGAAACTTATAAAAAGTTAGGTATCCCTCTTCAAGAACAAGCAAGATTAAATGGTATTGCTGTTGATGCTGTTTTTGATTCAGTTTCTGTTGCAACAACTTTTAGAGAAGAGTTAATAAAACAGGGAATAATTTTTTGTCCAATTTCAGAGGCAATTCAAAATCATCCAGAATTGGTTAAAAAATATTTAGGATCTGTAATTCCATTAACTGATCATTTTTTTGCAACATTAAATTCAGCAGTTTTTACTGATGGCTCATTCGTTTACATACCTGAAGGTGTTCGTTGTCCAATGGAACTTTCAACTTATTTTAGAATAAATGCATCTAATACAGGTCAGTTTGAGAGAACTTTAATTATTGCTGACAAAGGAAGTTATGTTAGCTACTTGGAAGGTTGTACAGCTCCTATGAGAGATGAAAATCAATTGCATGCTGCAAATGTCGAATTAGTTGCTCTTGATGATGCTGAAATAAAATATTCAACAGTTCAAAACTGGTATCCGGGTGATAAAGATGGAAAGGGTGGTATATACAATTTTGTAACTAAAAGAGGTTTATGCAAAGGAAAGAACTCTAAAATATCATGGACGCAAGTTGAAACTGGATCTGCAATTACATGGAAATATCCTAGTTGTATCTTGAAAGGTGATAATTCTGTTGGAGAATTTTATTCAATTGCCATTACTAATAATTACCAAAAAGCTGACACAGGCACTAAAATGATCCATTTAGGAAAAAATACAAAAAGCAAAATCATATCAAAAGGAATAAGCGCTGGTTTTTCAGATATGACTTATAGAGGATTAGTTGATATTTCCTCGAAGGCATCTAATTCAAATAATTATACACAATGTGACTCATTATTAATGGGTAATAAATGTGGTGCTCACACAGTTCCATACATTAAAAATAAAAATTCAGACTCTAACATAGCTCACGAAGCAACCACTTCTAAAATAAGTGAGGAACAATTACATTACTGTCAACAAAGAGGTTTGAGTGCGGAGGAGGCAGTTGGTTTAATTGTGAATGGATTTTGTAAAGAAGTATTACAACAATTACCAATGGAATTTGCTGTAGAGGCACAAAAGTTAGTAGGGATTAGTTTAGAAGGAAGTGTAGGCTAATGTTAAAAATTAATAAATTAAACGCCAAAATAGATAATAAAGAAATTTTAAAAGGATTTTCGATAAACGTTAATCCTGGAGAAGTTCATGCTATTATGGGACCAAATGGATCAGGTAAAAGTACTTTATCTAATATTTTATCAGGAAAGAAAGGATATGAGGTTTCTGGTGAAGTTCTATTTGAGGACAAAGATTTATTTGAACTTGAAACAGAGGAAAGAGCTCATAAAGGTATTTTTTTAGCTTTTCAATATCCATTAGAAATTCCTGGAGTAAACACAAATATATTTTTAAAAACTTCACTAAACGCAGTTAGAAAAGCAAGAGGTGAAAAAGAGCTTGATGCGATAGAATTCCTTAAATTAGTTAAAGAAAAATCTAAAGAACTTAAATTTGATGAGGAAAAGTTAAATAGACAATTAAATGTTGGTTTTTCTGGGGGAGAAAAAAAGAAAAATGAAATTTTACAAATGTCAATGTTATCCCCAAAACTTTCAATTCTTGATGAAACAGACTCAGGGCTAGACATAGATGCTTTAAGAATTGTAGCAGATGGAGTTAATACTTTAAGAAACGAAAAAAACTCATTTTTAATAATTACACATTATCAAAGATTGCTTGATTATATTAAGCCTGACTTTGTCCATGTTTTAATGAATGGAAAGATTGTTAAATCTGGTGGTCCAGATCTGGCTCTAGATTTAGAAAAAAAAGGATATGAAAGTTTTAATTAGATGAAAGAACAACTACAAAAAGATTTTGATAATACTGTTAAAAATTTAAATTTATCTCAAAAAGATGTTGAAATAAAAAAATTTTCTTTAGATAATTTTTTAAATAAAGGTTTTCCTAATAGAAAAGAAGAAGATTGGAAATTCTCAGATCTTAATCAGATAATTAAAAAAAATATCGGGGAATTAAGTTTTTATAATGATTACACATATACTAATAAGGTTGATACCTCTGAATTCGTTGATGGATTAGAACATAATAAAATAGTATTTATAAACGGTAGAATTGAAAAAATTGATTTTGATTATGAAAAAAAAGAACAAATAGAAATAATTGATCAGTCAGAAACTATTAATAAATTTGAAAACAATAATTCTTTATCTGATTTAAACAATGCACTCACCAATAAATCCTTTAAAATAGTCATTAAAAAGAGCTATCAGCTAGTAAAACCGCTTATTATTTACCATACATCTAATTCCAAAATTTGGTCCAAAAACATTAATCTAAGATTAGATTTTGAATTGGAAGAAGATAGTTCCTTAAGATTGATTGACTTATTTAATGATACGTCAGAAAAAAATTTTTTTAATATTTTTTATGACTTTAACTTAAAAGAAAATGCAATTCTAAAAAATTATAAAGTAGATAAACAAGAAAATAAAAACATTAAATATTCTTTTAACAATATAGAACAAAATAAAAATACTATTTCAGAGACGTTTATTTTATCATCAGGATCAAATTTTTTTAAAAGTGAAATAAATTGTAATTTAAAAGGTGAACATTCATCAGCTTTCGTCAATGGAATTTTTTCTCTTGATAATAATAAACATCATGAAATAAGAACAATTGTAAATCATTTGACAGAGAATACTAAGAGTTATCAACTAATTAAAAGTGTTTTAGAAGATAGTTCTAAAGCAGCATATCAAGGAAAAATATTTGTAAATTCTGATGCACAAAAAACAGATGGATACCAGCTTAGTAAAGCAATATTACTAAATAAAGACTCAGAATTTAATGCTAAGCCTGAATTAGAAATTTATGCAGATGATGTAAAATGTTCACATGGTTCAGCCTCAGGAAGTCTTAACGAAGACTCTATATTTTATTTAATGTCTAGAGGGCTGAATTACAATCAAGCAAGGGAACTTTTAATTAATGGTTTTTTACTTGATGTAGTAGAAAAAATTACAGACTCAGAAATCAAAAATCTAATTAAAAATATGATTGGAATAAAAGAATGAAAATAGAAAATATAAAAAAAGAATTTCCAATATTTGACGAAAAAATTCAGAATAATGATCTAGTTTACCTTGATAGTGCAAACTCTTCACAAAAACCTAAAGTTGTTGCAGATAGAATTAATGAATTTTATACTAAACAGTTTTCAAATGTTGGAAGAAGTGTTCACTATCTTGCAGTTGCAGCTACTAATTTGTACGAAAATACAAGATCCTCTGTTCAAAAATATATTAACGCTAAAGATAAAAATGAAATAGTTTTTACAAAAGGTGCAACCGAAGCATTAAATTTAGTTGCAAATATTTTGGGACAAAATTATTTAAACGAAGGAGATGAAATTTTAATCACCGAACTTGAACATCATTCAAATTATGTTCCATGGCATTTTTTAAGAAAATCAAAAAATATCGAAATTAATTTTGCAGAAATGAATGAAGATGGTGAAGTTACTTTAGAAGAAATTGAAAAAAAAATAACACCTAAAACTAAGGTGATAGCAATTACACATTTATCAAATGTTACAGGTGCAATACTACCTGTTAAAGAAATAACTGATCTAGCACATTCAAAAGGTATTCTTGTTGTGATTGATGGTTGTCAGGGCGCGCCACATCTTAAACTAGATATGCAAGATCTCGATTGTGATTTTTATGCAATATCATGTCACAAAATGTACGGACCAACAGGACTTGGTGTTTTATACGGTAAAAAAAAATGGCTAGAGGAATTACCTCCTTATCAAGGTGGTGGAGGAATGATCAGTGAAGTAAAAAAAGATAGTATTTCTTATGGTGAATTACCAAATAAATATGAAGCAGGAACAATGGCGACTGCTCAGGTCATTGCCTTTGATGAATCAATTAAGTTTATGGAAAACATTGGTATAGAAAATATTATGAAACACGAAGCTGATTTAGTTGAATACGGACAAGAATTATTACAAAAAAATAACTCTGTTAAATTGATTGGTAGCCCTAAAAATAAAGGTGGAGTTTTATCTTTTACTTTAAAAGGAGTTCATCCACATGATATCGCAACTATACTAGATGAAGATGGAGTAGCAATAAGAGCAGGACATCACTGTTGTCAAATTTTACATGACAAATTAAATATACCTGCAAGTGCAAGAGCCTCTGTTGGAATTTATAATACGAAAGACGATCTAGATAAATTAAATGACTCAATTAATAACTGCAAAAAAATATTTAATTTAAAATGAATTTAAAAGAATTATATCAAGAAATTATTTTAGAGCATGGTAAAAATCCAAGAAATCTTGGTAAGACAGATGACTTTAATAAAGATGCAAAAGGTAACAACCCTTTATGTGGAGATAATGTTCACGTTTATTTAAAATTAAATGGTCAAAAAATAGTGGAAGATATTTCATTTGAAGGAAGTGGTTGTGCTATCTCAATGGCTTCAGCTTCAATTATGACAGATTTAATTAAAGGTAAAAATGAAAACGAAGCTAAAGAAATTGTCGAAGATTTTTTAGGAATGATTAAAGAAAATCCAGAATTAAAATCAGAATATTTACAAGATGATGAAAAAACTAAATTAATGTGTTTGTCAGGTGTTAAACAATATCCAATGAGAGTTAAGTGTGCTACACTTTCATGGCATACATTGGTTTCAGCATTTGAAGATAAAAAAGAAGAAGTAAAAACAGAGAATTAATTATGTCTAAGAAAGAATTAATCATAGAGGAAATAAGAAAAATTTATGATCCTGAACTACCTGTTAATATTTATGAATTAGGTTTAATTTATGATATAAAAGTTGAAAATGATAAATCTGCCAAAATTAAAATGACTTTGACAACACCAAATTGCCCTGTAGCAGAAAGTTTACCTAAAGAAGTTAAAGAAGGAGCAATGCAAGTAGATGGGATTGAAGAGGTTGATTTAGAATTAGTATGGGATCCACCATGGACCAAAGACATGATGTCAGAGGCAGCTAAATTAGAATTGAATTTATAATGTCTCAAATAATTAAATTAAGTGATAACGCTGCATCTAGAATTAAAGAGATAATGGCTAATGCAGAAAAAGATTCACTTGGAGTAAGAGTATCTGTTAAATCTGGTGGTTGTGCAGGGATGTCTTACGTTATGGAATATACAAAAGAACTTAATCCAAATGATGAAATAATTGAAGATAAGGGTGTAAAGGTATTCGTAGACTCTGCTGCTATTATGTATCTTTTAGGAACTGAAATGGATTATAAGAAAGAGGAGTTATCCTCAACATTTGTTTTTAATAATCCTAATGAAACCGAGCGTTGTGGCTGCGGTGAGTCATTTAAAACATCGTAGGTTAACAATCCCATTTTGAGCATATCAGATTTGCATTTTTTGCATATCTAAGATAAGGCTTAGTAATGAATATATTTGAGTTTAAAAATCTTGTTAAAAGCTTAAAAAATTCTTTAAAAGAGAAATCATTTTTTAAAGATCTTAGAAAAGAAGTGGATACTGGTGCTAATGGCACGCAGAATTACGTTCTAAAAAAAGGTATGAACAAGAATAGTATAGCTACAACAAAACAGTAATTAAATCTGCTAGCAGCTATAGTACATCTCAAACTCTACAGGATGAGGTGCATGTTCAAACTTGTGTATTTCCTCAAATTTCAACGCAATATACGCATCAATTTGATCATCAGTAAATACACCACCTTGTGTTAAAAATTCTCTGTCTTTATCTAAATTTTCCATTGCTTCTCTTAAAGAGCCACAAACTGTAGGAATAGATTTTACCTCTTCTGGTGGTAACTCGTATAAATCTTTATCAAAAGATTCACCTGGATGAATTTTATTTTTAATCCCATCAATTCCAGCCATAAGCATTGCTGCAAATGTTAAATATGGATTACCAGAAGCATCTGGGAAACGAATTTCACATCTTGCACCTTTTTTACTTAAAGTAATTGGTATACGACATGAAGCTGATCTATTTCTTGCAGAATAAGCAAGAAGAACAGGTGCCTCAAATCCTGGAATTAATCTTTTATAACTGTTTGTAGTTGCATTAGCAAAAGCATTGATTGCTTTTGCGTGTTTTAATATACCACCGATATAGTGCAGTGCAGTTTCTGATAATCCAGCGTAACCATCCCCAGAAAATACGGGCGTATCACCTTTCCAAATTGATTGGTGTGTATGCATTCCAGAGCCGTTATCTCCAGCAACAGGCTTTGGCATAAAAGTAGCTGTTTTACCAAATGAGTGCGTAACCATTTGTACTACATATTTATATAATTGAACGTTATCAGCTTGGTCTACTAAAGTTCCAAAATACATTCCAAGTTCATGTTGGCTAGGTGCCACTTCATGGTGATGTTTTTCAACTTTAATACCCACTTCTTTTAAATTTTTAAGATATTCTCCCCTCATGTCCTGCTCACTATCTACAGGTGGTACAGGAAAGTAACCTCCTTTGATACCTGGTCTATGACCCATGTTTCCATTTTCATATTCTTTACCTGAATTATATGGGCCTTCCTTACTATCGATTACAAAGCCACAATCATTCATATCATTTTTAATTTTAACATCATCAAAAACAAAAAATTCGGGTTCTGGTCCAAAAAAAGCCTTATCTCCAATGCCTGACTCTTTCAAATAAGCCTCAGCTTTTTTTGCTACACCACGTGGATCTCTTTCATAAGGAGTTTTTTTAACAGCATCTAAAATATCACAAAATATCACAACAGTATTATGCGATGTAAAAGGATCCATAAACATTCTTGATGTATCTGGTTTTAAAATCATGTCAGACTCATTGATTGCTTTCCAACCAGCGATAGATGATCCATCAAAAAAAACACCTTCATTTAACATACCTTCATCCACAACTGTTACATCCATAGTTAAATGTTGAAGCTTTCCTCTAGGATCTGTGAATCTTAAATCTACAAATTCTGCCTCTTTTTCCTTGATAAATTTTAATACATTTGCTGCACTCATTATGTCTCCTATCTAAATTTTAGAGCATTAATTACCAAATAAACCACTCTAAATATTGCTTATTTAATAAATAACACTTATGCAATTTTCACATAAGTAGTGTATTTAATCAATATTATTAATCATTAATTTATATAAGTGAACTCCATAACAAATAAAGAACCAGTTAAAAGAGCAGAAAAAATTCTTAAAGAATTTGACCCAAATTTAAAAGTTATAATTTTAGAGGATACAGCAAGAACAGCAAATGATGCGGCTACAGCTTTAGGTTGCAATGTGGGAGCAATTGTTAAAAGCTTGCTTTTCAAAACTGGCGAAACATTTTGTCTTTGTTTGGTATCAGGAGATAAAAGATGTTCTCTAAATAAATTAAAAAAAAAATTGAGTGAAAAAGATGTATCAATGGCAAAACCAGAAGAGGTCAAACTTATTACTGGTTATACAATTGGAGGAGTGTCTCCAATTGGTCATTTATTTAAAATTAAAATATTTATAGATGAAAACTTAGGAAGATTTTCTAAAGTTTTTGCTGCTGCAGGCCATCCTAATGCGGTTTTTGGAATTAGCTATGTGGAATTAAAAAGATTAACTGATGCAGAAATAGAAGATCTAACTGAATGAGACAACCAAAAATAATTGATTATACTTTATTAACCATATTATCTTTAATATGGGCATCTGCATTTTTTAATATAAAAATAGCAACTTATTCATTTGGTCCAGTTACAATCGCTTTCCTACGAGTATTTTTTGGAGCAATTCCAGTTTTACTTCTTTGCTACTATAAAAAAATAAAAATTGAGGCTTTTTCTAAAGATTGGCATTGGTTTGCTATGATTGGTTTTATAAATTTGGTTGCACCATTCTTTCTAATTGCATATGGAGTAAAATCTGTTCAAAGTAATCTTGCTGCAATCTTAATGTCAACAACACCACTGAGTTCTACTATACTAGGTCATTTTTATACAAAAAATGAAAAATTTAATGTAGTTAAAACGTTTGGAATTTTAATCGGTTTTTCTGGAATAATTTTTTTATTTTCAGACAATCTTTTAATTAATCAAAATAATTTTACTTCAGCTTTATTAATTTTGTTGGGTTCAACATGTTATGTTATTGGTGGTGTATTAACTTTAAAAATTAGTAAGAAAAAAAATGAAAATGTGACAGGTTCGATATTAATCTGGGCAACAATTATTTTAATACCATTGGTATCATTTATTGAACAACCGTGGCAGGTAGTGCCAAGAACAGACTCATTAATATCTGTAATTTATCTAGGCATTGTTCCAACAGGAATTGCATGGCTATTAAGGTTTAAAATACTAAAAGATAATGGTTTGATTTTTCAATCCCAGGTATCTTATTTAATACCAATTTTTGGAACAATTCTAGGATACATATTCTTAAAAGAATTAATAACGATTAAAGTCTTAATTTCTTTGACTGCAGTTTGTATAGGTATTTATTTTGTTCGAAGAGCTGATGGAAAAAAATTATCTTAGTTTAGCAATTTCTCTAATATCCTCTGGTGTTGTTTCGCAACATCCACCTAGAATTGTTGCCCCTTGTTTAACAAGTCTTTTCGAAAAATCATAGAATTTTTTAGCTGAATTGTTGTCTCTTTTCCCAAGAGTAACATTCGGATTAGTACCTATTTCATCAGGTTTAGCCCTATTAAAAGTTTGAACTGGAGTTGGTTCTTCCACTTTCCAAAGGTTGGCTTTAAATCCAAACGGGATATCTAACTTTTTAATTTCAGAGGTACACTCCTCAGCAATTTTTGGAGAAACGCACGCTGTTATTACTCCTAGCCAATTATTACTTCTATATTTATTAAACACTTCAGTAATAGTTTCATCCGAGGAGAGTAAGTTATTTTTTTTAACATGAATACCTAAGAGAACAGGTTTATTTAATTTGGCTGCAACGTTTGATGCTATGTCTATTTCTCTTCCACTTGAAACAACATCTAAATAAAAAAAATCTACAAAGGGAGCGATAACCTCAGCTTGTTCATAAAAAGCTTTTTCTAATTCTTTGCTATCTCTTTGATCTTCTACATAAGTATCATTTTGACATGGTAAGCTACCGGCAATTAAAACATCTTTTCCAGATTTTTCCTTTGCTTTAATAGATAATAAACAAGCTTGTTCGTTTATATACACAAAATCTTTATCAACTTTATTTTGTATTAATCTAATTTTTCTTGCCGAAAAGGTATTGGTAAGTATCACTTCAGATCCAGCATTTATAAATGATAAGTGTACGTCAACAACCAGATCATGAAATTTTTTATCTAAATTAGCACTAGCAGACCACAATGTGCCTTTAGAAATTAATCCTTTAGCAAGCAGTTGTTGACCCATGCCACCATCTAAAATTCTTATTTTTTTAAAAAAATTTTTATCCACTTAGCAATTTTTAAAAATTGATTAGTTCAAATTTTTTTGTTTTTAAAGATTTATTTGCTGTTTCAGCCAATATCACTGACATTCTTCCATCTTCAAAATTTGCCCGTGGTTTAATATTTTTTTTACAAAATCTTGCTAAGTCAGCCAACTGGTTTTTAAATGCCTCTGAATATCTCTCAACAAAAAAATTTTTAAAAGATCGTTTACTACCTGTTGAATTTTTAAAATATGATGTTGTTTCTAAATCTCTTTGATTTTCAGAAATTACCATCCCTTTGCTACCAAATAACTCAACTCTTTGGTCATAACCAAAACTACAATGTCTTGAATTTGTTATTACACACTGGACACCTTTCCTAGTTTTCATTACCACTGTAGCTAATTCTAAATCTTTTACTTTTTTAAATTTTTTATCTTTAAAGTATACACCTGTCGCAAATAAATGCTTAAAATCATCTGAGCCCACATAATATCTTGCCAAATCAAAGTCATGGATCATCATGTCTTTAAAAATACCACCTGAATTTTTCAAGTAATCAGCTGAAGGAGGTGCAGGGTCCCGACTTGTAATTATTATTTTTTCTAATTTACCAATTTTTCCATTAACAAGATTTTTTTTTAAAGAATTGTGTCCTGCATCATATCTTCTATTAAAACCAATTTGAATCTTTGGACGGAACTTAGAAAGTTTTTTTTTATATTTATCAATTTTTTTTAAACTTAAATCTAATGGTTTTTCACAGAATACAACTTTTTTATTTCTAACTGCTTTATCAATATAATTTAAATGTGTCTTAGTACTTATGGCTATAAAAATACATTTAATGCTCTTATCATTGAATGCAACATTGGGATTATTAATAGGAATTGACTTATATTTTTTTCCTAATTTTTTATTTAAATTTTTATCAATATCAAATGTATATTTTAAATTGAATTCTGGATGATTAATTAAATTTAAGGCATGCATTTGGCCTATTCTTCCAAGACCAAGTAATGCAATATTTATTTGATTTTGACCCATCTTTTATTTTTTGACGAAACTTTACAAGCATTTATAAATTTTGCTGTTTCTAATCCCTCATCCTCATTTGGATAAAAATATCTTTTTTTTGATTTATTTTTTAAGGAGTCTGCAAATTCTCTATAAATATTTGCAAATGCATCTAAATATCCTTCTGGGTGTCCAAATTTTATTCTAGAGAATTTTTTTGAAAGCTCAGCATTGTGAAAACCTCTTTCAAGGTATCTTACTGCGCCCTTGTCTGGATTTAATTTTAAATAATTTGGGTCATTTTGAACCCACTCTAAGCTTCCTTTAGATCCAAATACTCTAATTCTAAGACCATAAACTCCACCTTTAGCCATGACGCATGTCCAAAAAATACCTTTTGCACCATTTGTAAAATTAATCATTACTTGTGCGTTATCATCCATTTTAATTTTTTTTGAAATTTGTTTAATGTCAGCAAAAATTTTTTCTCCTTTTAATCCTGAAATATATGTAGCTAAATGGTAAGCATGAGTTCCAATTTCATTAAGAACAGCAGATGCACCAACTATTTTATTATCTATTTTCCATTTTAGTTTTTTTTTGGCATTTCTTAAATTAATTTTTGTTCCATCAGACCAATCCTGGATGTATTCAACATTCACATATTCAATTTTGCCAATTTTACCTTTTTCTATTAAAACTTTAGCTTCTCTAACCATTGGGTAAGCTGAGTAGTTATGAGTTAAAGCATATTTAATTTTTTTATTTGATTTTATTTTTTTATAAAGTTTTTTAGCTTGATCTAGATTACCAGCAAATGGTTTATCTGAGATAATATTGATATTTTTTTCAATAAATTTTTCAGCAATAATTTGATGACTTGATGGAGGTGTCATTATCGAGACTACTTGAATACCGTCATTTCTTTTTGACTCTTTCAAAGCCATCTCTTTAAAGTTTGAATAACATCTATCTTTAGAGATTCCTAAAGTTTTTCCAAAGCTGACCGATAATTTTGAATTTCTTGAGAATACACCAGCTACTATTTCGTACTTGTCATCAAATCTTGCAGAAATCCGATGGACATGACCTATCCAAGATTTTGGACCTCCACCAACAATACCTAAGGATAATTTATTTGTATTCATTAGATTATGATTTTATATATCATAACAAATATAAGTATTATGTCAGTAAAATTAGGAATAGCACCTATAGCATGGAGTAATGACGACATGCCTGAACTTGGTGGTGATACACCATTGGAACAGTGTTTATCAGAAGCAAGCGAAGCAGGTTTTTCTGGAATAGAGTCTGGAGGAAAATTTCCAAAAAAATCAGAGGAACTCATTCCATTGTTACAAAAATATAAACTAAAGTTATGTTCAGGCTGGTACAGTGCAAATTTGAGAAAAAATTCTGTAAAGGATGAAATTATATTAATTCAAGAGCAACTAAAACTTTTTCAAGATTGTAAAGCACCATGTATTGTATTTTCTGAAGTATCAGACTCTATTGCTGGAGACCCAAATAGACCCTTATCCAGTAGACCACAAATGAATAAAGATGAATGGAATGAATATTGTAAAAAAATTTCTGAGATGGGAAAATATTTAGAAGACCAAGATATGCCTTTGGCTTATCATCATCACATGGGTACAGTGATCGAAACAGAAGATGACACAAAAAGACTGTTAGAAAACACAAGTGACCAAGTCAAATTAATACTAGATACTGGTCACATGCTATTTGCAAAAGGTAATTCTGTAAAAATAGCAGAAGATTATAAAGACAGAATAATTCATATTCACTGTAAGGATATGAGAGAAGATATTTTAAATAAATCCCTTGAAAAAGATTGGAGTTTTAGAAAAGCATTTTTAGAGGGAGCTTTTACTGTACCAGGAGATGGATGCATTGATTATAAACCTTTATTAAAATATTTAAAAAATATTGATTATAAGGGCTGGTTAGTTGTAGAAGCAGAACAAGATCCAGCTAAAGCAAATCCTTTAGAATATGCAAAAAAAGGTTTCAAATATTTATCTGAGATGTGTGCAGATATTGATCTTAAAATAGCTTTATAGTTTTACTTTTTTTGAATTTTCTAAGCTACCATCAAAAAAATCAAATATATTCTGTATAGTTTCTTTACCCATTCTTGTCATGCATTCCTCTGTGAAAGCTGCAGTATGTGGACTTAAAAAAACTTTCTTATTTTTTAAAAGAGGATTGTTTTCAGCAGGAGGTTCAGTTTCAAATACATCTAAACCAGCACCAAAGATTAAATTTTCGTTTAAAGCTCTATCTAAATCAACTTCGTTAACAATACCTCCTCTGGCCGCATTGATTATAATGCAAGTCTTTTTCATAGATTTAAGTAATTCATAATTAATTAAATTTTTTGTTTCATCATTCAAGGGAATGTGAAGTGACATTGCATCCATATCTTTAGAGGTTTCGCTTAAATTATCCACTTTTGTACCCCCACGTTTTTCTATAAATTCTTTAGAAACAAAAGGATCAAAAACAAAAACATTCATTTCAAAACCAAGACACCTTTTAATTAAGGCTTGTCCTATTCTACCAAATCCTGCAATTAAAATATTTTTATTCCAAAGCTCTACCGTTTTAGGTAATTTGTTTCTTTCATTAAATTTTCCACTTTTTACGGTTTCATCATACAAACTACCTCTTTTAGAAATATTTAAAATCATGAACATTACATGTTCAGCTACCGCCACTGCATTTGCAGTTGCTGTAATGGCTAAAGTAATATCCTTTTTTTTGGAAACCTCTAAATCTATATTGTCATATCCAACACCATGTCTTGAAATAATTTTAAGATTATTAGCAGCTTCAATTACATCCCCACTAAGTTTAGCGGTACGAATTGAAATACCATCGCAGTCTTTAATTTTTGATTTTAGAAATTCTGTATCAACGTTATCTACAACTTCATATTCAAAATTTGAATTATTTTTCAAAAGATTGATACCTTCTTCATGAATAGGCTGAATTACAAGAATTTTTTTCATATTCATTTATACACCTATATTTGTTTTATAAAATATTTAATCAAGAATTAATTAAATTCGAAAGGTCTCTTTTATTATTTTTGAAAGTAGGGAGTGGATATTTAAATGCATATTTTCTTGGTATACATTTTTCTTTAGCTCTCTCCCAAAGTGTTAACCACTGTTTAAAATTTTGAATTTTAATATTATTTTTATTTTTACTTCTAACATAAAAGTTTGGAAGTGGCTCTCTACCAGACGGTTGTCCAGCAACATTATATCTAAGGTCGGCACTTATTCTAAAATCATTTGATCTATTTGGTAATGAGCAATGTATTGAATGTTTATGTAAAAGAATAATGTCGCCAACATCCGCTTCTAAAAGGACATGTTTCATTTTATCCAATAATTTGCTATTTTTCAATTCAACTTGGCCTCTATATCCTGGCACATGATTTAATAATCCCATTTTATTAATTTCTTTGACTGTAATCATACAGCCATTTTTTTTTGTAGTTTTAGTAAAAGGTATCCAAACGGTGACCATTTCAGTTAACTTTTGTCCTTTTGAATTTAGTACAGCTGCATCTTGATGCCATGGTGTCCTTCCACTCAATCCATCATGCACAGAACTTTTCGGCAATTTTTTTTCTGGTTGCTTAATTCTTGTATTTTGCACAGGATTAGACATTATTTCTTTACCTAAAATCTTTTCAACTACATCTAAAATATTTTTATTTGTAATTAAGTTCCACAGTGATTGAGTGGCAAAATAATCACTTTCTGGTTTTACATGATCTCTAGGTAACCTGGTATTGAAGTATTGATCTAGATCATGAATATTTAATTTTGAAATGTATGAATATTTTTTTTTAAAATCTAAATTTAAAGTTTTCTTTATATTTTTCTTTCTTGCATATTTTTGAATTAAGCAATCCATTACAAATTCCATATCATTCAAGACTGGCTTTAGATCTTTTTTAAAGTTAAGTATGTTTTTAACTATTAAATAACCCTGCTCATGTAAATTTTTTTTAAGATTATTTTTCATATTTAAATTTTATTTTATCATAAAAAAAATATCAATAATTAGGTTTAGATGTTGAATAGTTTGCGTCATGGAAAGAGGTAAGCATTCTTTTTTTTGAATAAATTATATGTGGATAATATGTAGCATCCTTATATTTCCATATAACAGGTGTATTTTGTGCATAACTTCCATAAATAAAAAACCTTTTAGGACAGTTGTTTTCTATAAAACGTTTCACTCCATGATATGAATTTGGAGTGGATTGAAAAAAAACTACAGTTCCTTTTTTAGGGGTAAATGATTTTACTATTTCAAGTTCACTCATTTTTGGAAATCTTTTAAAACTTTTTCTAATATTTTTTTTTGCCTTTTTTTTATAAATTGTCAAAGATCCCCCATTTTTTCTTGGAATATCTGTTAAATAAATTAAAAAATTATATAACCTGGTTATATCATCACGATGTGGTCTTAATCTGTATCCTCCTTTTGAGACTGAGAAATCAATGTCCAAATTTACATTTTTGTGTTTGTAGTTTTTACCAAGTAAAGTTTTAAGCTCGGTTGAATTGATCCTTTTTTTTATTGTAAATTTTTTAGTATTAAATAATTTTGGTGGATACAAATTTACCCATGATTGATTTTTAAAATTTCTTTTAAAAACATTCTCAATTTTATTATAAAACTTTTTACTATTAAATAATTGAAAAAGTTTTTTTGAAATTTTAGATTTATTAATATATTTTTTGAAGTTTTTTGAGCCCTTGTTAATTCTGTTTCTTCCACCCATGATTAAATCATCAAATTTTTCAGATGAACTTATTTCTTTAATTAAAGACGCACAAAGATGATTTGAAATTACTTTATTACCAACTAAAATTGGAAAATTATTTTTAAACTTTTTTAATTTTTCAACTCTTAGCATTTAACTATACATTCCCTCCTTTACTTTAATCATTTTATACATCAGGTCGTTTAAAGGTGTGTTAATACCGTGTTTTTTACCCATTTTTGATACTACTCCACTAATAAAGTCAATTTCAGTTTTTCGTTTATATTGAACATCAAAAGCCATTGAAGATTTATTGGTCTGGTTAGAGTCCACAATCTTGTTAAACATGAAAAGACATTCGTCCTCTGATACTTCTACACCATCTGCTAATGCAACCTTTCTAGTTTCTAGAATGATTTCCCTTCCAAGAGATCTAGAAATTTTATTTGCACTATTATTTATATACAAATCAGTATGATGGAGATCGAAAATAGCTGAAAGTGGACCTATTGCGGTTAATGCAAATAATTTCATCCACTTTCTCTTCTTAACATCATCTGCTGCAATTGTTTCTAATCCATAAGCTGTAAAAGTATCAGCAATATCTTTTACTCTATCACTCATACCTCCTTCATATTCACCAATCCAAGAGGGTAGAGATGCATGGTTCATAATATGTCCAGGACCTAAAATGTTTGATGCTTGAGTAGTTGTTCCGCCTAAAACCTTTTCGGTTCCAACTATTTCTTGCATAATTGCCTCGTGACCAAATCCATTTTGAAATGACATGAAGGCAGTTTTTTCACCAATAATATTTTTTACACTCTTTAAAGCAGGCTCCAATGATGTTGCTTTACACATAACAATTACCGCATCAACTACACCTACACTTGAAGGGTCACTTGTAGCTTTGACTTTGATAAATCTATCACCACCATGTCCATCCATTTTAAGACCATTTTTATTTATGGTATCAACATGTTCTTTCCAAACATCAATCAATGTTACGTTTAAACCTTTTTCTGCTAACAAACCTCCAAATAAACAACCCATTGCACCGGCACCTAGAACACCAACTTTTAAATCTTTATTTATCATTAAAACTTTCTTTAAATTAATTTATGTATAGATATTATATATATTATCTATAGACATTATGCAAAATAAAATATAGCTTAATTAACAATGGAATTAAATATTGAAAAATCAAACTTTACAAAATACTCACTAGAAAAAATATCTAAGGCTTTACAAGTTGGATTATCAAATAATTATAAAGTTGTAGAGGTTTCTATAGTTGATTGCCCTAATTTAAGAAATTGGGGATGTCCATCTGAGGGTATAAGTGGTAATCAAAAAATTATCGATGTTGGCGGTGAGCCTTACATGCATGATCCTAATTTTATAGGTGCTGAGTTTGATTATGAAGAAATTTCAAAAATTATTGGTTCACAAAAATCATATGCATTAGGAGCCGGTTCAGGTGCTATGTCTTGTTTAGATGGCCATTGCGGAGAACTGATTATAAATGAAAATTTAATTACATCTGAGTCAAAGTCTATAATAGCTCGAGTTGGAAGAAATAAAGAGTGTATTGCTGAAAAATATACAGCAAGAAAACATGGTGGTTTAGGCAACGTTTTTTATACAGATGGAGTTAAAGGAAAAGTTATCAAAATTAAGATACATGGAAGATCTGGTGAGCAGGGTTCTCTTCCTCAAGCTATGAGAAAAGCTTTAAAAGATAATTTAAAAATTGAAAAAAATGAACATTTAGCTTTAGCGGGTGTATTTAGAATTTTAAATGGAAAAATAAGATCTCATGTTCAACCTGATTATTCGGATATTAATCATGAATATTATGATCCTAAACAGATGAAGTGTGTTAAGGATTTTTTACAATTTTATGAACCTATTGGGCCAGAACTACAAGGTTATAGTGTTTTATGGACAGGTGATCCAACAGGTGGAGATCTTAACTTAAGAGAATCTGGTGAGCACACCCATTTTCATTCATATACAAAACAAAATATAGCTGGCCACTATCATTTTGATGTAACTCCAGAGGAAATTGAATATGAAGGTTATTTTAATACTGCCGAAGAAGTACACAGAGTTAATAATATATATAAAGAATTGAGTAATAAAAAATAATATTAAATTAATACTCTTTGAGATAATATTTTAAGATGAAGAAACAGTTTAAGTACCCTAAGCATTTTGAGGAACAAAAAAAAATTCCTAAAATTACTCAAAAAAGAATTAAATTAGCTGAAGTTTCATTAGGGGACTTTGAAGGTAGATTGGAAAATGAATTACTTAATTGGTTTTCATTAACACCTCAGCACTGGATTATGCTTCACATGGTTATGCTTGCTTATTATAAAAATAAATCCATAACTAAAAACCAATTATTAAAAGTAATAGAAAAATCCTATTTAACTTCAAATATTTATATTGATACAGCCATCAAAAAAGGTTTTTTTAGAATAATCAGAAATGAAAAAGATAAGAGATCAATTTTTATATTACCATCAGTAATTACAATAAAAACTTTTGAGGGGTTTATTGATAGAAGAGATATTCTTTACAAAGGTATTAAATGAAAAATATTTATACATGGGCAGCTAAACCAGCTAAAAGGACTTTGACTGTTGGAGATTTAAAAACATCAAAAGGAAAAAGAAAATTTACACAAGTTACGGCAAATAGTATCGAGGAAGCTGAGGCAGCTGAAAAAGCAGGTTTTGATATGATAATCTCAAATGCAAAAAATGTAATTTCTGTAAGAGAAGGTTCAAAAAACTTATTTTTAACTGCAGCTTTAGGATTAAATGAATTTGTGACAGAAGAAGATATTATGCGAGGTGCATTTAAAGCATTAGAAAATGGGGCAGATGCAGTTATGACACCAAGAAGTATGCATATAGTTGAAATGCTTTCTAAAGAAGATGTTCCCGTGATGGGTCATCTAGGTTTAGTACCAAGAAAGTCGACTTGGATTGGTGGGTTGCGAGCAGTAGGTAAAACTGCAAATGAAGCGTATGAACTTTTTCAAAAGTTTAAAAGATTAGAAGAGGCTGGTGCATTTTCTGCAGAGTGCGAAGTTATACCAGAAAATGTTATGGGTGAAATTTCAAAGCGCACTGATATAGTTACCGTTTCTTTAGGATCAGGCAAAAACGCTGATGTGATGTATTTATTTATGGAAGATATTTGTGGTGATACTAAAAACCCACCAAGACATTCCAAAGCTTATGGAAATCTATTAAAATTGAGAAATGAAATTAAAAATGAAAGAGTAAAAGCTCTAAAGGCTTTTAAAAAAGATTCGATGAATGGAAAATTTCCAGGAAAAAACCAATCATCAAATTTAGAAAAAAAACAATTTGAGGAATTTTTAGATCGATTAAATTAGTAAGTAGCGTTATCGTCTTTTTTTGATAAAGATCCCTTCATTTTATCTACAGTAGATTTAGCACCAGCACTTAAAGCTCTCAAATCAGATGCTATAGTTACAAAATTGAAACCTTTTTCAATCATCTTAGTTGCATACTCTGTAGTACCGTTATGAATTCCTGCAAAAATATTATTTTTTTTCGCATGTTCCAAGATTCTTAAAATTTCAGAATAAGCTTTTGTAGTTTCTGGTTTATCAAAACCAGGCTTTTCACCTATTGCTAAGCTTAAGTCCGCTGGACCAATATAAATACCATCGACACCTGGTGTAGACATAATCTCATCAAGATTTTCCAAAGACTCTTTTGTTTCTATCATTGCCAACTTTAATATTTCTTCATTAGCGTGATCTGCATAATCAGCTCCTCCATAAATTAAACCTCTTACTGGGCCAAAACTTCTATAACCATCAGGCGGATACATACATGCTTGAACAAAATTTTCTGCCTCTTTTTTATTACTTACCATTGGGCATATAATTCCATAACATCCAGCATCTAAAATTTTCATTATTTGACCTGGTTCGTTCCAATTTACTCTTGCTAAAGGAGTTACATCTGTTGTTGATATTGTTTGCATCATTGGTAGTGCATTACTGTAATCTACTAACCCGTGTTGCATATCCACAGTTAATGAGTCCCAACCTTGATGAGCCATTGCTTCAGCAGATGCAGTGCTAGGAATTGCACACCAACCATTAATGACGGGCTCACCGTCTTTCATCATTTGTTTAATTTTATTTTTTCTCACAATTAGATTTTTAAACCCATGTGAGTATATTTCACATTTAAATAGTCTTTGATTGCTCCTGAGCCACCTTCACGTCCATAACCAGTTTGTTTTATTCCTCCAAATGGTGCTTCTGCAAGTGCTACCACTCCTGTATTAACTGCAACACATCCTGTTTCTAATTTTTCAGAACCTATGTGAGCTTTGTCCATTGAATTTGTGTAGAGATAACTGCATAAACCTAGATCGTTATCATTAGCTCTTTCAATCACCTCATCAAAATTTTTGAATGTTAAAATTGGAACCAACGGACCAAAAGGCTCTTCCTTCATGATTGTATAATTGTCTTTAACGTCATCGAAAACTGTTGGTTCATAATAATATCCTTTGTTGAAACCTGAGGGTCTTTTCCCACCCATTAAAACTTTAGCACCTTCTTTCTTTGTAGTTTCAACTAATTTTTCTATTTCTTCTAATCTCTTTGCAGTGCTTAAAGGTCCTAATTCCACACCTTCATCCATACCATTACCAATTTTTAGTTTTTTGGCCCTATCTATAAAAGCACTTACAAATTCATCTTTTCTATTTTCTTGAATATAAAATCTATTAGGTGAAATACATACTTGGCCATTATTTCTAAATTTACCAGCAATTGCAATGTCAGCTACCTTATTCATATCCACATCTTCACATACAATGAAAGGAGAATGTCCACTTAGTTCCATAGTAACTCTTTGAACTTTGTCAGCAGCTTTTTTTAAAATAATTTTGCCTACTCTTGTTGAACCCGTAATTGAAACTTTTTTAATTATATCAGACTCCATTAATTCGTTAGATATCTCAGCAGGATCACCTGATAGAAGATTTACTACTCCATCTGGCACACCAGCTTCTTTACATATATTAACTAATTCCATTACAGCACCTGGGGTAATTACATCTGGCTTACAAATAACAGAGCAACCTGCAGCTAAAGAAGTAGAAATCTTTCTTGCAGCTAATACAATTGGGAAATTCCAAGGAACTAAAGCAGCTACTACTCCAACTGGCTGATAATAAACATGAACTCTTGTATCTGGAAATCTACTTTGTTGGGTTTGCCCATAAATTCTTTTAGTTTCCTCAGCATTCCATTCAAAAATATCTGCTGCACCACCAACTTCCCCAACAGCTTCGGCAATAGGTTTTCCTACCTCAAGTGTTAACCATTTTGCAAGAACGTCTTTTCTTTCTCTCATTAGGTCAGCAATTTTTCTAAGTATATAAGCTCTTTGCCATGGGGCAGTATTTTTCCAAATCTCTAAACCTTTCTCAGCAGATTTAAGAGCTTTTTTAACTTCTATAGAAGAAGCCTTTGATGCTTTTCCAATTACTTCTTCAGTAGCTGGATTTATAACGTCATATGTTTCTTTTTTTTCAGCTTGTTGCCATTTACCGTCAATGAATTGTCCAAAGTTACTATACATAGAATTTATTTTTAAGTTTACTAATCTGGGTTTTTTAATTTATAATTTAATTATATATAAACACTATATACAGTTAAAGACAAACTTAGTTCATGAAAAAAATTACTCTTACTTGTGCCCATGCAATAGTAAAATATTTAATTGCACAAAAAATATTAATTGACGGTAAAAAAGAACCATTGTTTCCTGGTGTATTTGGGATATTTGGACATGGCAATGTTGCATGTTTGGGGCAAGCTTTAGAGGAAAATCAAAATGAACTACCTACTTACAGAGGACATCATGAACAAAATATGGCTCTTACTGGAATAGGTTATGCCAGAGGAAAAAGAAGACAACAAATTTTTGTAGCAACTTCATCAGTTGGACCTGGAGCAACAAATATGGTTACAGCTGCAGCAGTTGCAATGAGTAATAGATTACCAATTCTATTTTTACCCGGAGATACTTATGCTAATAGGCTGCCAGATCCAGTTTTACAACAAGTAGAACACTTTAATAATCCTGGAATTACAGCAAACGATGCATTTAGACCCGTAACAAGATATTTTGACAGAATAACAAGACCGGAACAAATAATTCAGTCTTTTCCAAATGCAGTTCAAACAATGTTGGATCCAGCTGATTGCGGACCAGCGTGTATATCTTTGTGTCAAGATATTCAAGGTCAAACATTTGAATACCCTGAAGAGTTTTTTAAAGAAAGAATTCATTCAATAAGAAGGCCAAGACCAGATGATTTTCAAATTAAAGAGGCTGCTGAAAAAATCAAAAAATCAAAAAATCCAATTATCATTTCTGGAGGGGGGGTTTTTTATTCTAATGCAATGGAAGAATTAAGTAACTTTGCAACTAAACACAATATACCAGTTACTCAAACTGTGATGGGTTATTCAACAATGAAAAGAGACCATTCTCACTATGCTGGACAAATTGGAGGCTTAGGTGGAAAAAATACTAATGACCTTGCAAAAGAAACTGATCTTGCAATTGCAGTTGGAACAAAACTTGCAGATTTTACAACTGGATCTTGGTCAAATTTCGAAAATGAAAAATTTAAACTTGTTTCTATAAATGTTTCGAGATTTGATGCCAATAAACATTTAGCTCAAGCTGTAGTTGGGGACGCTAAAGTTTCATTAATTGAACTTTCTAAAGCTTTAGGAGATTGGAAATTAGGAGATGAGTGGAATGAAAAATCACAAAGAGAATTAAAAATTTGGAACGAACATATCGATAAAGAAAGTGCACCAACAAATCAGGAAGTACCAAGCTATGTTCAAGTAATAGGGGCTATTTATAGAAATTCTGAACCAACAGATATTGCTGTTACTGCTGCAGGTGGTCTTGTAGGTGAGGTAGTCCAAGTTTGGCGACCTAAAGAATTAAACACACACGAAAGTGAATGGGGATTTAGCTGTATGAGTTATGAAATTTCTGGCGCTTTAGGGATTAAGATGGCGAACCCTGATAAAGAGGTAATTTCTTTTGTAGGTGATGGCTCTTATTTATTAAATAATACTGACATATACTCATCTGTTATTACAAAAAATAAACTGATTATAATTATTTGTGACAATGGAGGTTTTGCAGTCATTAATAGATTGCAATTGTTTAAAGGTGGAAAAGAATACAATAACTTACTAAAGAGCTCAAAAACTCCTGGTTTAGTAGATGTTGATTTTGCAAAACATGCTGAAAGTATGGGTGCGAAATCTGAACACGTAACATCTATCTCTGATTTAGAAGAAGCATTTAAAAGAGCCAAAAAATCAGATGTAACTTATGTTATTTCAATAAAAACTCATGCTTACAAGTGGGTAGAGGGCTCAGCTTTTTGGGACAGCCCAACTTTAGAAATTCCTTCAACAGAAGAAAATAAAGAGGCTTTAAAACTTCACAAAGACGGCAAGTCCAAACAAAGACAAGGCATCTAATTTTTTAATGAATAAAGTATTTAAGGTTGGTTTGATAGGGTGTGGACATATTGCAGAAACATATTTTAGAGGGCATCAGTATTTTAACAATTTTAAAATTGTTGCTTGCGCAGATATTAATCAAAAAGCTGCAGATAAATGTGCAAAACTTTATAATATTAAATCTAAAACAGTTGGTGATCTTCTTAAAGATAAGGATATCGAAGTAATACTAAATCTAACAATACCCCAATCTCATTACACCGTATCTAAAAAAGTTTTGAGTGCAGGCAAACATGTTTATTCAGAAAAACCTTTAGCTACATATTTTGAAAAAGGAAAAGAACTCGTTGCTTTAGCAAAAAAAAAGAAGCTCTATATTGGTAACGCTCCTGATACTTTTTTAGGTGGAGGAATTCAAAAAGCAAGAGAGTTGATAGACTCTGACTTAATTGGAGATATAAAACTTGGTAATGCAATTTTTGCTTTTCCAGGAGTAGAAACATTTCATCCAAAACCTGAGTCTTGGTATAGAAAAGAGGGTGGGCCAGTAATCGATATGGGACCTTACTTTTTTACAACACTAGTAAATTTGCTTGGACCTGCAAAACAAGTACAGGGAAGAACGTTAACAGCTTTCAAGAAAAGAATTTATGGGGCTGGACCGAAAAAAAATAAATCTTTTAAAGTTGAAACACCTACAACTTATTTAGCAACTATTCAGTTTCATACAGGAGCAATTATCCAAGTGACATTGTCATTCGACGTCGTAAATCATCAAAGAAATCACATGGAGCTTTATGGAACTAAAGGCTCAATCATTGTACCTGATCCAAATATGTTTGGTGGGTCAGTTTATATATCAGTTACCGAGGGAGGTAGATGGGGAGAACATAAAACTGACAAAATGCATTTGGGAAAAATAAATATCACTTCATCAAGTGGCAGATCTAACGAGTCTCCTACGAATGCTAATTATAGGAGCGTTGGATTATCTGAAATGCTGTATTCAATTCAGCAAAAAAAGAAACATAGATGCTCAGGAGAATTATCACTTCATGTTCTTGATATAATTCAATCAACAATGAAAGCAGCTACCACTGGTATACCTCAAAAAATTCTCACTAAGTGTGAAAAGCCAAAAAAATTCAGTGAAGAAGAAGTAAAACGTATACTTATTTAAATGGGAAAACATATTGCTATAGTAGATCCATTTCCACGAACTCTAGAATTAATTTTTTCTAAAGATAAATTTAAAATTCTCAAATCAAAGTATCAATTACTTTATGCACCAAAAAATAAAAAAAATTTTTTTTATGAGAAAAATATCCACAAAGCTTCATTTATTATAGGCCAACCTGATTTACCAAAAAATATTTTGATAAAAGCAAAAAAATTGAAAGCAATTATAAATGTTGAAAGTAATTTTATTAATAACATGGATTATCAATATTGTTTTAAAAACGGAATTCACGTTATTGCAACTTCTCCTGTTTTTTCAAAACCAGTCGCAGAAATTGCTCTTGGAATGACTTTATCTTTATTAAGAAATATTCATACTGCCCATTTAGATTTTATTAAAGGTAAAGAAAAATATGGATTAGAGAGTAACTTGAAAGCTTCTTTATTATCCGAAAAGAAAATAGGATTGTTAGGTTTTGGAGATCTTGCTAAATCTTTGTATCCATTATTATTGCCATTCACCAAAGATATAAATGTTTATGATCCATGGATTCCTAAAGTAAAAATTAAAAAGCTAGGTTTCAAAAATATTAGTTTAAATAAGATGTTTGAAAATTGTGAGATCATTTATGTGTTAGCGACGGTGACTACAAAAAATAAAAACTTCATAGATAAAAAACTTTTAAAGAGGATGAAGCCCAATTCCTGTTTTGTATTAATGAGTCGTGCTGCGGTTGTAAATTTCAAGGATTTAATAAACATAGTGAAAAAAAGAAACATATTTGTTGCTACAGATGTTTTTCCTGAGGAACCAGTACCAAAAAAGAGTTCGTTAAGGAAAGTAAAGAATATTTTGTTTTCTGCTCATAGAGCTGGGGCTTTGAAGTCTGCTTTTTTTAATATGGGGGACATAGTTTTAAAAGATATGAGCTTAATCAGAAAAAATTTAAAACCTAAATTCTGTAAAATAGCAAATAAGAGGACAGTCAATCTTATAGCCTCAAAACCTGTTGCAATTAATTGATTTTTTTATAATTTCGTAATTTATGTCAACTTTCCAAAATCCACTATTAGAAGCAAAAGGAATAACTAAATATTTTGGTACAATTACTGCTTTAGAAAATGTTGATTTAAAAGTACATGCAGGAGAATGTTTAGGTGTAGTTGGAGATAATGGAGCAGGAAAATCAACTCTGATGAAAGTTTTATCAGGCTTATATAAACCCAGTTCAGGCTCGTTATATTTTCAAGGAAAAGAGGAAATCTTAGAAAGTCCCAAGGACTCACAAAACCTTGGACTAGAAATGGTTTATCAAGACCTTGCTCTAGCTGGAAATTTACCTATTGGAGAAAATATTTTTTTAGGAAGAGAGCCAACTAAAAATATTGGTTTCTTAAAATTTTTAGATTTTAATAAAATAAAAGAATTAACAAACGCTCATTTAGGAAAACTAAAAATAAATGTTAAGAGCGCTGATCAAAAAGTCGAAGAACTTTCTGGAGGTCAAAGACAGGCTGTTGCAATTGCTAGATCAACAGCATTTAATGCTAAAGTTGTCATAATGGATGAACCAACAGCTGCTCTTGCAATTAAAGAAGTAGGAAAAGTATTAGATCTTATAAATAGCTTAAAAAAAACAGGCGTTGGTGTAATTGTTATAAGTCATAGAATGGATGATATTTTTTCAGTTTGCGATCGAGTGATGGCGCTATTTCAAGGTACAAATTTTGCAGAGTCTGAACTCTCAAATACTTCAAGGGACGAAGTAATTGGATGGATTATGGGTAAAAAATAAAATGGAAGAAAAAGATAATAAAAAAGTTAGTCTATATTTAAAATTAATGCCTTACATTGAAAAGTATGGCATTCTTTTATTACTTGTACTTATGATACTGGTAATGCACATTTTGCAGCCAGATGTCTTCTTATCATGGAGAAATGTAACTAACGTTTTCAAACAAATCTCTTGGCAGTCAATGTTAGCCTTAGGTGTCTTCATGGTCATCGTAACTGCTGGTATAGATCTTTCTGTCGGCTCAATCATGATGTTGTCACTGATGGTTTTAGCAATTGTTGCTAAAGCAGGAGCACCGTGGTTTATAGTTGTTATAACTCCTCTGATAGCAGGGTTCTTGTGTGGTTTGTTTAATGGAGCCGGAATTACTTTATTGAGGATGCCCCATCCATTTATAATGACCTTAGGAACACTTTATATTTTTAGAGGGACAGGAAACCTTATATCTGGTGGAACACCAATTAGTGGTTTCACAGATGAAGTTAGATATCTGGGACATGGTAGAATTGATTTAACGTGGCT
Source organism: uncultured Pelagibacteraceae bacterium (assembly GCA_902526405.1). Taxonomy (GTDB): domain Bacteria; phylum Pseudomonadota; class Alphaproteobacteria; order Pelagibacterales; family Pelagibacteraceae; genus Pelagibacter. The sequence continues at coordinate 49,507 of CABZKL010000001.1, forward strand.
TGGATTAGAAAAGTCACAGTATTTGCCTGTTAGTTTAGTTTTAATTGCAGTTGTGTATGTTATTTTTTGGTTTTTTCTTAATCACAGTAGAACAGGAAAGTGGATTTACGCAATAGGCGGAAATCCAAGTGCTGCTAGAGCATCAGGTATAAATGTAAATAAAATTTTAATTATAGTATATTCACTTTGTGGTTTCTTATCTGGTATTGGAGCATTAATTTTAGCAGGAAGAACTGACTCTGGTTATCCAAATGCAGGTTTACAATCCGAATTAGATGCTATTGCAGCATGTATTATAGGCGGTGCAAGTTTTTTTGGTGGAAGAGGAACGGTATTAGGAGTTTTTGCTGGTGTTATGATTATGGGTATTTTGAGAAATGGACTTAATTTGATGGATGTGAGTTCATTTTGGCAGCAGGTTTTAATAGGCTCAATTATTGTTATAGCTGTTTATATAGATGTTCTTAGACGAGATCTTGGAACTAGAAAATAATTAAAATTCATTTTACACGTAAAAGTTGTTTTGACTTTATAAACAGTTGAATTTTTTCCAAAATTTTTATTTAATTTAGATTATTCAAATAACAATAGGGGAATAAATAAATGAAAAACTTAACAAAAAAAATTGTTGTTCTTTTTACAGCAATATTTTTATCAATTAGTTTAGGTTCAGTTTCTTTTGCTGATGGACATGGTAAAAAAATCTTGTTTAGCATCAAAGGTCCTGGATCTGGAAATCCTTTCTGGGCATCTGTAACAAAAGGTGCTGAGGAAGAAGCCAAAAAATTAGGAGTTAAATTAATTTTAATTGCACCTCCTCAAGAGGGTGATGTTCAGGCACAAATAAATCAAGTTGAGGACCAACTTGCTAAAGGTGTTGATGCCCTAGCACTAGCACCAGGAGATCCAAATGCTTTTGCACCAATTGTTGATGATGCAATCAAAAGTGGAGTTCCAGTTGTATTTGTTGACACCAAAGGAATTAACGAAGGTGTAACATTTATTGGAACTAACAATATGAATGGTGCAGAGTTAGCTGCAAAATTTATATGTGATAAAACTCCAAAAGGTTCTGATGTTGCAATCTTAACTGGTATCGAGTCTCAGTCGACTGCGTTACTTAGAAGAGATGGCGCAATCAAAGGATTTAAAAATTGTGGTTTAAACATTGTTGCAACTCAAACTGCAGAATGGGATACAGCAAAAGGTAGATCAGTAACAGAATCTATAATTTTGAAAAATCCTAACATCAAAGCAATATTTGCTTCTAACGACAACATGGGACTAGGTGCTATGCAAGCTCTTAAAGATGCAGATATGAATGATGTAGTAGTTGTTGGATTTGATGCTACTCCAGATGCAGCTACAAGTATCCTTAAAGGTGAAATGACAGCTACAATTGCTCAGTTCTCTTACAACATGGGTGCTTATGGTGTGAAATATGCACTTGAGTTAGCTAATGGTGGAAGTATTGATCCAAATATTGATACTGGTACACAATTAGTAACAACAGAAAACGCTAAAGATTTTAAATAATCTTTAGAAATAATCAGAATTAAAGGGTGGAATTGTTATTCCACCCTTTTTTTTTATGTAATATAATAATTTAATGTTAATTAATATTAATCCAGTCTTAAGTCCTGAATTACTATTTCATTTAAGATCTATGGGACATGGAGAAAAATTAATTTTGGCTGATGCTAATTTTCCAGCCAATACATCTAATGATAAAGTAATAAGATTGGATGGAGTTGGTATTAAAGAAGCAGCTTCAGCAATTCTTTCAGTTTTTCCTCTTGATAGTTTTATTGTTTCTCAAGGTGGATCCTCAGCATTAAGAATGGAGGTAGATGACAAACCAGAAGAATTAACAGAAACGCATAATGAATTTATTGAAGCAGTAAAAAAAGTTTCTGGTGAAAATTGGAAAGTTGGTTCAATCTCTAGACAAGATTTTTATAAAGAAGCAAAAAAAGCATATTGTATAGTTACAACCACTGATGCGAGACCGTTTGGATGTTTTATTTTAACTAAAGGTGTAATTTTACCTGATGGTAAAGTTTGGACATAAATATTTAAGCAATGAAATCTATTTGTATTTTTGGAGTTTTTGTTGCTGACCTATGTTTTGTGGGGAGTAAAATTCCTATAAAAGGTCAAACAATTTTAGGCGAAAAACATATAGTTGGTCCAGGTGGGAAAGGGTCAAATCAAGCAATTGCAGCAGCAAGATTAAATGGAGACATAAGTTTTATTACTAAGATGGGCAATGACAGTCATTCTGAGATGGCTTTTGATCTTTACAAAGAAGCTGGAGTAAAAACCCATTCAATTATTCAAGATGAGAAACTCTTTACAGGTGTAGCTGGTATTATGATTGATGAGAATGGAAATAATGCAATTAATATTATTTCTGGAGCAGCAGAACATCTAGTTAATAGTGATGTTGATAGTCAGATAGAAACCATCAAAAATTCAGAAATATTTCTCACTCAAATGGAAACTCCTGATGAGACAACAATTTATGCTTTGAAAAAAGCAAAAGAAAATGGAAGTACTACTATTTTAAATCCTGCCCCAGCACGAAAAATTGATGAAGAAAACTTTAAATTAATTGATTTTTTTACGCCAAATGAAACTGAAGCAGAGTTTTATTTGAATAAAAAAATTAAAACTGAGTCTGATATTAAAAATGCAGGTCAGGAACTTTTAAAAAAAGGTGTGAAAAATGTAATAATTACCTTAGGAGAAAAAGGTGTTTATTTCGCTAATAACGAACAAAATTTTTTCTTAGATGCTTTTAAATTAAAAGAACCTGTTATTGATACTACAGGCGCAGGTGATGCATTTAACGGCGCCCTCACTGTTAGTTTAGCAAGTAATTTAGATATTAAAGAAGCTCTAATTTTTGCAAATAAAATAGCAGGAATTTCAACTACAAAATTAGGTGCAGCAGCGTCTATGCCTTTTACAAAAGATTTAGTTAACTATTAATTTTAATTTTTTTTATTTTTTGACATAGACAAAGCAATTTTAAAAGAATTTAAAATTGGATCTATGTTAGCTTCATTTTTACCTGCAATAGCAAATGCAGATCCATGAGCAGTAGTAGTTACAGGTACAGTTAATCCACCTTGAACTGTTACGCCTCTATCAAAACCAAAAGCTTTAAGGCCTGATTGAAGTGCATCATGGTACATACCAACCATACAATCATGATTTTTATTTTTATATGCAACAACAAAAGACGTATCACATGGTAGTGGACCATCTACATTGTATCCAAGTTTTTTTGCTTCTTCTATAGCGGGAATAATTTCATCTTTTTCTTCGGTACCAAATTCAGCATGTGGATTAAGTGCTTGAATTGCTATTCTTGGTTTCTTAACACCATTTAGCTCCATGACTTCGTTGATTAGTTTAATCGGTTTCATAATATTTTCTTTTGTAATATGTTGAGCAACTTCTTTAATTGGAATGTGGGATGTTACTCTAGCTGTCCAAAAATTATCAATAACATTAAACTCACAACAAAAACTATTCACCTCTAGCTTCTCAGCCATTAGCTGTAATTCATCTGAATGTTTATTTCCTCCAAGTTTTAGACTTGTCTTATTCATTGGTGCAAAATTAATAGCATCAATTTTTTTTTCTTTTGCAAGAGTTAAAGCTAAATCTAAAGCTTCTAAAACACTTTCACCAGATTCTTTAGACGGTTCTGCCAATTTGTAGTTGTGATTTTTTCCTTTTGAAATGTCTAAGAAAAATTTATTCGATTTATTAAAATCAATTTGGTCAAAATTTTCAACTATATCTAATTGATGTGAAAATCCTGTTATACTATTTCCACTTTCAAATACTTGTTTTTCACCAATGACAACTATATTTGCTTTTTCTGTAATATCATCATTTAAAAGTTTTGAGACCAGTTCAGGTCCTATACCTGCAGGATCACCAAGAAGTAGTGCAATGTTAGATTTATTTTCAATCATTTTTTCCTTTACGTCTTGTAGCAGATTATGATTAAATTATTAAATATAAATTAACAATAGAGGGAAATAATGAAAAAAAGTTTTAAATTATTTTTAGCTGCCGCATTTTTGGTAACTGAATTTTTTGTTGTTGCACTTCCATTAATGATTACATCTGCAAAAGCAGATGGTCACCCGATTCAAGCAGTTACACACGCTGGTTTTGGTGGTGGAACAGATGTAACTACCAGAATGATGTTATTAAGAACTAGAAGGTATCTAAAACAAGATATGCAATTAGTTAATAAAAAAGGTGGAGGTGGAGCTGCATCTATGGATTACATGATGACTCTTCCAGCAGATGGAAATCATACTTTAACTTGGACTACTGGTCATGCCGTATCAATGGCATTAGGTAAAACTAAAGTTAAATTAAGCGATATGCAACCACTTGCAAGAGGAACTGATGATCCTCAATTATTCGTTGTTAATTGTAAGAACGATATTAAAGATGCTAAAAAGTTTATAAGTGCACAAAAATCAAAATCATTAAAGTATGGAACAACACACGTTGGTGGTATTGATGATGTAAGTGCTATTGCTTTTACTAAAAAGGGTAAACTTACAGATCCAACAATTGTAGCCTACAAAGGTGTAGGACCTATTAAAACTAATCTTATCAAAGGAGATATTGATGTAGGTGTTTTAAATTTAGGTGAAGCTGTTACTGAAATAGAAGATGGTACTTTATGTGTATCAGTTGTCTTAGCTAGTAACAGAATGGAAAAATTAAATAATGTTCCTACGGCTACTGAATTAGGAATTCCAGTTGTTTTATCTACAGTTAGAGGCTTTGTAACAAGAAAAGGTGTGCCTGCTGATAGAAAAAAACAATTAGAAGATGCAATGATAAAAGCTATGGAGCATAAATATTTCCAAAGTTTTTTAACTGATATTGGTCTTGATTCAACTAGTGTAGTTGGAGCTGATGAGTGGGGTAAGCAAATGGAAGTTATGCTTGCAGAAATGACTGCTCAACTTAAAGCTTTAGGTTACATTAAGTAGTTTTAATTAAAGTACATTTTTTAACATGAATAATGTACGAGATAAAAAAAGGGCAAACAAAAGTTTGCCCTTTTTTTTTAGAACAGAATTTAAAGTTTTTTTTACAATTATATTAGTTTCAACGATATTATTAATATCCACTTTCTCATTTGATACTGTACCACCTATTTTAAATAGAGGAATTCAACCTGCTACGTTTCCAAAAGGCTTGCTTGTCTTGATTATAGTACTAACTTCGATTATCTATTATTTATCTTTTAAAAGACCTTGGAAAAAAGAAAAAAATTTACCTAAGCCCTTTTTTTTAACAATTATAAGTTTCGTTTTATTTATAATAATTTCAAAAACTTTAGATTTTTTTCTAGCAATCTCAGTATTGTCAGTTTTTGTTTCTTATTATTGGGGTGAAAGAAGAATTTTTTATTTGTTACTAGTAAGTATAATTTTTCCTTTAGTTGTATTTATTTTTTTTGAAATGATTTTAGGATTAAGATTTCCTCCTGGAATAATCACTAATCTTTATTACTATTAAGATGGATAATTTAATTTTAATGATGGCTCCTTTGTTTAGTTCAAAGCTGTTATTAGTTTTGTTATTTGGAACTTTGTTTGGATTAGTTTTAGGAGTTCTGCCAGGTTTAGGACCTACGACAGGTGGTGCATTAATATTACCTTTCACTATGACGCTAGATCCACTTTCTGCAATTATTTTATTAACGTCTATATATTGTGCAGGAACATATGGAGGAGCGATCACTGCCGTACTTATAAATACACCCGGCACTCCAGCTGCAGCAGCAACATGTTTAGATGGATATCCTTTGGCTCAAAAAGGTGAAGCAGGAAGAGCTTTAGGTATGGCAACTGTTTCAAGTACAGTTGGTGGCATATTTAGTGTAATCGTATTAGTATTTTTTGCGCCAATATTGGCAAATCTTGCGTATGAATTTGGACAACCTGAATATTTTGCTTTAGCAATTTTTGGTTTAACAATGTTGGCTTCAATCGGGGACGGTAGTCCAATAAAAAATTTAATAGCAGGAGCTTTTGGAATTTTAATTTCAACAGTCGGTAAAGATTTCATGACATCAATAGATAGATTTACTTATGGCATTAATGAACTTTCAGTAGGCATAGGATTTATACCAGTTGTTGTTGGATTATTTGCTATAAGCGAAATGTTAACTCAATCTACATTACTTGATCAAGTATTTAAGAGAGTAGCCTTAAAAGCTGTAAAACTTCCAACTAAAGATGACTATAAAAAAACTTGGAAAACAATTCTTAGATCTAGTGGGATTGGATCATTTATAGGAGTATTACCTGCAGAAGGAGGGACTGTAGCATCTTTAATAGGTTATTCAGAAGCAAAAAGATTTTCAAAAAATCCAGAGGAATTTGGAAAAGGTTCTGTCGAGGGAATTGCAGGAGCAGAGGCTGCAAATAATGCTGCTACAGGTGGTGCTATGGTTCCTACTCTGGCACTTGGTATTCCTGGTAGTGCAACTACAGCAGTTATTTTGACAGGATTAATAATACATGGTGTTAGACCTGGGCCAGATTTATTTAAAGAACAGCCAGAATTCCTTTATGGAATTTTTGGAGCAATGTTAGTTGCTAATATTCTGTTTTTTATATTTGGTTTTTTTGGTGCAAAAATTTTTGCAAGAATCACTCTTGTACCTAATAAAATTTTATGGCCAATGATTTTTGCAGTGTCAGTCTGTGGAACTTACTCATTAAGCCAATCCATAATTGATGTTTGGATAATGTTATTTTTTGGTGTACTTGGTTTTTTTATGAGAAGATATGGTTTTTCTGTTGTTCCAGTTATTATTGGATTAATTTTAGGTGAACTTGTTGAGGGAACTTTGAGACAGTCAATTGTAATATTTGATGGGAACTGGCTAATGTTTTTGACTAGACCAATAGCTTTAACATTTTTTATTTTATCTTTAATTGCACTTGCTTTTCCTTTAATAAGATCAAAAAAAATTAATAAAATAATATGATTAAGTTTGATATAGAAAATAGAGTAGCTGTTGTAACTGGTGGGGCCCAAGGATTTGGTTTAGCAATTACAGAAAGATTTATAGAATCAGGAGCAAAAGTTGTAATTTGGGATATTGATGAAAATGAAGCAAAAAAAGCTTTAGAAAAAGTAAACTCTAAAAATTTATCTTATCAAATAGTTGATGTTAGTGATTTTGGTAAGATTAATGAAAAATTAATCGAAATTGAAAGCATGCATGGAAAAATAGATATTTTTATAAATAATGCAGGTGTGGCAGGTATGAATACTACAGTTGCACAATATCCAATAGAAGAGTGGAATAAAGTAATTAATTTAAACCTCAATGCAGTTTTTTATTGCTGTAAAGCAGTAGTTCCTTTCATGGAAAAAAATAATTATGGGAGAATTGTAAACATAGCATCTATAGCTGGAAAAGAAGGTAATCCTAATGCCAGTGCGTATAGCACTTCAAAAGCTGGCGTAATTGGTCTAACTAAATCACTCGGAAAAGAACTTGCTCAAAAAAATATAGCAGTAAACTGTGTTACTCCTGCTGCCGCAAAAACAAGGATTTTCGATCAAATGACTGAAGAACATATAAATTATATGCTTTCAAAAATTCCAAGAAATAAGTTTGCAAAAGTAGAGGAGTTAGCATCTTTAGTCACATGGTTATCTAGTGAGGAAAATTCATTTTCAACAGCTGCTGTTTTTGATTTAAGCGGTGGTAGGGCTACATATTAGTTATGCAAATAGGTATAGATGTTGGAGCAACAAAAATAGAGACTGTAGTCTTAGAACATAACGGTCAAGAGAAACACAGATCTAGAACTTCATGTCCCAAAGATTATTTATCAATAATTAATGCTATTAAAGATATTAGTCTAAAATTAGAAAAAGAATTTAAAATGGAATTACCTATAGGAGTATGTCATCCGGGAATACACTCACCTCAAACAGGTTTAGTAAAAAATGCACCAAATTGTTATTGGCTTGAAAAAAAACCTTTTCAAAATGATTTACGTAAAGCACTTGATAAAGAAGTTTTTTGTGAAAATGATGCAAATTGCTTTGCATTATCTGAGGCAATTGATGGATCAGGAAAAAATTATAAAATTATTTATGGAATTATTTTAGGTTCAGGAGCTGGAGGTGGACTTGTAATCGATAAACAAATTATAAGTGGCCCAAATGGTGTAGCAGGTGAGTGGGGACATAATCAAATTCCTTATTTTGCAGCAAAAAAAGAAAATTTTGATTCTAATAATGCAAGAGAAGCAGAGATCGAAAGTTTTATTTCAGGACTAGGTTTAGCTAAAAGGTTTAATAAACTTTATGGAAAAAACTTAAAAACAAATGAGATTTTTGAATTGAATCGTAAGCACGATCTAGATGCTGAAAGATTTATAGATGATTTTAAAGTAAATCTAGCTATGTCTCTTTCAAGTATAATAAATATTTTAGACCCAGATGCTTTTATATTTGGTGGTGGAGTTTCAAATGAAATTGATTTTTTAAGCGAAATAGAGTCAATGGTTAAAAAATTTGTTATAGGTAAAGAATACCAAGGAGTTTTCCTAAAACCTAAATTTGGTGATGCAAGTGGTGTTAGAGGCGCTGCAAGACTTGGAAGAATTGCGACTAATTGAAATTTCAACTAAAAATAGAAGTATAATATTTTGTATTAATTTAATAAAAAAAAAAACCATTAAAAAAATAAAAAAAATATAAATCAACTTGAAGTTGAATAATCTCTTTTTTAATTTACTTTTAGTCTTCCTTCTACCTATAGTTAGATTTTATATAAAAGTTAAATAACAAAAAGGGAAGATATGAGAAAACTTATAATCGCTTTAATTGCATTTGCTTTCACATCAACTTCATCTTATGCAGGTCCAAAAATTGAGGTACTGCATTGGTGGACATCAGGTGGTGAGGCAGCTGCTCTAAAAGTTCTAAAAGACGATTTTGCTGCTAATGGTGGTGAATGGTTAGACATGCCTGTAACAGGTGGTGGTGGTGACGCTGCTAATGTAGCTCTAAAAGCAAGAATTGTTGCTGGTGATCCTCCATCTGCCTCTCAAATTAAAGGTCCTACAATTCAAGAGTACGACCAAGAGGGCGTTGTGGCACCTTACAACATTGATCCAATTGCTCAATCAGAAGGTTGGGATAAATTATTAGATCCAATGATTGCTGCAGTACATAAATGTGAAAATAACAGCGGACCATATTGTGCGGCTCCAGTAAACATTCATAGAATTGACTGGATGTGGGCTAACAAAGCTGTTTTTGATGCAAACGGTATTTCGGTACCAACAACTTGGGATGAAGTAAATGCTGCTGCTGAAAAACTTCAAGCTGCAGGAATAATTCCATTTGCTCATGGTGGTCAAGCTTGGCAAGATGCTACAGTTTTTGAGGCAGTTGCTATGGGTATTGGTGGAAATAATTACTACAAGAACTGTTATGTAGATCTTAAAGAAAGTTGTTTAAGAAGTGAGACTACAGTGAAAGTTTTTGACCAAATGAGAAAACTTCAAAGTTATACTGATGAAGGTAGCCCAGGAAGAGACTGGAACGTTGCTACTGGTATGGTAATTGAAGGAAAAGCAGGTTTCCAAATTATGGGTGACTGGGCTAAGGGAGAGTTTACTGCTGCTGGTAAAACACCAGGAGTAGATTACTATTGTTCTCCGACTCCTTCTAACAATGGTTACTTATATAACGTAGATAGCTTTATATTCTACAAAACAAGTGACCCAGATAAACAAGAAGGTCAAAAACTGTTAGCGAAACTAATGATGGGTAAAAACTTCCAAAAAGTATTTAACCTATACAAAGGTTCTATTCCAGCTAGATTAGATGTTTCAATGGATGAGTTTGATAAATGTGCAAAAACTTCAAACGCTGATATTAAAACTGCAGGTGCTAGTGGTGGACTAGTTCCAAGTTTTGCTCATGGTATGGCTCAAGGAAATACTATGAAAGCTGCTTTACAAGATATAATTACAGAACATTTTAATTCTGATATGTCTTCCGTAGATGCTGCTAATGCTTTGGCTGACTCAGTTTTAGCAAATATGTAAATCTATAAAAATTAAAAGGCCACTTTTAACTAAGTGGCCTTTTTTTTAATCAAAAAAAAAGTACTTACAATGTTCAAGTGGTTAGAAAAAAATTTACCAAAAATAGTTATGGCTCCAGCTGTTGGTCTTATAGGTTGGTTTGTTTATGGTTTTGTACTCTGGACTTTATATATATCTTTTACAAATTCAAAAATATTGCCAAAATACGAGCTTTGGGGATTTGGACAGTACGAAAAGCTTTGGGCCTCTAGGAAATGGCTTATTTCAGTGGATAATTTACTTATTTTCACAGCTTTATTTTTGGTTTTTTGTATTGTTATTGGAATTATTTTAGCGATATTTTTGGATCAAAAAATCAGGTCAGAGGGGCTGTTAAGGACAATATATTTATACCCAATGGCATTATCCTTTATTGTAACTGGAACTGCCTGGAAATGGATATTGAATCCTACGTTAGGAATTCAAAAATTATTTATTGATTGGGGTTTTGAAAATTTTACATTCGATTGGCTGGTTAATAGGGAAATGGCAATTTATACCATTGTTATAGCAGGAGTTTGGCAATCTGCTGGTTTTGTAATGGCTTTGTTTTTAGCTGGATTGAGATCTGTTGAAGACGAAATAGTAAAAGCAGCTAAAATAGATGGTGCCGGTATATTTACTGTTTATTGGAAAATTTTACTTCCAATGATGAGACCAGTATTTTTTACGAGTTTTGTTATATTAGTTCATATATCTATTAAAAGTTACGATCTTATAGTGGCGCTTACGCAGGGAGGACCAGGTATCTCAACAACTATGCCTGCGCTTTATATGACCCAAACAGCATTTCACAAAAGTCAGGTTGGTCTATCTGCAGCTAGTGCAATGATGATGTTTATGGCAGTAGCAGCAGTAATTATTCCATATTTGTATTCTGAGTTAAGGAGAGAAAATGCAAGATAGTTTACAATCTTCTTATAGGCAACTTGAACAAAAATCAAAATATACCAATATATTTTTAAGGTGGTTTTTGTATTTAGTTTTAATTCTTTTTGCTTCTTATTTTATTTTCCCGTTATATGTGATGATTGTTACATCATTAAAAACAATGGAAGAAATACGTCAAGGAACACTTTTAACTTGGCCAAGTTCATTAAACTTTGACTCGTGGGCTGTTGCTTGGGGAGGAAGAGGTTATGGAGCAGGAGATACATTTTTAAAACCATATTTTTGGAATTCAATTAAAATGGTTGTGCCTGCTGTATTTTTTTCAACTTTTATTGGTGCTATGGCTGGATATGTTTTGACTAAATGGCGATTTAAAGGTGACAAGTGGGTTTTTCTTTTTTTACTATTTGGTTGTTTCATCCCTTATCAAGCAATTCTACTCCCAATGGCTAGAACACTTGGTGTTTTAGGAATTTCAAATTCTGTAATTGGACTTGTATTAGTTCATACAGTTTATGGAATACCGTTTACAACATTATTTTTTAGAAATTTTTATGTTTCAGTACCAACAGAGTTAGTAAAGGCAGCAAGGATAGACGGAGCAGGTTTTTTTAAAATATTTTTTAAAATTTTACTTCCTATATCAGCTCCAATTATTGTAGTAACAGTAATCTGGCAATTCACTCAAATTTGGAATGACTTTTTATTTGGATCAACTTTTTCCTTTGGAGAAGCTGCACCAATTCAAGTTGCATTAAACAATATGGTTCTTTCGAGCACAAGTGTTAAGGAGTATAACGTGGATATGGCTTCAGCTATAATAGCAGGTATTCCTACACTTATAGTATATGTTTTAGCAGGTAAATATTTCATTAGAGGATTAACTTCAGGGGCAGTAAAAGGATAAAAAATGAAAACATTAAAAATTGAGGATTTGTCAAAAAACTTTGGATCTACTGAGGTTTTGAAAAAAATAAACTTAGAGATTGATGAGGGTAATTTTCTAGTCTTGTTGGGACCCTCAGGATGTGGAAAATCAACTTTATTAAATATTATTGCAGGTTTAGAGACAATTAACGAGGGAAACGTCTTTATTGATGATTATAACGTTAGTAAAGTTGAGCCGAAAGACCGTAATATTGCTATGGTTTTCCAATCATATGCTTTGTATCCATCAATGAATGTTAAAGAGAACATGATTTTTGGACTTAAACAGGCAAAAACATCTAAAGATAAAATTAAAGAACAACTTGAAAAAGTTTCTAAATTTCTTCAGGTTGATCAACTTTTAGAGAGAAAACCTTCCCAGTTATCAGGCGGTCAAAGACAACGTGTTGCAATAGGGAGAGCGCTTGTTAGAGAACCAAGAATCTTTTTATTTGATGAACCTTTATCAAATTTAGATGCAAAATTAAGAGTTGAGATGAGAAGGGAAATAAAAAAACTTCATCAACAACTTAAAACAACAGTGGTATACGTTACTCACGATCAAACTGAAGCTATGAGTTTAGGTACAAAAATCGCTATTATGAATCATGGTGTTATACAACAAAATGATACACCTGAAAATATATACAATAAACCAAACAATACATTTGTAGCTGATTTTATTGGTTCACCTTCAATGAATTTAATTAAAGGAAAATTAAAGCAAAGTTCAAATATTATTTCATTTGTTGCAGAAGGATCAAATTTAGAAATTCCAATAGATAATTATAATTTTAAAGCAAATGATAATCTTAATAATAAAGAGGTTTTCTTTGGGATAAGACCTGAACATATATTCTTTAAAAAATTAAATGATAATGATTTAGAAATAACACTTAGAGCAGATTTAAGTGAATATATTGGTCATGAGCAGATAATGACTTTTGATTATGATAATCAAGAAATATTAGCTAAATTCCCTTCAACTATAAAAACTGAATTATCAAAAGAAACAAAACTATATTTTGACTTAACACAAGTATCTTTATTTGATGCAAAAACAGAGGAAAGGATTTAGTATGGATGTTAAATATTCAGATTTAAAGAATAAAAGAGTATTTATTACAGGTGGAGGATCAGGTATTGGTGCTTCTATAGTTGAACATTTCTGTAAGCAAGGAAGTGAAGTCTACTTTGTTGATATAAATTTGAAAGAAACAAAAAAACTTTTAAATAAATTAAAAAAAAAAAAATTTAGAGCTCCAACATTTATAGAATGTAATTTATTAGATATAAAAAAATTAGAAGGAGTAATAAAAAAGATAATCTCCTCTAAAGGGCCTATTCACGCTTTAATAAATAATGCAGCTAATGATGATCGACATACAACTGACCAAGTAGACGAAAAGTATTGGCAAAATAGAATGGACGTAAATCTAAAACATTATTTTTTTGCTGCAAAAGCTGTTGTAAATAGAATGAAACAAATGAAAAGAGGATCAATTGTAAATTTAAGTTCGGTATCTTGGATGTTAGGCGAGGGCGATAAAGTTGTTTACGAAACAGCTAAGTCAGCAGTAGTTGGATTAACAAGATCATTTGCACAGGAGTATGGAAAATATAATATTAGAACCAATTCAGTAATACCTGGTTCAATTGCTACAGAAAGACAAATTAAACACTGGTTAACTCCCAAGTATAAAAAATTAATTTTAGATAGTCAGGCTTTAAAACGTCAATTAAAACCAAATGATGTGGCTCAATTAGTTTTATTTCTTGCATCTGATCAATCCTCTGGATGTACAAAACAAAGTTTTATTGTTGATGGTGGCATAACTTAATATTTAAAAAAGTTAACTTTTCAAACGAAACTAATGTCGAAAAAAATTAATATCTCGGTTGTAGGATTAGGTTTGATGGGGGCTCAACACTTAAAGGCAATATTAAAATCAAAAAAGTCTAATTTACACTCAATTGTTGATATAAGCGATAATGCTAAAAAATTGTCAGCAAAATATAAAATACAGTTACATTCGAATGTTTCGTCTCTTTTAAATTCAAAAGAATTAGATGCGGTAATTGTTGCTACTCCAAATAGATTACATGAAAAACATACAATAAGTTTATTAAGAAAAAAAATACCTGTATTATTAGAAAAACCAATCTCAGATAATATTAAATCGGCAAAAAAAATTATTAATATTGCTGAGAAAAATAAAACTCCATTATTGATTGGATATCATCGAAGACATAATTCAATTGTTACTGAAGTAAAAGATATAATTAAATCTGGTAAGCTCGGAAAAATAATTTCTGCTAATATTTTGTGTTGGCTTTATAAGCACAATAAATATTTTAAGGAAAAATGGAGAATTAGCAGAGGAGGAGGGCCACTTGGAATTAATCTTGTTCATGATATTGATATGATTTCTTATCTTTTAGGTTCAATTAAATATGTTCAAGCTTTTACAACAAATAAAAACAGAAAATTTAAAGTTGAAGATACTGCAACTGTTAATTTTATATTTGACTCAGGTGCTTTATGCACTTTAAATATATCTGATACAATAGTTGCTCCTTGGAGTTATGAGTTAACTGCTGGAGAAAATCCAGTTTATCCAATTACTAATCAGTCAGCTTATATGATTGGTGGCACAAAAGGATCAATACAATTTCCAAATTTAAAATACTGGTTTTATAAAAAAGAAAGAAGCTGGTGGAAAAAAATTTTTTTTAAAAATTATACGAATAAGAAAGATAATAATACTTTAGTTAATCAAATTAATCATTTTTCAGATGTTGTTTTAAAAAAGGTTAAGCCTAAAGTTAATGGAAATGATGGTTTAAATTCTTTAAAAATTTTTGCAGCAATCACAAAGAGTGCAAAAACTGGTAAAAAAATAAAAATTTAAAGATTAGATAAAATAGTATTTGAACATTCAGCTGTATTACTTTTTCCTCCTAAGTCTTTAGTTCTATTTTTTTCAATACTTAAAGATTTTTCAATTGCAGAGACAATCGAACTTGAAGCCTCCTTTTCTCCTAAGTAATCAAGCATCATTGCAGCTGACCAAATCTGTCCTACAGGATTTGCAATTCCTTTGCCAGCTATATCAGGTGCAGAGCCATGAACTGGTTCAAATAATGAAGGAAATTTATTTTCAGGGTTGATATTTCCTGATGGCGCTATTCCAATCGTTCCAGTACATGCTGGACCTAAATCAGACAAAATATCTCCAAATAAATTTGATGCTACAACCACATCAAACCATTCTGGATTCAGAACAAATCTTGCAGCTAATATATCGATATGAAATTGATCAGTTTCTATTTCAGGGTATTTTTTTTTCATTTTGTTAAAACGCTCGTCCCAAAAAGGCATTGTTATTGAAATACCGTTAGATTTTGTTGCATTAGTTAGCTTTTTTCTCTGTCTTTTTTTTGCTAATTCAAAAGCAAACTTTTGAACTCTGTCTACTCCGTGAGCGGACATGATAGTTTCTTGTATAGCTATTTCTCTATCTGTATTTTGGTACATTTTACCACCAACTGAAGAATATTCTCCTTCTGTATTTTCTCTAACAATCATCATGTCAATGTCCCCAGGTTTTTTATTTGCAAGTGGAGGGTTTATTCCTGGAAAAAGTTTAACTGGTCTAAGATTTATGTATTGATCAAATCCTCGCCTAAATTGAAGTAGTGATCCCCATAACGAAATATGATCTGGAATTTGATTAGGCATTCCAACTGCACCAAAAAATATAGCATTATGTTTACTTAACTTTTCTTTCCAATCATCAGGTAACATTTTTCCGTGCTTTTTATAATAATCACAAGATGCAAAATCATATTCAGTAAAATTAATTTTAAATTGATGTTTGAGCGCTGCCTCTTTTAAAATTTTAAGACCCTCAGGCACAACTTCTTTGCCTATTCCATCTCCTGGTATGGCTGCAATATTATATTCTTTCATAAATAAAGGGTTTATACGTTAAATATTTGTTAAATAATATTGTTAAATTATCTTTAAAATTTTAATCATCCATTGTTTTGACATATTTAATTTGTTAACTTTCACTATGAAAAAGTTGTTTTTTATCTTTTTATTTAGTCTATTTTTTATTTCAAATTCAAATGCAGCTTGTGATGACCCTTTAACCGAGGGTGTGGATTATTCAAATTGTAGATTTTCTGATGCACAAGATTTACAAGGAAGCTACTTCCCAAATTCCAATTTATCTTTTGCAAGCTTCATTCAGGTTAATTTGGATAAAAGCATAATGATGAACTCCAATTTATCATTTGGAACATTTCCCGAGTCTACATTTGTAAGAGCCAACCTTTATGAAACAGTTTCTATAGGTGCCAATTTTGAAAAAACAAATTTTACAAGTGCAAATTTAACAAGAGTTGATTTTATGGGTGCTACACTAATTGAAGCTAACTTTCAAAATTCAAATTTGATGGAAGCAAACCTTACCTCATCAAATATAACCAATGCTAACTTTGATGGTGCTAATTTAATTGGTGCAACTTGGACTAATGGACAAACATGTGGTCCAGAGTCAATTGGAACCTGCAATCAATAGTCAATGAGCAGTTCTGTTAAGACTGATGATGTAATATTCAATTTTTTTAAGCAAATTTGTGACGAAAAAGATGATCAAAAATGTGTAGAACTTGGAAAAAATTGGATTGAAGCCATGGAAACAAATTTATCTAATATGGAGGCAAATTTAAACGGTGCTGATAAATTAAAGCACAAAGATGACATTCAAAGTAATAGAGATCATTTGAATAGTTTAAAAAACAAAACCTCCTCTGAGTGGAGAGATTATGCAACTCAATGTATGGTTGAAATACTAAGTCAAAAATAAAATTAAAAAATTTTTAAGCTTTTCTTTTCAAAGTATATGTAATAGAAAATTTATAAGGGGTGTCTTTATAGACTGAGATTATACCCTAAGAACCTGTCCGGTAATTCAGAAAGGGATAATATGAACAAAACATACTTTATAAGTCAATCATCATCATTAACATTAATAATAATTATAAGTTTAATATTTGTAATTTTTGGAATTTATCATTCAAAAAAATTCCAAGGAATAAATAATTATTTAACTGCGAATAGAAACATTGGTTTGTTTTCGCTTACAACAAGTTTAGTTGCATCAGCTTTAGGTGCCTGGATTTTATTTGGGCCAGCTTCAGCCTCAACATGGGGTGGTATAGGAGCAGTAATTGGTTATGCATTAGGGACTGGTTTTCCAATGATATTTTTAATTTATTTAGGAAAAAAAATTAGAACAGACTTTCCAAAAGGCTCCTCACTTATTGAATATATGAGAAAAAAGTTTGGTAAAAGTTTATTTAAATTAATTTTACTAATGACAATTTTCTATATGTTCATTTTTTTATGTGCAGAAGTTACTGCCGTAGCAGTTCTCATTAATTATATTTCTGGAACAGAATTATGGATTACTGCATTGATAGTTATTATTTCAACTTTAACTTATACTTTGTATGGAGGATTGAGAGCTTCAATTTTTACAGATAATATTCAGATGTTTGTGATAGCAGTTTTGTTATTGATAACAATTTCATACATTACATTATTCAATGGTAATAATTTTTCTTTTGAGTTTATTGAAAGTAAAAATCCTAAGCTTTTGAGCTCTTCTTATGTACCAAGCTATACTGCAGGTTTGACTTTTTTTATTGCAGTGGCTGCAACAAATCTATTTCATCAAGGTAATTGGCAAAGAGTTTATGCTGCTAAAAATTATGAAACACTTAAGAAAGGATTGATTATTTCCTTTTTAATTATTGTTCCAATAGTATTCCTAATGGGTTTTATAGGCATGGTATCTTTTTCTGTTGATCCAACTAATAGACCAGATCTTGGATTTTTTACATTACTGTTAAAAGAGCAAACTGAATTATTGTCATTATTAATTATCGTACTTGGTTTGGCTTTAACCATTTCAACAGTAGATACTTTAGTTAATGCGATATCAAGTCTGTTTGTAGTCGATGGCAAAGCAACTTTTAATTTTGATAAGAAAACCGATTATTTAAAACTTTCTAAATATTTTATTGTGGCAATTTCGATTGTTGTATTTATTGTTGCTTCAAAAGGATTTGATATTTTATATTTATTTTTGCTAGCAGATTTATTTTGTTGTGCTTTTGTTTTAACTGTTTTTTATAGTTTCTATAATAAGAGAATTAACGAAAAGATTGCTTACATTTCCATAATAGTTGGGTTAATTGCAGGATTTTTAATGTTTCCTTTTCCAGATTTTTCTAAAAGTTTATTGGTAGGAGTGTTGGTTCCAACGGAAGCATTTAGCCCTTTTGTCTCTCAATCTTTATTATTCTTATCTTTTTTAATTGCAACTTTTTTACCGGCTGTGATTTTAAAAATAAAAAAATTGTAATTACTAAATTGAGGATCTTATAGCTTCATAAAGTAAGTCTTTGGTAGTTTCTCCAAGACTTCTATACACTTCTTCTTTATTTTTGAAAATTATAAGAGTTGTTTGATATTGAACATTAAACAAATCAGCTATGTTTCTGTTTGTTACGTCAAAAGAAAAATATTCAATGTTTTCAAACTCTATATCATTTAATTTACCATCTTTTTTTGCTTTATTTAAAATTTTCATTTGTCCTGCACAAGATGAACAATACTTAATCCAAGAACTAATTATAATAATTTTCCCCTCAGATTGAGCTTTATTAAACAGCTTTTCATTAAAAGTTGTTTCCTTTTCCATAGCATTGGCATTCAATGTAATTAAAAACAAAAAAGAGAAAAAAAATTTTTTCATAAAACAGAAATTGCAACAAATTAAAATTTATTGTAATCCCACAAATTGTCTCTATATAACTCATGTAAATGTCGACTAATCAAATCACAATTAAGGACTTATCAAAGGTTTATGACAATGGATTTGAGGCCTTAAAAAAGATTAATTTAGATATTAAAAAAGGTGAAATTATCGCACTTCTAGGACCAAATGGTGCTGGTAAGACAACTTTAATAAGTATTATTTGTGGTATCGTAACACCCTCATCAGGGAAAGTGACTGTTGAAGATTTTGATATTATTGATGACTATAGGGAAACCCGTTCAAGAATTGGATTAGTTCCTCAGGAACTAACTTTAGAATTATTTGAAACGGTTTTTAATAATGTCTCATATTCAAGAGGTTTAAATGGAAAAAAACCAAATCCTCAATACATCGAAAAAATTTTAAAAGATCTTAGTATGTGGGACAAAAAAGATTTAAGGCTTAGACAATTATCTGGTGGTATGAAGCGAAGAGTTTTAATTGCTAAGGCTTTATCTCATGAACCTTCAATATTATTTTTGGATGAACCAACAGCAGGGGTCGATGTTGAGCTGAGAAGAGATATGTGGAAAGTAGTTGAAGATTTGAGAAAGACTGGAGTTACTATCATCTTAACAACTCATTATATTGAAGAAGCTGAAGCAATTGCTGATAGAGTAGCTGTAATAAATCAAGGAGAGATTATTGTTATTGATAAGACAGACGAATTATTAAAAAAAATGGGTCATAAAAAATTAACTATAAATCTTCAAAATGAGTTAAATAAAATACCCGGAAGCTTGGAACCATATAACTTAGAAATAGGAAGTGATAAAAAATCAGTTAATTATACTTATAATGTTAACGCAGAAAGTACTGGTATAACTAATTTGCTAAAAGATTTAAAGGATGCAGGTTTGAAACTCCAAGATCTTAAAACAGAACAAACTACATTAGAGAAAATATTTGTGAGTTTAGTTAAGGAGAATAATGAAATTTAATTATTACGCATTTAGAGCAATGTACCTTCATGAAATGGATCGTTTCAAAAGAACATTAATGCAATCTTTATTCTCACCAGTTCTCTCAACTTCATTATACTTTATTGTTTTTGGATCAGTTATAGGTGGTTATGTGGAGAAAATTGATGGTATCAGCTATGGATCTTTCATAGTTCCAGGTTTATTAATGCTTACATTGTTAACTCAATCAATAAGTAACACTTCGTTTGGTATTTTTTTTCCAAAATTTAACGGTACCATGTATGAAATTCTTGCAGCACCTATTTCAACATTTGAAATTGTATTAGCATTTGTTGGTGCTGGTGCGACCAAAACATTACTTGTCGGTGTAGTAATTTTTTTAACAGCTACATTTTTTGTAGAAGTTCAAGTTATGTATCCATTGTTAATGATTTTTTTATTAGTATTAGTTGCTTTTACATTTGCTTTATTTGGTTTTTTAATTGGTTTGATGAGCTCAAATTTTGAACAAATGTCAATTGTTCCAACACTAGTGATCACACCAATGGTTTTTTTAGGGGGAAGTTTATATTCTTTAGATATGCTACCAGAATTTTGGCAGACGGTTACTTATTTTAACCCAGTAGTATATTTAATTAATGGTTTGCGATTTGCATTTTATGGAGTTTCTGATTTTAATATATGGATTAGTGTCAGCCTAATGGTTCTATTCTTAGTAATATGTGTAACTGTAGTGTCTGTACTACTTAAAAAAGGTTACAAAATTAAAACTTAATTACTAGCTATTTTCTTTTTTGGATCAAAAAAAGGTTTTTCTACTACTATAGCTTCAAAATTACCTTTATTAGTATTTACTTCTAAACTAGTTCCAATTTCTGAATTTTCAATATTTACCATTGCTAGCGCAATATTTTTTTTTAATCTTGGTGAATATACCGCAGATGTTACTTTTCCAATTTTGTTGTTATCTTTTTTTATAGACCAGAAAGTTGTGTTAGGCCCAGATAGCGGTTCACAATTAATCTCTAAACCAACTTGTTTTCGTGTTATACCCTCAGCTTTGATTTTTTTTAGAGCTGTCTTTCCAATAAATTCAATATCACTATCTAGAGATACTAAACGATCTAAACCTAATTCAAATGGGTTAGTATTAATATCAGCATCAGCATGATATGAAAGCATCCCACCTTCAATTCTTCTTATTGAAGATGTATGGCCAGGCTGAAGACCATATTCTTTTCCAGCACTCATTATTTTTTCATATAAATTATTTCCTTTAGAACCATCTCTTAAAAATAATTCATAACCAAACTCACTAGACCAGCCAGTTCTAGAAACAATTAATGGTATGCCATCTAAATCATATTCCCTAAACCAATAATATTTGAGATCTTTAATACTTTCACCAAAAAGTTTTATCATAATGTCTTTCGATGTAGGTCCTTGTAGCTGTAATGGCGAAACATCAGGTTCTGTTATATTAACACTCATTCCTGAATTAACCGCAACACCTTGAGCCCATAATAAAACATCACTATCTGCGAGTGAAAGCCAAAAATGATTTTCACCTATTCTTAATAAAACTGGGTCGTTTAAAATTCCACCTTCATTATTTGTGATTAAAACATATTTACATTGACCAATAGCAACATTTGAAAGATCTCTTGGTGTAAGTAGTTGAGTAAATTTGAAAGCATCAGGTCCAGTAATTTCAACCTGTCTTTCTACTGCAACGTCACAAAGTATTGATTTTTCAATCAAGTTCCAAAAATTTTGTTCAGGGCTCCCAAAATCTCTTGGAATATACATATGATTGTAGACTGAAAAACCGGTTGCACCCCATTTTACAGTTGAGTCAAAGTATGGGGACTTTCTAATTTGTGTTCCAAAACCAAAGTTTTTATTAGTCATTTTCGGAAAGGCTTAACAGATGGAGTAAATTTTGCAAAGAAATTCAAGAGGTTTATAGCCCATTTAAGGGCTATAAAAATTGAGAGGGGGTTATTAATTTTTTTAAAATTGTTCTGACTCCGTTGAGCCAGCCATCGCGGTGGTTGAACTTTGTCCACTGCTTATAGTATTTGAAACTGCATCAAAATAAGATGTTCCAACTTCGCGTTGATGCTTTACGCTGGTATAACCATCTTTTTCTCTAGCAAATTCTTGTTGCTGGATTTTAGAATAAGCAGTCATACCTTCTTTTTTATATTTTTCTGCAAGTTCGAAAATTGCAATATTTTGAGTATGAAAGCCAGCTAATGTTATAAACTGAAATTTGTATCCCATTTTAGCAATTTCTTTTTGAAAAGACGCTATTTCATCATCATTTAAATGTTTTTTCCAATTAAAGGATGGAGAACAATTATAAGCTAAAAGTTTTCCAGGATATTTTTCATGAATAGCATCCGCGAATTTTTTAGCTTCCTCTAAATTTGGAGTAGCTGTTTCACACCATATTAAGTCAGCATACGGTGCATATGCTAGACCTCGAGAAATTGCTTGTTCAATACCATCTTTTACATAAAAGAAACCTTCAGGAGATCTTTTGCCTGTAAGAAAAGGTTTATCATTTTCATCGAAATCATTTGTAATTAATTTGGCTGCATTAGCATCTGTTCTCGCTAAAATAATTAAAGGCACGTCTGCAATATCAGCAGCAAGTCTTGCTGCCTTTAAATTTTTAACCATAGTTCCTGTTGGCACTAAAACTTTACCACCCATATGGCCACATTTTTTTTCACTAGCTAATTGATCTTCAAAATGAACACCAGCAGCACCTGCTTTAATAAATTTTTTAGTTAGTTCAAAAACATTCAATGGTCCACCAAAACCTGCCTCTCCGTCTGCTATAATTGGCAGCATATAATCTGTTCTATTTTTTGCCTCCATGTCTCCATCTTGCATTTCCATATGTTGAATTTGATCTGCTCTTACAAGGGAGTTGTTCATTGACTCAACTAATTTGGGAGCACTATCATAAGGATAGAGTGATTGATCAGGATACATTTCACCAGCTGTATTAGCATCCGCTGCTACTTGCCACCCACTTAAATAAATTGCTTTCAAACCCGCTTTAGCATGCTGTACTGCTTGATTACCTGAGAGAGAGCCTAGAGTATTAACATATGGTTCTGAATTTAATAATTTCCAAAGCTTTTGTGATTGGTTCTTGCATAAAGAATATTCTATTTTAATTGAGCCTCTTAATCTTTCTACTTCCTTTTCTGTATAATCACGTTTAATTCCAGAGTATCTTTTTAGTTCGTAGGAGATTTTTTCTGCACTCATTTTTTTCCTTTGGTTTTATTTTAACTAAAAATGAATCAACTTGATTGAATTAATCTTTATCGTTTGATGTTTCGATAAGATCATTCATTCCACTTGAACCCCAATCACAGTAATCATCTCTCATATAGATCCCTCTATTATTATGATGATCTAAATCTTCTTTTCTTATGATTTGAGCCTCATTTTCAGTGTTTTTGATTTTTTTGTTCATGTAAATCTTATAATTTACTAAATTTACAAATTCTACAAAAAATTACAAAATGCTTGTAAATGCTATAAAATAATTGTAAAAATAAATTTACAAAATTTACAATAAGTAAAATGAGTCAAATAGATTTAAAAATAGGCCCAAAAATCAAGGCGTTTCGAAGACAATTAGGCCTTCAAGCAAATAAGTTAGCTGAGGATTTAAGTATTTCTCCTAGTTATTTAAATTTAATAGAAAGTGGCAAGAGAAAAATTGATGGAGATTTGCTACTAAACGTCTGTGAGAAATTAAATATTCAATTATCAGATCTTACATCAAAAACGGATATTAATCTTCAAAACACAATTTCTGAAATTCTAGATGATAATTTGTTTGAGGATTTGGATATCTTGGGGCCAGAGGTAAAAGATTTAGTTAGCACAAACCCTAAAATTGGAAAAGCAATAGTTAGATTAGGAGATATTTTAAAAAAAAAGGATCATGAATTAATTGATAAAATTGAAAGAATTTCTGGCAAAATAGTAGACAACAGAAAAAATTCTTTTCCAGGCGAGGTAATCTCTGACTTCTTGCAAGAAAATAAAAATTATTTTCCAAAATTAGAGGAATTTGCAAATAAGGTTTTTGAAAAAATTCAGAAAAATAACAGAACAAGATATATTTCATTATGCGAATATTTGAATACTGAATATTCTATAATTGTAAAAGATGTTATTCCTGACGAAAAAAAACCCTTTTCAAAAATATATAAGAAAAATAAAAAAGAACTTTTATTAAGTGATTACAGTTCATTAGAAACTAAAAAATTACATGCTGCAGCTCAAATAGCTCAAGAGGGAGCAAACAAGGAAATAGATAATTATTTATCAGGATTTAGTTTTCCAACAGAGGAGTCTAAAAAGCTAACAAAAATAGCTTTACTAAATTATTGTGCAGCTGCAATTTTAATGCCATACGAATTATTTCATGCGGAGTGCAAAAAACTCAAATATGATTTAGAATTATTACAAAATACATTTGCCACTTCTTTTGAACAAGTTGCTCATAGGGTGACATGCCTACAAGATCCCAAACTCCCAGGAATTCCATTCCATTTTTTGAGAGTAGATATGGCTGGTAATATTTCTAAAAGATTTTCTTTATCAGGGATTGATATCCCTAGATATGGTGGAGCATGCCCTAGGTGGAATGTTTATTCGGCATTTACAAGACCTGGAGTGATACAAGCGGCAGTAAGTAAAATGAATAATGGAGAAAAATACGTCTGCATTGCTAGAACTGTTGAAAAAGGTATTGGAAGATTTGGACAAGCAAAGAGTGTTTTGTCAATTGGTCTAGGCTGTGAAGCAAAATATGCAAAAGATTTTATTTATACAGAAAACATAAATGTAAACGATAAATCTTCAGAAATACCGATTGGTGTATCTTGCAGGACATGTGACAGATTGGATTGTTCACAAAGAGCCTTTCCACCCTTACATAAAAAATTTGATGTAGATTTAAACTCCAGAGGAGTTTCTGTTTATGTTAGTGATAATAATTTTAAATAATGATAAAATTTATAATCCCAGCTGTTGTAGTTTTCTTGATAGTTTTGTTTTGGGAAAAAATTACTGAATTTGCTGAAAAAAAATTAAATATTAAACTTAATTATATTCTTGTTAGCTCCATAATAGTAATTATAGCAATTATCCTTTTATTGCTAAATTATTAGGAATAATGCCAAGAATCGATCTTTCAAAATATCAAATCGAGGTGTCGGATGGTGTATTTACTTTTAAAAATATGAATACAACATTAGGCTTTGTAAGATTTAATATAAACGGTGAAGTAGAGTATATTTTTGTTAATCCAATATTTAGAAAACAAGGTTTAGCAACTAAATTGTTAAAACTTGTAAAAGAAAAAACTGGAAAAGAAATTACACTTAAAGAACCTATTAGTCCTCTAGGATCAAAATTACTAAATTCATTAAAGCGATGGAAATAAATCTTTTATTTTTTTTTACAGCAGTGCCTGCGATAATTTTGTTTGGTATAGCTAAATCTGGTTTAGGTGGATCAATGGCACTTATTTCAATTCCTTTAATGACTATTTCAATGCCTTTAACTGCAGCTCTTGGAATTATACTTCCTATATTGATATTTTCAGATTTTATTGCGACATATAAGTACAGAAAAGAATTTGATTTAGAAACTTTAAAATTATTAATTCCTTTTGCGGCAGTTGGAATATTTATAGGATCATTAAGTTTTTCATATTTCTCAGAAGAATTACTAAAATTCATAATTGGATTAATGGGTTTTCTTTTTGCTGGTCATTACTTTTTTATTAAAAAAAATAAAGAAGCAAAGTCAGAAAAAAATTTTTTTAAAGGCGGTATATGTTCAATTATAGCAGGCTTTACCAGTTTTAGTGTTCATGCTGGGGGCACACCAACTAGTCTTTATTTACTTCCATTGAGAATGAAAAAAGAAATTTATGTTGGAACTAGAATTATTTTTTTTACTTTTGTAAATTTAATTAAACTTCCTCTTTATATAAACTTATCGATGATGAATTTGGAAACTTTTAAACAATCAATAATTTTGTTCCCTGTTGCATTAGTTGGAATTTTAATAGGTTATAAACTTCTAAAGATAATTGAAGAAAAATTATTTTATAATATATTATACGCTCTAATTTTTGTGACTAGTTCAAAGTTAATTTTTGATTTTTTTGTATAAGTATTTAGTTTAAATAAATTATTGATTTCTTATTAGTGGATAGATTTTAGGATTTAGATATCTTAAATTGGTAATTAAAATAAACATTAAAGTAACGAACCCAATTGAAAAACCCAAATAAATTAAAACTTTAAAGTCAAATTGCCAAACTAGTTCAAATATATTTTCCATAATAAATTTAGACCCTATAACTGCAAAAAATGTTGCAATCAAAATCACAGACATAAAAATAATTATGAATTCAAGTAAGGAGGAGAAAATAATTTGTTTTTTTGAAAAACCCAAGATTTTAAAAACTAGATTTTGATACTCTTTAATTTTTCCCTGAACCATAATTGCACTTGATATTACAATTAAACCAATAATAATTGTTACAGCGGAAATTAAAGTTACAGCAATGAATACTTTGTTTAAAACTGCAGTTACTTTTAGGAGATAATCTGCAATTTTAATCATGGATAAACTTGGCATTATCTCCAACATTTCTGTTTCATCAAATTTATCAGAATTAAATTTTGCGGTTGCTAAGTATTCATGTGGAATTTCCTTTGCAAATTGGGGGTTAAAGAGCATTGCAAAATTAATACTTAGATCACGGTAATCTACTTCTCTAAAATTAATTACTTCTCCATCAATCTCTCTTCCATAAATGTTCAAAGTAAAAATATCACCTAATTGAATATTAAAATCTTTTGCAACTTTAGCATCCAGCGATATTTGTAACTGATTTGGTTTGGATAAATCCCACCATTCGCCCTCTAAGATTACATTATCTTTTGGAATATCCTCTATCCATGATGATCTTCGTTCACTTCCAATTACCCAATAACTATCATTATCAGGTTTAATGAATGTATTAGGATCAACTCCATTAATTTTTGTAATACCAGATGATACCATTGGAACTATTTCGATGTTTGCATCTTTATCCATATTTAAAATACCTTGCTCAAATTTTTCACGCTCTCCTTTTTGAATGCCAACAAAAAAATAATCAGGCGCAATATCAGGGATAGATTTAGCAATTTCTCTTTGAAAGTTAGTACCAACTAAAGCGAGGGTTAACAATAATGTAACGCCTAACCCCAGTGACATTACAGTGATTGGAGTAATACTTTTTGTTTGAGTAATATTTTTAATTGAGACTTTTAGAGAGACAATTGAACTTGATTTTAATTTTTTTAGAAAAAAAATAATTAATTTTGAAAGTAAGAAAAAAACTATTAAACACACAAAAAAAGCTACAAAATATCCCAAACTATAGGCAGGTTGTTCAGATCCAATTGTAAATAATAAAATTAAAGTAGATAACAAAATAAAACTTACAACGACTGATTTTTTTGAATAATAAAATTGTAGATTTTGAAATACATTTCTAAACAAATTAGATGCTTTTACTTGATCAATAGAACTTATTGTTGGTATAGAAAAAATTACAAGAACTAGTAATCCAACTAAAAATATTTTTAAAAAATTCAAAAATGAAAAAACTGGATAAACATTTAATCCTAAACCATCAGACAAGTATTTATCTGCTATTGGAACAATTAAGAAACTAGACCCATAGGAAATTACAGTAATAACAAAGAGTAAAATAAATAATTGTAGATAATAAAGTGTTTTGATATTTCCAGAATAAAATCCTACAGCTTTTCTAACAGCAATTGACATGTTATTTTGGTTGATAAAAGACAACAAGGTATTTGCAATTCCAATTCCAGCAATCAACATTGCACTTATAGATACAAGAGATAAAAATTGAGAAAAATTGTTAATAATTCTTTTAATACCACTTGCTGAATTTTCAGGGTATCTAAGTTTTACTTTTTGATCGTTTTTGAAAATATTTTCAATTTTTCTTTCAATTTGTTCTGGATCATCATCATTATTAAATTTTACTTTATATTCATAATTTAAAAAACTTCCTATTCCATTTAGTTTTAATATTTCTAAAGTTTGTTTGCCAGCAAGGGCCCAATCACCAAATGCAACAAATCCGCTTACATCTGGTACTGATTTAATAATTCCAATGACGGTGAAGTTTTGATCTTGAACTTTAACTTGCTCATTAATCTTTATGTTCAGTGTTTTTGATAAACTTTCGTTAATTAAAATTGTATTTGGTTCTTTTTGCATTCTTTCATAAGCTTCGATCGGCTCATAATCAACTTCACCATAAAGTGGATATTTTTCATCCACAGTTTTTATTCTTGTAAATAAAGATTTATTTTTCTCTCTTCCAGTTGTTGAGAGCATCGTACTAAATTCAATCATTTGAGAAACTGTTGCAAACTCTTTAACTTGATTTACCAAATCCAAGTTTCCTTGATTACGATTGTAATCAATCTCCAAATCTCCACCCAACAGTGCTTTAGCATTATCATTTAGCTCTTTTTTTAAGCTATCCTCGATTGTGAAAATAGCACTTAGAATAAAAAGACTAATAAAAAGAGTTATAATAATGCTTGAAATTTTGTGATAATTTCTGCTCAAATCTTTTAAAGCATATTTAAGTATTAAATTAAATTTTGAAGAGTTATTTGATTTTTCCATCTTTGATTTTAATTTTTCTTTTTGCTTTATCTGCAAGTTTGGGATCATGAGTTACCATAATTAAAGAAGAACCTTCCTCTTTTACATATTTAAACAATATATTTGAAATCAATGTAGAGTTTTCAGTATCTAAATTACCAGTTGGTTCATCAGCTAAAATCAATTCAGGCTTCATAGCGATCGCTCTTGCTATGGCTACTCTTTGCTGTTCCCCACCAGATAATTGACTTGGAAGATTATTAAAACGATGTTTTAAACCAAAACGATCTAACAGAATCTTTCCCTCTTTCTCAGGATTTTTAAAATTATTTAGTTCAAGTGTTAAAGCAACATTTTCAACTGCAGTATAATTTGGAATTAAATAAAAAGATTGAAATACAATTCCAATATTTTTCTTTCTAATTTCTGATACTTCATCCTCATTAAGGCTTGTAATTTCTTGATTTTGAAAAATAATCTTTCCAGAGGTTGGCTTCTCTAATCCACCAACAAGCATTATTAAACTGGTTTTTCCTGAGCCGCTCTCTCCTACAATAGAAACTGTTTCTTTTTTCTTAATATTTAAATCTACATTCTTTAAAACACTGATATTATCTTTACCAGTTTGGTATTTGAGATTTATTTTTTTTAATTTAAGAAGTGAAGACATGAATAAAAGTTTATTTACAAAAATTCTGATAATCTTTCTAGTGCACATAAAAGCAAGTGCAATAGAAAAGGTAATATTATTTGGAGACAGTCTGATGGCAGGTTATGGTTTACCTAAAGAATATCATTTATCCTTAGTTTTAGAGAATAATTTAAAACAAGATGGATTTAACATTCAAGTTATAAATGGAAGTGTTTCAGGCAGTACATCTTCGGGAGGATTAAATAGGGCAGAGTGGAGTTTATCAGATCCAGGGATAGATCTTATCATTTTAGGAATGGGTGCAAATGATATGCTTAGAGGAATTCAACCAGATGAAACAAAAAAAAATTTAGAACAAATAATAGAAATTGCAAAAAAGAAAGAAATTGAAATAATTTTGGCTGGTATGATTGCTCCAACAACACATGGAATAAAATACAAAAAAGACTTTGATGCTATCTATCCAAAATTATCCGAGAAGCATAATTTATTATTAATACCTTTTCTTTTGGAGGGTGTGGCACTTAATCCAGGTTTAAATCAACAAGATGGAATACATCCTAATAAGCAAGGAACAATTAAAATAAGTGAAAATATTAAAAAAAGTATTATTGCTAGTTTAAGTAAAAAAAAAAATTAAATTTATAATTTTATAAATTTATCATTTACTATCAATTTTATATTTATATATGGATAAAGTACCTTATCATCATTTACCAGACGGCACTTTTAGGAACCCTCTAGGGTCTCCTAAAGTTGATCGAAATTTTAGATGGTCATTTAAAGTATTTAATAAAGAAAAAAAGAAACTCAATATGACTGTTCCAAAAGATCATGTTGTAAACAAAGAACAAGTATTAGCTGATATCAAAAAATATAAAGATGGTGACTACATTGGATGGATAGGTCATGCAACTTTTCTTATAAAATTAGGAAATACGACAATCATAACTGATCCTGTTTTTTCTAAAAATGCAGGACCATTAATATTTGGACCTAAAAGATTTACTGAACCAGCTTTAAATTTAAAAGAAATACCTCCCGTAGATGTTTTTTTACTTACTCATAATCATTATGATCATCAAGATATGATGACAATCAGAAGATTCCCTTTCAAAAATACCAAAGTAATGGCTCCTTTAAAGCTAGGTAAGTATTTTGAAAAAAATGGATATAGCGATGTTAATGAGATGGATTGGTATGAAGAAATCATCATTAACGAAAAAATGAAAATAACATTTCTTCCAGCAGTCCATTGGTCTAAAAGAAGTCTAACTGATACTAATAAATCTTTATGGGGAAATTTTTTAATTGAATACGATGGAAAAAAAATTTTGTTTGCTTGTGATACTGGAGTTGGAAATATTTATAAAGAGATTGGTGAAAAATACGGACCAATAGATATTAATATTATAAATATTGGAGCATATAATTTTTATCCGTTAACACCATATAAAGATAAATCTGCTTATCATACTAATCCTGAGGAAGCTCTTGAGATTTCTAGAGATTTAAAAAGTAAAAAAGTAATTGGTATGCATTGGGGCACTTTTGTATTATCGTTGGAACCAATTATGGAACCGAGAGACAGATTTAGAGATAATGCAGAAAAATATGGCTTTAAAAAAGAGGATGCAATTATTTTTAAAATTGGCCAAATAGAACTATTAAATGAAATTTTAAAATAATATTTATGAAATATTTTATTTTGATAATAATTTTTTTATTTACCAGCAATGTGCAAGCAAACAATATTAATATTTCAGTAAAAACGGACTTAGATCTTAATTGTAAGTTTGAAAAAGTTATTATTAAAAACACGGAACATAACTTCGTTTCTTTTACAAATGATCAAGTGGAAAGAGAAAATCTTAAAAATTTAAAAATAATAGCAAAAAACCCTGATATTTTAGTAATAAAAAATTTATCAAAATTTATTAATAAGATTAATTTGGAAGTTAAAATATCAAATAAAGATATAATTTTGATACAGGCTTTTGATCAAGAGAGAAATTATTCTGAGTCTGCAGTCTACACTAGAAGCACTGGAGAATTGATCCATGAAATTACAAGAAAAATAAACTCTGATGAAAAAGAGAAAGATATTTCATTTTATAGTTGTATAAATGACAACCAAGACACTTAAGACCAAAGACTCCAAATCTTTTATTTG
This sequence comes from uncultured Pelagibacteraceae bacterium, assembly GCA_902526405.1. Taxonomy (GTDB): domain Bacteria; phylum Pseudomonadota; class Alphaproteobacteria; order Pelagibacterales; family Pelagibacteraceae; genus Pelagibacter. The sequence goes on from CABZKL010000001.1 coordinate 80,901, forward strand.
ATAATATAAATATATGAAGAAACTTATTTTAATATTCTTATTTTATTTATTTTCTCAGACGAGCTCCTTTTCAAATGAAAGAGATGTAAGACTTAACCAATTATTCAATGAGTTAAAGGCCAATAAGTCAAAAGTATCATCTATTGTTGAAAAGGAAATATGGAAAATTTGGAGCACTCATCCAACCGATGCAAAACTTACCGCAAAATTAGAGAAAGGTTCTCAGTTTGTAAGAGACCAACAATTTTTTAAAGCTATAGAAATCTTTACAGAAGTTATAAATTTTGATCAAAATTGGGCCGAGGCATGGAATAAAAGGGCAACAGTTTTTTATTTGATAGGAGAATTCAAAAAATCTCAAGATGATATTGATAAAGTTTTAGAAATAGAAGCAAGACATTTTGGTGCTTTGGCAGGACAAGGTTTAGTAAATATACAATTAAAAAATTATGAAAAAGCAATTCTGAGTTATGAACAAGCAAAAGAGATACACCCATCAATGCAATCTCCAGAGATCATGATAAGACAGATAGAAGAATTAATTAAACAACAATCAATATAATGTGCGGAAGGTATGTTGTTAAAAATCCAGTTACTAAAACTTCTTCTTTAGTAAAATCTGCTATTCAAGTTGAGGATACAGTCAATTATAACGCTCATCCTTATCAAAAACTTCCAGTGATAAAAAAATATAAAAACGGTAACACTTTAGAGGCTTTAAAGTGGGGATTAGTCCCTGGTTGGGCAAAAGACAAAGAATTTAAAGCATTGATTAATGCAAGATTAGAAACGATTGATGAAAAGGTTTCTTTTAAAAAACTAATTAAAAATCATCGATGTGTTGCTGTTGCAGATGGTTTTTATGAATGGAAGAGGGAAGAGAATAAAAAAACTCCTCATTACTTTTTTAGAAAAGATACTAATGTAATTTATTTTGCAGGTATTTTTGAAGAGGACCAATTTTGTTTAATTACAGAAGAAGCAAAAGAAAATATTAAAGAAATTCATCACCGTCAGCCTGTAATACTTAATCAAGCAGATGTTAACCGTTATTTAAATTTAGAGCTACAGGGCTCAGCCTTTTTGAATGAACGTAAAGTTCCTGAACTTGTTTTTCATGAGGTTTCAAAGGATGCGAATAAACCTACAAACAATTCAGCATCATTGATACAAAAGATTTTGAACTAAATCTTATTTCCTTTTGTGTCTTCTAAATGAAAATTTTTTAGGTCTTTGTCTTTTTTTAAATTTTTTTCTTCCTTTAAAAGAGGATCTGTTATCTTCTTTTTCAACTACATTATCTGTTTTTTTACCAAAATATTTAGGATTATTGGTAAACCCAAAAAATTTTTTTTTTTCTTTAAATTTTAATTTTTTATTTTTATCTTTTTTAAAAAATTTCTTTTTTTCTTTGAAGTTACTCCTCTTATTATCCTTAAATTTTCCTTTTTTGTTAAATGAACCCTTACCTTTTTTATGTTTTCTAAAACTTTTTTTAGGGCTTTTTTTTGGTGGCTTAAAATTAGGATCTATTAATTTACTTATAGCATTCCACATCGGTCGATCACTTGGTGTTAAAAAGGTTAAAGCTGATCCTTCTTTACCAGCTCTACCGGTTCGTCCTATTCGATGAATATAATCCTCAGGAACTTGTGGTAGATCGTAATTAATAACATGTTTGATAACTGGAATATCTAATCCGCGTGCAGCAACATCTGTTGCTACTAGTATTCTATTATTGCCATCTCTAAATCCTTTTATTACTCGTTCTCTTTTGCTTTGTCTTAAGTTCCCGTGAATAGCATCTGCCTTATGGCCATCGTATTTTAAACGTTTAACAATTTTATCTGCCCCATGTTTTGTTCTAACAAAAACCAAAATTGAACCATTCCTCTCAACTAATTGATTAATTAGTTCGTGATATTTTTTGTCTTGATTAACTTGAAAAGTTTCTTGCTTAATTTTATCGATAGGAGTGGATATTGATCCAACAGAAATTCGTTCAGGATTTTTAAGATATTTTTGAGATATTTTTAAAATATCATTGGGCAAAGTAGCTGAAAACAATAACGTTTGATGGTTTTTTGGAACAAATTTTAAAATTAACTCAATTTGTGGAGTAAAACCCATGTCTAACATTCGATCTGTTTCATCAAGAACTAAGTAGTTAACCCTTGAGAGATCTAAACTTTTTCTTTTTAAATGATCGTTTATTCTTCCAGGTGTTCCAACTATTATTCTTGCTCTCTTATTTAATTTTCGAAGCTGTTTTTGCATGCTCTCACCACCAATTAGTAATGCGTTGCCTATTCCAATTTCTCTTACATTTAATTTAAGCACAGTTTGCATTACTTGAGACGCTAGCTCTCTAGTAGGACATACAATTAGCGCCATAGATTTCTTGTCTAAAATTAATTTATTGAGCATTGGAATTGTAAAAGCTAATGTTTTACCAGTCCCAGTTTGAGCAGTCCCTAAAATATCTCTACCCTCAAGACTTATTGGAATTGATTGACTTTGAATTGGGGTAGGAATTTTAAAATCAGCAAATTGAATTGATTTTTTAAGTTTTTTTTCTATTAAAAGTTCATTAAAATTGTTCATTTTGGTTTATTTAAAGACTTATTCGGATCGTTATAGGATTTTGCGTCAAATACAACCAATCATTATTAATCATATTGAGAGTATATTCAAAATCAGATAAAAAGTAAGTAAATGCTCAGTTATATAATACCTTTCTTAATTTTAATTCTTGTTGTTGTTTTTATACACGAGTTTGGACATTATTATTTTGCAAGAAAATATGGAGTAGGTGTTACTGATTTTTCTATAGGTTTTGGAAAGGAGCTGTTTGGATGGAATGATAAATCAGGCACTAGGTGGAAAATATGCGCTATACCATTGGGTGGCTATGTTAAATTTTTTGGTGATAGGAACGTATACTCTCAATCAGACCACCAAGAAATACTTGAAAAATATAACGAGGAAGAAAGAGATAAATTATTTATTTTAAAACCGCTTTACCAAAGAGTATTAATAGTTTTTGGTGGACCTTTAGCTAATTTTTTGTTGGCTTTAGTTATATTTTTTTCAATTTATATATTTATTGGTAAAGACTTTACACCAGCAGTTATTAATGAAGTTCAAAAAGAGAGTCCAGCTATGATGGGTGGACTTAAAAATCAAGATGTAATTTTAGAAATAGATGGAAATGAGGTCATAAGCATAATGGAAGTTTCTAAATTTATTACTATGTCAACAGGAGACTATATAGATTTCAAAGTTAAACGATCTTACGATGAATTAATATTAAAAATTAAACCTAATATTGTGGAAGGCGAAGATGGATTAGGAAATAAAATTAATAAAAGAATGGTTGGAATAAAACTTGGTGCATATAACAATGAGGTTAATCATGTTAAATTAGGTCCTGCTCAAGCATTATATCACGCGGCTAATGAAGTATATTATGTCAGTACCGCATCATTGAAATATATTGGTGGTATGATATTGGGAAAAGCAGACACTTCTCAACTTGGAGGTCCAATAAGAATTGCCAAAATTTCTGGACAAGTTGCAAATTTTGGAGTGTTAGCTTTTATTAATATGATGGCCTATATTTCTATTAGTTTAGGTCTAATTAATTTATTTCCAATACCTATGCTTGATGGAGGTCATTTGATGTTTTACGCATTTGAAAAGGTTTTAGGCCGTCCTTTATCACAGAAAACCCAAGAAGCTTTTTTTCGAATCGGAATGTTTATGTTGCTATCATTGATGTTTTTCACAACCTTTAATGATCTTAAAGATCTAGGTTTATTTAGTTAATAAAATTTTCTTAAGGTAAAAAATACAGTAAAATCAACACTTAATTTAAATTTTACTACATCTTGTGCTATAAAAGTCTTTTAACACTAAAAAAAAGCTTGATTTATCAGGGTTTATGACAAGTATAAATCTTAACCAACAAAACCGGAGCTAAAATGAACAAAAAACAATTAATTGCTAAGCTTTCAGGCTCGCTAAACTTGAGCAAAGCTGATGCGGAGAGAACATTTGATACAATTACCAATACTATTTTAGATGCTTTGAAAGGCGATGATTCAGTTAAAATCGCAGGATTTGGTACTTATAAAGTAGCTAAAAGAAAAGCTAGAGTTGGAAGAAACCCAAGAACAGGTGAGCAAATTCAGATCGCTGCTTCCCAAAAAGTAAAATTTTTACCAGCTAAAGCTTTAAAAGAAGTATTCAATAGATAATAATTTTTTTAACAGCCCTAATGAAAAATATACACGTTAGGGCTGTTTCTATATGCAAATACCGCATACCCAGTTTTCCTAATCAGCGTTAGTTTAAAATTTTAATAAAAAATATAACCATATCTCTAACAGTGGAGGTCTTATGACTAAATTAATAAAAAAAATATCCGCACCAATTTTAAGTTTAATAATTTTATTAAACATGAGTAGTGCGGGAATGGCAGAGACAACTGTTTCTGCTGAAGTTCAAGCTATATTCAATTCACTACTTTTTTTAATGTGTGGTTTCATGGTCATGTTCATGGCAGCAGGTTTTGCAATGCTAGAATCTGGCATGGTTACTTCTAAAAGTGTTTCAGTAATTTGTGCAAAGAACATTGGTCTTTACTCAATTGCAGGTATCATGTTTTGGTTGTTTGGATATAACTTAGCGTATGGAATTCCAGAAGGTGGATACATTGGAACATTTACTCCATGGTCAGATGCAAGTTCAGTAGACACTGGATATGCAGATGGTTCTGACTGGTATTTCCAAATGGTTTTCTGTGCAACAACAGTTTCAATTTGTTCAGGAGCAATGGCTGAAAGAGTAAAACTTTGGCCGTTCTTTCTTTTCGCAGCAATCTTAGCTGGAATTATTTATCCGATTGTGATGGGTTGGCAGTGGGGTGGAGGCTGGTTAGCAGAGCTTGGCTTTTCAGATTTCGCTGGTTCAACTTTAGTACACTCTACAGGTGGTGCAGCAGCACTAGCTGGAATAATGTTACTTGGATCACGTGCTGGACGATTTGACAGTAAAGGTGAAGCAAAAGCTATGAAACCTTTTGCTGCTTCTTCAATTCCACTTGTAACAATAGGTGTATTTATCCTATGGTTAGGTTGGTTTGGATTCAATGGTGGATCTCAATTAGCTATTGGGACATTTGATGATGCAGTGGCTGTATCAGGAATCTTTATCAATACAAATCTTGCAGCTTGTGGTGGTGTAATGGCTGCAGCAACAATAACAAGATTAATGTATGGTAAAACAGATGTTGTACAAATGTTAAACGGAGCAATCGGTGGATTGGTAGCAGTAACTGCTGAACCATTAGCGCCAACACCATTAGCTGCAATTTTCATTGGAGCAATAGGTGGTTTAATCGTTGTATTTGGAACTAAATTATTGTTCAGTTTCAAACTTGACGATGTTGTAGGTGCAATTCCAGCTCACATGTTTGCTGGAATATGGGGAACACTTGCAGTGCCACTTACAAACACTGATGCAAACTTTAGTGCACAGATAATTGGTGTACTATCAATTAACATTTTTGTATTTGTTGTGTCATACATTGTGTTCTCAATTATGAAAGCTACATTTGGAATTAGACTAAGTAAAGAAGCTGAGTCCAAAGGTACTGACGTAACAGAAACTGGTGTAATAGCATACGCAATACGAGACTAATTGCATGCAATATAGGGGCTCTTCGATCTCCATGTCGTTATCTCATTGAAGAGCTCCTTAAAAAAAAGATTGGCTAAATATCTCTCTCTAGTTAGTTAATTTAAGGCCCCGAAAGGGGCCTTTTTATTTTGAAATACTTTTGAGTGTTTCAAGGACTTCTTTAGCATGATCTTTGACTTTAACATTCTCCCAAGCCTCAATAATTACATTTTTTTTTGTCAATTAAATAAGTAGATCTAATTGTACCCATAAATTCTCGACCCATAAATTTTTTCTTACCCCAAACTTTATATTTCTTTAATATTTTAAGATCTTTATCAGCCAAAAGGTCAAATTTAATCTTGTATTTATCTTTAAATTTTAAGTGACTGTCTAAACTATCTTTTGAAATTCCATAAACTTCACAATTTAATTTGCTAAATTTTGGTAGAAGTTTATTAAAATCATTAGTTTCAATTGTGCAACCCGGGGTATTATCTTTAGGATAGAAATATAAAACAACATATTTACCAAAAGAATCTTTTAATGAATAATTATTTTTTGAAGTTGATACAGCTGTAAATGAAGGTGCTTTTGTATTAATCTTTAACATATTTTTCTAGAATTATATTGATTTTGAGATAATTTATATAAAATTATGAATATAAAATCAGCGCAGTCCTTAGTTGCAGAAGCACTGAAAGAAATAAAAACAATTGATACAGATCAGGCATTTAAAATGGTCGAGGATAATATTTGTAATCTAATTGATATTAGAGACGTGCGTGAATTAGAAAAAGAAGGTCGTATAGAGAACTCTCATCACATACCAAGAGGAATGATGGAATTTTGGTTGGATCCAAATAGTCCTTATTTTCAACAAGGTAAACTTGACCAATCAAAAGAAATGGTATTGTTTTGTGCTGGAGGGTTACGGTCAGCTCTTGCTGCAAAAACATTAAAAGATATGGGTTTTGAAAAAGTTTCACATATAGATGGTGGATTTGGAGCTTTGAGAAATAGTAAGTTTAAAATAGTTTAATTATTATTTAATTCTTCTAAAGCATATTCTAATCTATCTTGACCCCAGAATATTTTATTATTCACGACAAATGTCGGTGCTCCAAAAATATCTTTTTTGAAGGCTTCATTTGTAATATTTTTTAATTCATCTTTAATTTCTTGTTTTTTAATACCTTCAAAAAATTGTTTGTGATCTATACTTAAATTATCTAATAATTTAGTAATATTTTCTAAGCTGGTTAGATTTATATCATCTTGCCAATAAGCATTAAAAAAATTATTTAAATATTCTTTTTTTTTGTTCTCTTCTACAAATAAGTAGCCCCTCATAATATTAAGTGAATTGAGTGGAAATTTTGAATTCCATTTAAAATTTATTTTATTTTTTTTTGAAATTAATTCACAATCATTTTTCATATTTTTTAATTTGAATTTATTGAAAGCTGGAGCGGTTATCTCAACTAAATTATGCAATCCACCTAATAAAATAGGTTTATAATTAAATTTAATGCTCTTGATTTTATTAATATTTTTATAAGCTATGAAGGCATAAGGGCTTATAATATCAAAATAAAAATCTATATGATTACTCATAAAGATTTATTCTTTTTGCGTAAAAAATTCTGATTATCCAATAAATAAAAATTCCAAGAGGACCGATTAAATAGGTAATTATCAATGGAATTGACAATAAAATTTTATTAATAGAAAATTTTTGAGAGTCTTTTACTATCCATCCACCAACAAATAAATTGATAGCAATAAAATGAGTCCAGAAGATCATCAAGTATAGAGAATCTTCAAACAATCTTGATAATTCATTCAATCCTAAATATAGATTGAAATTCCCATCAAAATCGTAACCAAATAAGAATGATTTATAGAGAATAAAAATATAAACACCGCTCAGTATTATAAAAGGAAAAATTGAAGTCACAAAAAATCTACTTAGGTATGATTGAGGAAAAAAAATTAATATAAGCCAGAAAGGCAGAACTCCTAAATTAATCCACATATAAAGTGTTTCAATTGTAAAATAAGTAAAAATTTGTTCGATCATATAATATATTATATTCAATCTTACGATGATTCCTATAAGAAATAAAAAAAAAACACTTCAGGTCACTGTAGATGAGATGAGAAGTTTTGCATTTGCATATGTTGATAAATATGCTCCCTCTAAACAACAACTTAAAACCTATCTTTTAAAAAAATATATGAAACTTTCTGCAACAGACTCAAGAAAAAAGGATGTTAATAAATTAATTGATATTGTTTTGTCTGATCTTGAAAAAAATAAATTTATTAATGATCAATTCTATTCCGAAAGCAAAGCAAAAAGCATGGTTCAAAGAGGACATTCATTAAATAAAATTCGTAATTATCTTATGGGAAAAGGAATAGATAGTGAGTTTATTAAAGATACTGTAGAAAAAATTAAAGAAGATAACAGTGACCAAGATTTTTTTTCTGCAATAAAAATTTGTAAAAAAAAAAGAATTGGACCAGCAAGAACTGAAAATAATAGAACTTTATTTTACAAAAAGGATATTTCGCTTTTGGCAAGGAATGGTTTTGATTTTGAAACTTCAAAAAAGGTAATGGATATAGAAAAAGATGAATTTCTAAAAATTATAAATTTACTCTAAATTTTTTTTGTCTTCATCTTCTACTAGTTGATTAATTTTATTTCTAATATAATTTTTGACTAATACAAAAACTAATAAACCAAAAATAGAAACAGATACTATTATTATTAGTATAATTCTTAGCTGATCATCCATTACAATATAGTTTTGCTTTTCAATATAAGACTCGTATTTCTAAAATCAGGTTTACCATATAAAATTTCATTTCCATTAAAATCAGTAATCTTCCCACCTGCATGATTTAAAATTGCATGACCTGCTGCTATATCCCATTCATACGCTCTTGGTTCGGCAACATAACCATCGTATTCACCTGTTGCAACCACACAAAATTTGAGAGAACTTTTCATTCTAATATTTTTCTTTACTCCTAATTCATCATATATTTTTTGTATCTCAGGTTTGATTTTATTAGAGTAAGATATAAACTTAATTGGTCCATTATTTTTTGCTATTGAACTACTAAGATTTGATGTCTTTCCATTACAAAGTTCATAAGCATTACTCTCTGCATAAGAGTAAAACATTCTCTTCTTAGCAGGTGCATTAATTAAACCTGCAACTGGTTTATTGTCCATTATTAATCCAGCATTAATTGTAAATTCTTCTAAATTATTTATGTAATCATACGTTCCATCAATTGGATCTATAAGCCAAAAATTCTTTAAATTTGATTTGTCTTTATTCTCTAAACTTTCCTCGGAAATGATTGGAATTTCTGGAGTTATTTTAGAAATTACTTTTGAAATAAGATTATTTACTTCTAAATCACCATTGCTAACAGGCGTATTGTCTGATTTAATTTTTTTTATTAAGCCTTTTTTTCTTAATTCGATAGCTAAATCTCCAGCAGTTAAAAAACATTTAATCAAATCCTCAACTATCTTTCTTAAATCCATTTTATTATTTTCCTAATTTTCTAAGTTCGATATTTTTTGCATTAATTACTTTTTTTCCAGCATTTTCAAAATTTACAGTTACTTTGTCATTTATTATAGATTGCACCTGCCCTATACCCCATTCTTTTTTGTCTGGATTAGTGACTTTGTCACCTGGTTCATAATCTAAAATCATTTAATTTAACTTATATTGTAAATCAGTATAAATACCACCTTATGAGCAAAGAAATAAACTCTTTAGGTTTTAACAAAAAACCATCTGATACCACCATAGTTGTTGCTATGTCTGGCGGAGTAGATTCGTCCACTGTTGCAGGTATGATGAAAAAAGAGGGTTATAAAGTTATAGGTATTACATTAAAATTGTACGATGATGGTAAAGAAGTAGCAGCTTCTAAACAATGTTGTTCAGGTCAAGATATTATGGATGCTAAACGTGTGGCTCATAAATTAGACATTGAACATAAAATTTTATATTATCAGGATAAATTTAAACAAGGTGTAATAAATAATTTTGTTGAAAGTTATTTAAAAGGTGAAACACCTATCCCTTGTGTGCAATGTAATCAAACAGTAAAATTTAAAGACTTATTTGAGGTAGCAAAAAATCTTAATGCAGATGCATTGGTTACTGGTCATTATGTAAAAAGTATTACAGAACAAAATACTACAAATATGTATAGAGCTATTGATCAAACTAGAGATCAAAGTTATTTTTTATTTAATACAACTAGAGAGCAATTAGATTATTTGAGATTTCCTTTGGGTGGAATATTAAAAGATAAAACTCGAGAAATTGCCAAAAATTTAGATTTGAATGTTGCTGATAAGCCTGATAGCCAAGACATTTGCTTTGTTCCAAATGGTGATTATGCATCAGTTATACAAAAATTTAGACCTGACTCTTTTCAAAAAGGAAATATCAAGAATTTAAATGGAGAGGTTATAGGAGTACATGATGGAATTATTAATTTTACAATAGGTCAACGAAAAGGAATAAAGGTATCAGATATAGAGCCTCTTTATGTACTAAAAATTAATTCTGATAGAAATGAAATAATTGTTGGACCAAAAGAGAAACTAGGGAAAAAAACGATTTCTCTAAAAAATATTAATTTACTAGCTCCGAAAACGGATCTAGAAAAAAAAATTTTTGTGAAAGTAAGATCAACAGGAGACTTGCTAGAAGCAAATATAAATTTAAAAGATAATAAAACAGGGATTGTTAATCTAAGCTTACCAGAGGATGGCATTTCACCAGGACAAGCTTGTGTTTTTTATAACAAAGATCAATTTGGGTATAAAGTTCTTGGTGGTGGGTGGATTAAAGAATAGAAGCCTGTTTACTTCTTTTTATTTTTTCTTTTAGCTCTTCTTTTTTTTGAGCCTTGTTTTCTTCGACCTCTATGTTTTTTTGGGTAACTCATTCAATCCTATTTTAATTATATTGACGTTTTTCATGGGATATAGCATTGTCCTTTAAACATATCAAATTTTATTATGAGTAGCTCATTCAAGACTTTTCTTAAACATGCAGCTAAAGATTTTCACAATCAATCAGTTAACCCACCAGTAGTTAGAGCTTCAACAATTATATTTAAATCAACTAAAGATATAAGAAAAACTCAAGCAAAAGCTCAAAAAAATCCTATTGGGGGTCATTATGATTATGCGAGACAGGGCACATCAACTACTTATATTTTGCAAAAAATTTTAACCAAGCTTGAGGAAAGTTATCATGTTTTTACAACTCCAACAGGTTTTGGGGCAGTTTTTTTAGCTATATTTAGTGTTACCAGGCCTGGAGATGAAATTATTGCAGCAGATCCACTTTATAGTCCAACAAGAATATTAACCGAAAATTTTTTAAAAGATTTTAATATTAAAACAACTTTTTACAATCCTCATGACCTTAAAACTTTAGAAAAAAATATTACAAAAAAAACCAAGTTAATTTTTGTAGAAAATCCAGGAAGTAATTCATTTGACTTTCAAGATTTAGGAAAAATTCTTTCAATTGCCAAAAAAAATAAAATTTTAACTGCGATGGATAACACATGGGGGACACCATACTTTTTAAAACCCATAAAACTTGGATTTGATATGTCAATTGTATCTGCAACAAAATATTATTCAGGTCATTCAGACGTTATGGGAGGATCTTTAGCAGTAAGTAAAAAAGTATTTTCTAAAGTTAAAGCTGCAGAGAGGATTACAGGTTTGAGACTTGGCCCTGATGATGCTTACTTGATTACAAGAGGATTAAGAACTTTAGATATAAGACTAGATAGACATAGAGAAAATTCAGAAAAAGTTGCAAAATTTCTATCTAGATTTAAAAAAATTAAACTCCTTTATCCTTATAAAAAAGGTTCTTACAATTATAAGATGTGGAAAAAGTACTATTCAGGTGCTTCTGGATTAATGGGTTTAAAAATAAAGTGTAAAAATATAAGTTCTGTAAGAAAATTTGTTAATTCACTTAAACTTTTTGGCTATGGTTATAGTTGGGGTGGCTTCGAAAGTTTAGTTTTACATCAAGAGCATAGAGAAATTGGAATAAGAAAGTTTTTTAAATTAGCAAAAGATGAACATTTAGTGAGATTACATATTGGATTAGAAGATCCTAGCGACCTTATCGCTGATATTAAGCAAGCTTTAAAACACTTAAAGTAATTTTCTATGAGCACAGATAAATTTATTAGAAATAAAACAGCTTTAATAACTTTAATAGCTGCTTGTGTGGTAGTCTTAATATCTTTAGGTATAAGACAAACTTTTGGCTTATTCTTTATGGATTTCAAAGATGATCTGGGTATTTCTTTAACAGAGGCTGGACTGTCAATAGGGCTACAAATGTTAATGTGGGGACTTACTGGTCCTATATTTGGTGCAATAGCAGATAAATATGGAGGACATAAAGCTATAGCATTAGCATTTGTTTTTTTTATAGCAGGTATTTATTTTCTTTACGCGGGTCCAAACACAGGAATATTTTTTCAAATAGATATGGGTATTTTAGTTGGTATTGGATTAGGTGGTACTGCTATTAGTATTCCAATGGCTATAGTGGGTAAACATTTCCCTTTATCAAATAGAACAATTGCAATGAGTTTAGTAACAGCAATAGGTTCTTTTGGATATTTTTTATCACCACTGCTAACAACTTATTCACTTAGTGAAAATGGATGGCAAATTACATTAATTGCCTTCCTTTTTGCATTATTTATAGGTTTAATAGTCTCATATTTTGTAAGATCTCCTTCATTAGAACAAAGTATTGAAACACCAAATTCTCAAAGTACTATAGAAGCAATTAAAGAAGCATTTGCCTCAAAAAGTTATATTCTTTTAGTCTCTGGCTTTTTTGTGTGCGGATTTCATATTACATTAGTTGGCACACATGTACCTACTTATGTGATTGATAGAGGATTAGAAAGCTGGACTGCGGCTGCAATATTATCTTTGATTGGATTATTTAATATTTTTGGTTCACTTTTGAGTGGTTATTTATCAACTAAGATAAGTAAAAAAATTATCTTGAGTTTTATTTATTCTTTAAGAGGATTATCAATTATATTATTTATATTCTTACCAGCCAGCAATATTAATGCTTTTATTTTTGGTGCTAGTTTTGGTTTCTTGTGGTTGTCAACTGTACCAGCCACAAGTGGAATTGTCGCTCATATGTTTGGAACAAAATATTTAGGTTTATTATATGGAATTGTTTTTTTAAGTCATCAAATAGGATCATTTTTTGGAGCTTATCTAGGCGGTTTATTTCATGATATTTATGGTTCTTATGATTATGCGTGGTATTTGGCAATTGCATTATCAATTTTCGCTGCAATAATTCATTTACCTATAAAAGAAGAACCAGTGCTAAGATTAAAAATAAACTAAATTGAATACTAATAAAATTTTAAACGATATTAATTTATCCGCTAAACCCTATGTTATATACAAAACATCAAAGGGCTTTGATTTATTTACAGATTTTTCAAAAAAAATTATTTTATCAAATAATAATGTTAATAATTTTTTAAAGATAAATTTTTCAAATAAAAAAAAAATTAAAAAAACAGATCTTTATATTGGTTTTTTTGGATACGAAATATTAAATTACTTAATTGGTATTAAATTTCCTAAGCAAAAAACTAACTTTTTTCCTAAGGGAATATTTTATAAACCTGAAACTTTAATAAGCTTAAGTGAAAATTTATCTTTTAAATCTCCGTCAAAAGAAAAAAAAAGTAAACAATTCAAAATAAATATTAATAGGAAAAATTATACAAAAATTTTTAATAAGTTTAAAAAAAAAATTAAACAAGGTGAAACCTATCAAATTAAAATTTGTACTAAGTATAAAAATAAATCAAAAATAGATCCTCTAGATTTTTTTTGTCGTTTATCTCAATCCAATCTTGCTCCAGAGGCTTTTATGATTAAAGATAAAAATTATTCAGTTATTAGCTGTTCGCCTGAGACTTTAATTGAGAAAAAAGGAAGATCAATAATTACTAAACCAATTGCAGGCACTCTTAAGAAAAATGCAAGTCTTAATAAAAGTAAAGCTCTTCAATACTTTAGGAAAAACATTAAAGAGACAAAGGAGCATAATATGATTGTTGATATGGAACGAAGTGATTTATCGCGGATATGTGTTCCAGGATCTGTTAAAATCAAAAAAGAAAAAACTATAGAGGAATACAAGGATCTTTTTCATTATGTAAGTTTGATAAAAGGCAAGTTGAGTGAAAACGTAAAAACCATTGATATAGTTAAATCAATGATGCCTGGTGGTTCTGTAATAGGTTGTCCTAAAGTAAGCACATTAAATCTTTTAAATAACCAAGAAAAGGAAAACAGAAATATTTACACAGGAAGTTTTGGATATATAAAATTTAATGGAGATATGAAGTTTAATATTATTATTCGCTCAATACTAAATTATAAAAATATTTCAGAAATTTCAGTCGCATCTGGTGTTGTAATAGATAGTAATGCTAATCATGAATTTAATGAAAATTTTATAAAAGCAAAAGCTCTAATAGATTTATTCAAATGATATATGTGATTGATCATAAAGACTCATTTACTCACAATGTAGTACATCAATTATCTTTGTTTGATAAAGTTAAATGTACAAATTATGACGAGATTAATATTAGATATTTAAAAAGAGCGTCAACAATTGTTTTATCACCAGGACCTGGATCTCCAAAAGATTATCCAATAACTAGTAGGATCTATAAAAATTTTAAAGGAAAAAAAAGAATAGTTGGAATTTGTTTAGGATTTCAACAAATATTATTCTGTGAGGGTGCAAAAATAGTACAACAAAAACAAATTTATCATGGGTTCCAGTCTAAAGTTAAAGTTGTAAGTAAAAATTCTATTTTTAAAAATAAAAATAGTTATAAGGTAGGTCGTTACCATTCTTTAAAGTTAGAAGAACCTTTTTATTCTAAAAATTTTGACATAACCATGAGATGTGCTATTTCAGGTTCAGCAATGGCATTAGAAAATAACATTGATAAAATTTATGGATTTCAATTTCACCCTGAATCTTTTTTAACTGTAAATGGTAACCTACTTATTAAAAAAATCTTATCAGCTTAAAGATCTTAAAGAGGTAGAATTTCAAGATCTTTGGGGTGACCATGGAGTATTTACAACTATGTGGATATATGGCTCAACACCAAAAATTCTTTTTTTTAAAGAACATATTCAAAATTTATTAAAATCAATAAAAAAATACAAAATTTTTAAATCTTCAATTAAAAAAGATATTAATAAATTAATTAAATCAAATTTAGATTCTAAAAAAAATTATAACCATTTGTTGAGAGTTGCGGTAAATAAAAAAATAATATCAATATCTTTTAGGAAAAGAATTAAATCAAAAATTGATTTCAATTTAAAACTTGTTAAATTAAAAAGAGAAAAACCTGAATATAAAAATCTTAAATATAAAGAAATTTTAAAATATTTATCTAAAATGGATAACTCTAGATCTGATATCGGATTATGTTCCGATAAAAAAATATTTGAAACTGGTACTTCAAACATTTTTTTCGTAAGAAACAATAAATTATATTCACCTGCAAAAAATTGTTACAAAGGAATTACTTATAAATTTTTTGAGACCAAAATAAAAAAAATAATTAAAAAAGATATAATGATTGATACATTGTTAAAATATGATGAAATTATTTTGATAGGTTCGGGCAAAGGTGTCGCCTCTGTCAAGACTGTAGATAAAATTGGATGGAAAAGAAAAAGTTTAAAAACTTTTAATTTACTAAATAATTATTATTCATTAGCTGCAAAAAAATACCCAAGGTATTAAGTGATGGTGAAAGATCACAACAATCCTTGCCATTTTTGTAATTCTGAAATAAGTGATATTGCTAATGAAAATGAGCTAACATATGCAAGTTACGATACATATCCCGTCTCTAATCTTCATTAACTAATTATCCCTAAAAGGCATTTCTGTGATTTTTTTGATTTAACTAACGATAAGTTAGAAGCATGTAATAATCTTATAAAAAAATAAAGAATGAAATCACCGCAAAAGATAAAACTGTTAAAGCATTTAATATTAGAATAAATGCTGGAAAAATTTAAGGTCAATCTATTATACATTGTAATATTCATATAACAACCTTAAGAGAAGGAGATGCAGAGAATCCCCAAGGTGAAGTTAGGTTTGCAATTCCTAAAAATCAACATTACAAACGAAAAATATAAATTCTAAGTTGTTATTAAGGACAAAATAACCAATAGTTTATGTTGATATGATGATTTAACTAGATTAGAAAATCTTTAAAATTAGACCAAAATAATTTAGTTTAAGGGTAAAATGTTAAATACAAATCCATTTTCTACTTTAGCAGAGACAGTTTCTCCAATTGCGATGCAAAGTTTTATTATTGCTATGGTAGTATTGATTGCAGCTGGAACAATCATCCAAATGATTTCTCACAGGAACTTAACATATTTTTTTAATAATGCTAAAAAAGCAAAACTTAATGCAACAAAAGAACTTGGAGTAGGGGAAAAAGTATCTATCGTTGCAAAGACAACAGTTTACGACATCGGCACTACCTCTGAGCTTGGGTTTGGCAAAAGAAGGTTAGCTCATGTACTTGGCATGTATGGTACGATTTTATTTTGGGTTGCATCTGCTGTTTTAGTTTTTGGCTACACAGGTGCAGAAAAGTCATCTTCAACTATTTGGTCTATGATATGGCACATAGGAGCAATACTAACATGTGTTGGTGGATATTGGTTCTGGTTTTTTTTAAGAGTGGATGTTTCCGCAGAAGCACATCCATGGTACAGGATTATTAAAGCAGACTTATTTGTTTTAGCTCTATTAGCTTGTGCAACTTTTGGTTTGCTATGGTCATATACTCAGTTCAATGGACAAACTGGATTATCGTATTTATTTTTAACTTTATTTGTAGTTTCAAATTTAATTTTATTTGGAGGAATTTACTGGTCTAAGTTTGCTCATATGTTTTATAAACCTGGAGCAGCGATACAAAAAAATTTGGCAGAAGCAGATGGGTCAAGGGACAATCTACCACCACCAGCAGACGCACCTGAGCAATTTGGCTTAGGTATAAAAAGAGAACAGCCAAAACATTATTAATATGATAATAAAAAAAGGAAATAATTAAATTATGTCAACTTTTGTATATATGACTAGATGTGACGGATGTGGTCACTGTGTAGATATTTGCCCTTCAGATATAATGCACATTGATGAAAACATAAGACGTGCAAAAAATATAGAGCCTAATTTTTGTTGGGAGTGTTATTCGTGTGTAAAAGCTTGTCCTAATCACGCAATTGATGTCAGAGGTTATGCTGACTTTGCTCCGATGGGCCACAGTGTAAGAGTTAGAAGAGAAGAAGAAAAAGGTACTATTTCATGGAAGATTAAATTTAGAAATGGAACTACTAAGGACTTTGTCTCACCAATAACAACAAAACCTTGGGGGAAATTTATTCCCAAATTAGCTGAAGGTGATAAACCCAATCAAGGAGAAATTAATTCTCAAAGATTATATACTGAGCCAGAAGGACTTAATATCGATGGTGAACTACCAAGTGTTCCAAAAGACTCTTTTAAAAAAGGTGTTTATTATTAATGGCAAAGCATAAAACACATTACGAGGATTGTGATATTCTAGTTGTTGGTGGTGGTATGGCTGGTACAGGTGCTACTTTTGAAGCAAGACACTGGGGCAGAGACATGAAAATTGTTTGTGTTGAAAAAGCTAACATAGATAGAAGTGGTGCTGTCGCACAAGGACTTTATGCAATCAATTGTTACATGGGAATGCAGTGGGGTGAAAATCAACCAGAAGATCATGTTAGATATGCAAGAAATGATTTAATGGGAATGGTAAGAGAAGATTTAGGTTACGACATGGCTCGTCACGTAGATTCTACAGTTCATATGTTTGATGAATGGGGTCTTCCTATGATGAAGAACGAGGAAACCGGAAGATATTTAAGAGAAGGTAAGTGGCAGATAATGATACATGGTGAAAGTTATAAGCCAATTGTTGCAGAGGCAGCAAAAAAATCTGCAGATAAAATTTATAACAGAATAATGATTACTCATCTTTTAATGGATGAAGCTCAAGAAAATAGAGTTGGTGGTGCTGTAGGATTTAATATGAGAACTGGAGATTTTCATGTTTTTAGAGCGAAAGCTGTAATTGTTTCAGCAGGCGGAGCCTCTCATATTTTTAAACCTAGAGCTGTTGGAGAAGGGATGGGTAGAACTTGGTATGCGCCGTGGAGCAATGGTTCAGCTTATGCATTACCAATTGCTGCTGGAGCTAAAATGACACAAATGGAAAACAGAATTGTTTTGTGCAGATTCAAAGACGGTTATGGTCCTGTTGGTGCCTATTTCTTACATTTAAAGACTTATACTCAAAATGCTAATGGCGAAAATTATGAAAAAAAATGGTATGATCAAACTAAAGAATTAGTGGGTGAATACATTGATCATCACCCAACACCAACTTGTTTGAGAAATCACGCATTTATTCAAGAAACTATGGCAGGTGGTGGGCCAATACAAATGGTTACTACTGAGGCATTCCAAGACCCACATTTAGAAACAGTAGGTTGGGAAAATTTTTTAGGGATGACTGTAGGTCAGGCTGTAGTTTGGGCATCTCAAAATATTGATCCAAAATATACAAATCCTGAATTAACAACATCAGAACCATATGTAATGGGTTCACATGCAACTTGCTCAGGAGCTTGGGTTAGTGGGCCTGAAGATTTATCTCCTCCTGAATATTTCTGGGGTTATAATAGAATGCTAACAATTGATGGTCTATTTGGTGCAGGAGACACTGTGGGTGGGAGTGCACACAAATTTTCCTCTGGATCATTTACAGAGGGCAGATTAGCTGCAAAAGCTGCCGTTAAATATATTGAGGATAAAAAAGCTGAGGGTTTAAAGGTCTCAGATAAACAATGTGAAGATTTTAAAGTTAAAGTTTATAAACCACTTGAAACTTACAAAGTTGCTCAAAATGAAATAACTGGCGGAACAGTTTCACCAAGTTATATATCTCCAATCCAAGGACTACAACGTCTACAAAGAATTATGGACGAATATGTTGGTGGTATAGCTACAAATTATATGACTAATGCCAATATGCTTAAAAGAGGTTTAGAACTTTTGACCTGGTTAGAAGAAGACTTAGAAAATGTCGGAGCTGAAGATTATCATCAGCTAATGAGAGCTTGGGAGCTAAAACATAGAGCTCTTACATCTCAGTGCGTAACTGAACACACAATGTTTAGGGAAGAAACTAGATGGCCGGGTTATTATTATAGAGGAGATCATATGAAACTTGATGATGAAAATTGGCACTGTCTAACAGTTTCAAGAAGAGATCCTAAAACAGGTAAATTTAGTCTTGAAAAGGTTCCTGTTTACCATATCGTGGATGAGAACGAGAAGAAAAAAGCCTCTTAAAACACAAACTAAAAATTTATATGGATATTTTATCTAAAACTGATGATGAAATATATGAATTGGCTAAACCAATTTGGGATAATTTAGTAAAATCATCTAATCTTAAAGATTACGGTGGATTTACAAGAGATTTCTCTACTCAAATGCTTTTTGGAGCAAATGAAGTTGAATTAGGTAAACAGTGGGCAAATAATAAATTAATTGTAAATTTAAAGGAAACTTTTGAACCTTTTGGATGTTTAAGAAGAGGGGATCACGTAACTGTTTTGATAAAACAAACAAACAAGGAACTCCCTGGTGAGTTTTTAGGTAGATTAGTTCTAGGTGTGGAAGATAATCTTATTAAAGTTTATGGTGCAACAATTTATTAAAAAAAAATTAGAATAAATTAAATAATTATTTGACAAATTACTTACTGGGTGTATTCACGTAGAGAATGCTCCTTTCAGAAATAAAAATTTTTAATAAACTCTCCAGATTAAAATCATCATATATTAAAGTAGGCATTTTAATGAGTTTACTTGCATACTGGGGTATAATTTTAGTTGGAACTTTTGTTACTTTTAACTAAGTTATTTTTAAGCCACATTTTTTAAGTTTATATGGAAGTATTTTTACCAATAGCACAAGTATTTGTTAATCCTATAGAAATACTTTTATTAAGTGCAATTGTTGGAGTTCTTTCTGGATTATTTGGAGTTGGAGGTGGTTTTTTAATGACACCATTTCTTATTTTTTTAGGTATTCCTCCTGCTTATGCTGTTGCAAATGAGGCTAATAATATTTTAGCCACATCAGTATCTGGATCAACTACATACTATTTAAAAAATATTTTGGATTATAAAATGGGTTTTATAATAGTAATTGGTGGTGCAATTGGAACTACTATAGGAATTTATACATTCACATATTTTAAGGGTATTGGAAAAATAGATACTGTAATTTCATTAGCCTATATGTATATTTTAGCAATCATTGGAACGTTGATGCTTGTTGAAAGTTTAAGAGAAATAGATCAGGCAAAAAGAAATGTTTTAGCTAAAAAAAAGGCACATGTTCATTATTGGATACATGGCCTTCCACTTAGAATGAGATTTCCTAAATCAAAATTGTATGAGAGTATTTTTACCCCAATTTTTATAGGACTTATTGTTGGATTTATCGCTGCTATTATGGGAATTGGTGGTGCTTTCATACTAGTACCTGCAATGATTTATATAATAAAAATGCCTACTAAATTAGTTCCAGGAACTTCTTTGTTTGTAACAATTTTCGTAAGCGTAATAGTCACTTTTTTACACTCGTTTAATTATGGATCAATAGATTTACTTTTAGTTTTAATGTTAGTTATAGGCTCAATAATTGGAGTTCAAGTAGGTCAAAAAATTGGTGAGAGAATTGATAGCTCTGGATTACGAGCCTTACTTGCAATATTATTATTAATTGTTGGAATAGCTATTGCTTATGACACTTTTTTTGCTAATGAAATTTTAAATAATGTTCAATCAACTAAAAGTAAAGACCTTAACTTTTTTTCAGAATTTATTATTGATTTTTCTAATGAGATGCCATTTTTTTATGGTTTATTCACAATTATGTTTGCTATCATTTTAGGAGTTGCTGCAGCATTTATGAGAAAATTTGTGTCAAACTTAAAAATAAAATTACTTATTAAAGCTAAATAATATAATTAATAAATATTTCTATTGTAACAATTGAAATTAAGCCAACTGTTCCCATAGCAACAAAACCTACAAGAAAAGGCTTATAGCCCATATTTTTTATCTCCCTCAAATTTGTTGAAAGACCTATTGCAGCCATTGCCATTGTTAAAAAAATTTTAGATAAAAATTTTATATTTTCTACCGTACTTGACCAAATTTCATTTTGGTTAACCAAGAATATGTGATCACCTAAATTTCTTAAAATTATCATGGCTATAAAACCTAATACAAAGTAAGGAAAAATACTAATAAATGAGTATTTTTTATGTTTAAATTGACCTCTGGAATACAGATAGGCAAATAGAGGTATCATAATTATTAAAAATGTATTTCTGATTAATTTAGTTACTGTTGAAATATTTAAAGTTTCTGGACTGTTAAATTGTTGGTCATAAATTAGTCCAGCTGCAGCAACTTGAGCTGTCTCGTGTATAGCAGTGCCTAAAAACAAACCAATGAATAATGATTCACCATTAAAATAAAAATTAGCAAAGTAAGGGTAAATGAGCATTGAAATAATACCAAATAAAGTAATATTAGCAATTGCATAGGATACTTCATTTTTTTTTGCATTTATTACAGGAGCCATTGCCATTATTGCTGTAGTACCACAAACAGTACTGCCAACAGAAATAAGATAGGACATACGTTTTGGGATTATTATTTTTGTACTTATTAGTTTTATAACTAATAAAACACTAACAATACAAATTATTATCAATGGTATTGCTATTTTTCCAAATTCTAAAAATGCAAATGGTTTTAGTTGAATTCCTAAACAAATAATACCAAGCTTTAGAATATTTTTTTGAGTAAAATCTAAACCTTTTAAAAAAATTTCCCTGATTTTGAATATATTTCCAAACAACATACCAAATAATATTGCAATCATTGCTGTAGAAATAGGACTTTTGGTATACCCCATTAGTTCTATTCCAACTATGTTATTTATACCTTGCGATAAAGTATAAAGAATGAAAGCTAGAATTATACCAGGTATCAATACCAAGTACTTTTTATAAATCATGAAATTAAAAAATTAATTAGGCACTTCTATAAAGTTTTGTCATAACAAATTCTTTATGACCTAAAGCTTCAGCACATGTTAATCGTCCGTTAGCAACTCTTAATGTTGTTTTAATTAATTCGTCACCACCCTCTGATAAATTCATTTCTCTTGAAAGTATTTTTGATACATCACAATCAATGTGTTCACCCATACTTTTAACTGTCAAAGGATTAGCGGTTAGTTTAATAACTGGTTCAATTGGATTTCCAACAATGTTCCCTTGTCCAGTTGGGAATAAATGAATATTAAAACCTGCTGCTGCTTGAAGTGTTACGCACTCAGCTGCAGCCGAAGAAGTATCCATAAAATACAAACCTTTCCCTTTAGTTGGTTCTTCAGCAGGTTCTAAGACATCAATAAATTTACAATTTCCAATTTTTTGAAAGTTTCCAAACGCTTTTTCTTCAATTGTGGTAAGACCACCAGCAATATTTCCAGCTGTTGGCTGACTTTCAGATAAATCATCAGTAGCTTCCTTCAATATAAAATCATTATATGCATTCCATGTCTTCAAGAATTTATCTGAAGCTTCTTTTGTTGCCCCTCTTGTAGCGCAAACTTTTTCAGCACCAGTTAATTCTGAAGTTTCTCCAAAACATAAGTGAACACCTAGAGGTTCCAATTTATCCATTAAGTTTCCCACTGTTGGATTTGATGCTAAACCAGATGTAGTATCAGACTCACCACATTTAACAGATATCCACAGATCGCTCAAAGGACATTCCTCTCTTTGTTTTTCAGATGCCCACATGACAAATTCTTGAGCTTTCTTCGAGGCTTTCATTGTAGTTCCGATATCACCTGTTCTTTCAATGTGAAAGCCCTCAACTGGTTTTCCAGTTTTTGCAATTCCATCAACAATTTTTTTAGTCCATTTTGGTTCAATTCCTATAACAATTACAGCAGCAACATTTGGGTTACACCCAGTTCCAATCATTGTTCTAAAATGAAGTTCTAAATCCGCACCAAACTGAAGTCTTCCATAAGAATGTGGAAGCGCTATGGTCCCTTTGATATTATTTGCTACTGCTTCAGCACATGCATTAGAAATATCGTCAACAGGTAGTATAATTACATGATTTCTCGTACCTGCTCTTCCATTTTCTCTTTTATAACCTAAAAAACTTTTTGGTATTTCCATTACTTTACCACTTTTTAGTTTTTACATTGTGAACATGTACATGCTCACCTTTCTTAGTAGATTTTACAACTTTACCAATATCATGACCATATTTTAAAATGGTTTCACCTTCTTTAAGATCAGTCATAGCAATTTTATGACCCAAGGGTATTTCGTCTAAAGAGTGTATATTTACAGTGCTATCATCTTCCATTATCCAGCAAGAACAATTTTGCTTTGGATTGATTTTTTCTATTACTACTACGCCCACATTATCTTTTTTGTCGTGGATTATAATATCTGTAGCCATATATAGTGTCGATTTGTTTGTTTGAATTTTTCAAAATCTTATATATTAATCCCTAGAATTAACAAACGAATTTTAAAAATATTAAATTTAAACTTTATCGAGGCTATAGTTTATGACTAAAATGACAACAGAGGAAGCTTTTGTAAAAGTATTACAAATGCATGGAATTGAACATGCCTTTGGAATTATTGGTTCAGCCTTTATGCCAATTTCAGATATATTTCCAGATGCTGGTATTACATTCTGGGATGTTGCTCACGAAACTAACGGTGGACTAATTGCAGATGGTTATACAAGAGCCACAGGAAAAATGTCTATGGTTATTGCTCAGAATGGTCCTGGAATAACAGGATTAGTAACACCTATTAAAACTGCTTATTGGAATCATACTCCTCTATTATTAGTTACACCTCAAGCTGCTAACAAAACCATGGGTCAGGGTGGCTTTCAAGAAGTCGAACAAATGAATTTATTTAAAGACATGGTCTGTTATCAAGAAGAAGTTAGAGACCCTTCTAGAATGGCAGAAGTGTTAAATAGAGTTATAGAAAAAGCAATTAGAGGATCAGCTCCAGCACAAATCAACGTACCAAGAGATTATTGGACTCAAGTTATTGATATAGACCTTCCTCCAATTGTAAGATTAGAAAGACAAGCTGGTGGTGTGGATGCAATAAAAAAAGCAGCTGACCTATTATCTAATGCAAAATTTCCAGTAATTCTATCTGGAGCAGGTGTTGTTATTGGAGGTGCAATTGAAGACTGTAAAAAACTTGCTGAAAAATTAGATGCTCCAGTTTGTTCAGGTTACCAACATAATGATAGCTTTCCGGGAAGTCATCCTTTAGCAGCAGGGCCTTTAGGTTACAATGGTTCAAAAGCTGGGATGGAATTAATTAAACAAGCAGATGTAGTTTTAGCATTGGGAACTAGACTAAATCCTTTTTCAACTTTACCAGGGTATGGAATGGATTATTGGCCAAAGGATGCAAGTATCATTCAAGTTGATATGAATTCAGATCGTATTGGCTTAACAAAAAAGGTTACAGTTGGAATTTGTGGAGATGCAAAACTAGTAGCTCAACAATTACTTGCTCAACTATCTCCAAATGCAGGTGATAAGGATAGACAAAAGAGAAAAGATATAATTCATCAAACTAAATCTGCATGGTTACAAAAATTATCAAGTTTAGATCATGAAGAAGATGATGAGGGAACTGTTTGGAACAAAGAGGCAAGGGAAAGAGACTCAGATAGAATGTCTCCCAGACAAGCTTGGAGAGCAATTCAAGCAGGTATGCCCGAGGATGTAATAATTTCTAGTGATATTGGAAATAATTGTGCAATTGGTAACGCTTATCCAACATTTGAAAAAGGAAGAAAGTATTTAGCACCAGGATTATTTGGACCATGTGGATATGGTTTTCCGTCAATTTTAGGAGCAAAAATCGGGTGTCCAGATACACCAGTGATTGGTTTTGCGGGTGATGGTGCATTTGGCATAAGCATGAATGAAATGAGCTCATGTGCAAGAGAAGAATGGCCTTCAATAACTATGGTAATATTTAGAAATTACCAATGGGGAGCAGAAAAAAGAAATTCTATATTATGGTTTGATGATAATTTTGTTGGAACTGAGCTTGATCCAGAACTTAGCTATGCAAAAGTAGCTGACGCCTGTGGTTTAAAAGGTGTAACGGTTAAAACAATGGAAGAAACTACCAATGCTATCAAGCAATCTTGTGAAGATCAAAAGAAAGGAATTACAACATTTATAGAAGTAATTTTAAATCAAGAGCTTGGTGAACCATTTAGACGTGATGCTATGAAAAAACCAGTTAGGGTTGCTGGTATTAAAAAAGAAGATATGAAAAAACAGCCTTCTTTAAATTCTTAATGTAAATCCATATCTGGCCAGTCTTTATTATTGTATCTATCTAGCTCTTTTTTAGTAATTGGGCGGAATAAAACCCATGCTATAACAATAACTAAAGCTATAAGTATTAATGTTTGCATTATTTAATTTATAACAGACATTGGATCCAGTCTAGTTTGAAACCAATTAACTCTAAAATCTAGATGTGGGCCAGTTGATCTTCCAGTTGAACCAACTGTTCCAATAATATCTCCTTGATTAATATTATCACCTACTGAGACTAAAACATTTTCTAGGTGCGAGTATATTGTAGAAATTCCATGTCCGTGATCCATTATAACGGTTCCACCAGTATAATATAAATCATTTTCTGCCATAGTTACTGTTCCAGATCCAGAGGATTTAATCATCGTTCCTTGTTTAGCGGCAATATCAATTCCATAGTGTGGCCATCGTGGTTTACCATTTAAAATCCTTTGACTGCCATAAACACCACTTATGACTCCTTCAACTGGCATAATAAATTTTTCTTTAAAAAATTGCAGATTTGAATTTATTGCTCTTGCTTCACCTATTGCGTTATTTTCTTTTTTAATTCTTTTGTACATAGACTCAGGTGGAGTAACCTTACTTTCTTCGAGACCATCAATTCTTTGAATGTTATATTTTCTTTTTAGTACTTTTTTTACAAATTTTGTTTTTTTTCCATTAAGGATTTTCGTAAAAGTAAGATCATATTTTTGGTCTCTATCAATTCCAAAAACAAAGTACCCATCCTTTGAGACTTTTACTTCTCTTTTACCAACTAAAATTTTAGAGTTTGGGTCAGTTAGACCAAGTATGAAATGGCCTTGTAAAAATTTTCCTTGAAACTCAATTGCATGTATAGGAGATATTAAAAATAATAAAACTAGAAAAATCTTATAAATTATTGAGCTGTCCATCCACCATCTATTATAATTGATGTTCCAGTAATCATAGAGGAAGCTGGAGATGCTAAAAAGCAAACTGTAGTAGCAATATCACTTTCAGTTGCAACTTTTCCCATTGGGATTTTTCCTAAAACCAGTTTTTTAAACCTATTATTTTTAAAAAATCTTTTTACCATTGGAGTTTCAACAAATGTTGGAGACACCGAGTTAACTCTGATATTTTTTTTTGCTAATTCAACACCCATTCCTTTTGTTAGACCTTCAATGCCAAATTTAGTCATGTTATAAACATTTCTTCCAATCATTCCTACATGACCAAGCTGTGAAGACATATTGATAATTGAACCGGGTCTTTTTTTATTTTTTAACATTTTTTGAACTACTAATTGAGCAACATTAAACGCAGCTTTCAGGTTTAAATCTACTAAATAGTTCATGCTTGATTGTTTTATTTTTTCAAAAGGTTCAGGGATATTTGTCCCTGCGTTATTTACCAAAATATCAATAATTTTAATTTTATTTAATTTTTCTTTTAGATCTTGATAATTCATCACATCACATTGAATTTTTATGATTTTTCCTTTAACTTTTTTGATGTCATTCTCCAATTTATCTAAATCAGATTTAGTCCTACTTAATCCAATTATAGTTGCTCCTGCCTCTGCCAATGCAATAGAGCAAGCTCTTCCAAGTCCTTTTCCTGCGCCAGTAACCAAAGCATATTTTTTTTTGAGATTTATTTTCTGAAGATACATTATAAGAATAATATTTTAATATCAGTGTAAATCAACTCAACTGCAACAACTAAAATTGCCAATAATCCAAGCCAAGCTATCCACCTGTATTTCTTAATCCATCCAGATATTAGTGTAGCAGCTGTAGCCATCAGTATAATTGATAAAACTAAACCAAATACAAGAAGTCCATAATGTTCACCAGCAGCACCCGCAACACCCAAAACATTATCTAAACTCATTGTGAAATCAGCTAAAAGAACAGTCCAAATCGCTTTTAAGAAACTAGAGTTATCTACTTTAATATCTTCCTCTTTTTCAGATCCTTTAATTACATCGACGTAAAGTTTGTAAACAATGTAAAGTAATAAAAGTCCTCCTATAAGTCTTAAACCTGTAATCTGTAAAAGATAAGCAGTAAGAAGTGTTAATATTATTCTGAGTATTACTGCACCTCCTATACCCCAAAATATAATTTTTTTTCTTTGTTCAGGTGGAAATTTGGATGCAACCATACCAATGATAATTGCGTTATCCCCAGCTAAAACTAAATCTATAAATATTATTTGTGTTAAAATCGCTATTTGTTCAGGAGCAAATAATTCAGCAAACATTAATGATTAAGTATCATGTCTGCACCTTTTTCTGCAATCATTATTGTAGGAGCATTAGTATTGCCAGATGTAATATTTGGCATAATGGATGCATCAATCACTCTTAGATTACTTACTCCTCTAACTCTTAGTTTTTCATCAACCACTGACATTTCATCCTGACCCATTTTACAAGTACCAACGGGATGAAAAATAGTTTGAGCGTAATTTGAAGCCTCTTTAACTAACTCCTCATCATCATTAATGTTTATTCCAGGTCTATATTCTTCAGGTGAATATTTTTTAAAAGTTTTAGACTCCATTATTATTTTTCTTGTTAATTTCAGACCTTTAGCTGCAATCATTCTATCATTATCAGTAGATAGATAGTTTTGTTTTATTTTAGCATAAGTTCTAGAGTCTTTGTCGACTATACTTACATGACCTCTGCTAGTAGGTTTTATGTTGGACACTGTCGGTGTGAAAGCATGAAAGTCGTGATTTTTAGTTGCACCCAATGTATCCATACTCATTGGTTGAACATGCCATTGTAAATCTGGTAATTCTAATGAAGAATCACTTTTTGCAAACATACAAAGTTGACTAGCTCCCATAGTCATAGGACCAGTTCTCTTAAAAATATACTCTAATCCAATCATTAAATTTCCAAACAGACTATTAATTTTTTTGTTTAAAGATTTAAGACCATTTATTTTATAAATAGGTCTTAACATAAGATGATCATGTAAATTTTCACCTACACCATTTAAATTATGCACCATTTGTATTCCGAGGTTTTTTAATTTTTCAGAATTTCCAATTCCTGAAACTTGTAGGATTTGAGGTGAACCAATAGCCCCTGAGGATAATATTATTTCTCTATTAGCTTCTACTTTTTTTAATTCATCTCCTTGCCAAAATTCAACACTTTTAGCTATTTTATTTTCAAAGATTATTTTTTTGACATGTGCATGAGTAATAATTTCTAAATTTTTTCTATTTTTAATTGGATTTAAGTATCCCACAGATGTACTACATCTAAAACCATCTTTCTCTGTAACTTGAAAATATCCACATCCAAGATTGTCGCCAGTGTTAAAATCTTTAGTTTTAGGTATTCCAAACTCTTCAGCTGCATTTTGAAATTCATCTAATAGCGGGAGATGAATTCTTTGATCAGAAACCGCCAAAGGTCCATCAACTCCATGAAATTCATTTTTACCTCTTTCTTGATCCTCAGCTTTTATAAAATAAGGCAACACATCATCCCATCCCCAACCAGTATTTCCTAACTGACGCCAGACATCATAATCTCTATTTTGACCTCTTATATATAACAATCCATTTATTGATGAACTTCCTCCTAAAGTTTTACCTCTAGGATACCTAATAGAAATATTGTTCATGCTTTCATCAGGCTCAGTTTTGTAACACCAATCTGTTTTTGGGTTATGCATAGTTTTAAAATAACCCACAGGTATATGTATCCAGGGATAATTATCTTTACCACCAGCCTCCAAAAGAAGGACTTTATGAGCTGGATTTTCTGACAATCTGTTTGCTAGCACACAACCAGCCGATCCGGCTCCAAGTATTATAAAATCGTAATTATTCATAAATTATATCCTTTATAAGTAAAAAAATTTTTTTTTCTAATAAATCTGTGAAAAATTTAAGAATATGTCAATTTTAGTGCTTGTTTTGAATTTCAATATAAGAGAAGCTTAATTTTTAAAAAATAAAGAGAGGGAAAAAAATGAAAAAAATCGTTTCAATGTTATTTGCAGTTGCAATGGTGTTTGGATTTATCTCAAATGCTAATGCTGCAAAAACACTAAAATGTCAGACGGTACTTAACACTAAAGCTGATGAAGTGAAAATGTTAAAAGACTTTACTGACACTGTTACAACTTTGACATCTGGATCTCTAAAGTTTGAAAT
This sequence comes from uncultured Pelagibacteraceae bacterium, assembly GCA_902526405.1. Lineage (GTDB taxonomy): Bacteria > Pseudomonadota > Alphaproteobacteria > Pelagibacterales > Pelagibacteraceae > Pelagibacter. The sequence continues at coordinate 110,477 of CABZKL010000001.1, forward strand.
TTTACCTGCAGGCGCTGTAGTTGGAGTTAAAGAAACATTAGATGCAGTTGACAAAGGACTAATCGATTGTGGTTTCGCATGGACTCACTATTGGTCAGGTGATCACCCTGCTGCTATGTTATTTGGTTCGCCAGTAGCTGGTGGTGGTGTAGGTATTGATAATATCGCATTCTTATCATGGTTTCAATATGGTGGTGGTAAAGAATTATATGACCAACTATGGAAAGAAATGGGAAGAGATATTAAAGGATTTATGATTCAACCTGTTGGACCAGAAGCTTTAGGTTGGTTTCCAAAACCAATTAAAGACATGGCTGACTTCAGAAAATATAAATTTAGAACTCCTCCAGGAATTCCAGGACAAACTTATAAAGATATCGGTATCGCATCTGTAGCTATGGGTGGTGGAGACATTCTACCAGCTTTAGAAGCAGGTACAATTGATGCTGCTGAGTGGTGTTGTCCAAAACCAGACTTAACTTTTGGTTTCCAAAAGGTATTAAAGCACTATTACTTACAAGGTTTACACCAAGTAGTCGTAAATGCTGACTTTTATATTACTGGAAAAACTTACAATGCAATGTCTGATCATGAGAAGAAGTCTCTTGAAGTAGCTGCTAATGCGTCATTAGCAAAATCTTTAAGTTACAGAATCTATGAAAATGGTAAAGCTTTGAAAGAACTAACAGAAGTTCATGGAGTAATTTTAGAAGATACACCTTCTGATTATTTCACAGAATATATGGCTGCTGCAAAAGCTTCTTTAAACAAGAATGCTGCAGATAACAAATTTTTCAATGAAGTATACACTTCAATGAAAGAATTTGCTGATATAGCAGTTCCTTTCTGGAGCGGTTCTCAAATGTCTAATGCTAAGCTAGGAATGGCTCACGCAGCAACATTAAAGTAATCAGTAATTAATCTTAAATTATATAATTAGAGCGAACTTAAATGTTCGCTCTAATTTTTTTTAACAGAATTATATGGCAGACGAACCAACTAAATTAGATATCTCTGATGAAATGATTGCCGAAAGGCGAGGTGGTTCAGGCAAAATGCCAGAAGATATGCCATCTTGGATGGCTAGCTCTATAGTCAATATTGATAAATTTAGTAGATGGGTTGGAAATGTTGTTTGCTGGATTTTAATGCCTTTAATTTTTGCTATGACTTATGAAGTATTGGCAAGAAAATTATTTTTAGCCCCAACAATTTGGGCTTACGATATAAGTCGATTTTTGTATGGCGCATTATTTATGCTGGGTGCTGCATATGCTCTTTCTAAAGGAGTTCATATAAGAGCTGACTTTTTATACAGAAATTTTAAACCAAAGAATCAAGGTAAGATTGATTTTTGGTTGTATCTTTTATTTTATTTTCCAGGATTATTAGTTTTTCTTTATATGACGATTGGATTTGTTGGAGAGTCAATTCAAAGAGGTGAGAAAGGTATGGATACCACATGGATGCCTTATATGTGGCCTATCAAATCTTGTTTGTTGATTGGAATTGTTTTTTTATTAATTCAAGGAATTTCGGAATTATTTAAAAGTTATTGGGCTGCCACCAAAGGTGAATGGCCTGGAGAAGAAAAATGATTGCTGAGCTTATAGATCCAGCTATTTTAGGTTTCATTCTTGTGGGGGTAATGCTTTTTGCTATCTTTGTTGGTTTTCCGATTTCATTTACATTAATTTTTTTAGGTTTTGTCTTTGGTTATTTAGGTTTTGGTAAGCTGGTATTTTACTTAATGACCCTCCAATTTTCGATGGTAATGACTGAACAAACACTCGCTGCCGTTCCACTCTTTGTCTTTATGGGAATAATGATGGAGCAAGCAGGTTTGATGGAGAGATTATTTTCCTCATTCCAAATGATGTTAGCAAAAGTAAAAGGTTCTTTATACTATGCGGTTTTATTTGTTTCTGTAATTTTTGCTGCAGCAACAGGTATTGTTGGTGCATCAGTTACAATTTTGGGAATTATGGCTGCTAAGTCAATGAATAGATCAGGATATGATGTAAGATTAGCAGCAGGGACAATAACTGCTGGAGGAACTTTAGGGATATTAATACCTCCAAGTATTATGCTTGTTGTAATGGGACCAATCATGGAAATTCCAGTAATTGATTTATTCGCTGCTGCTATAATTCCAGGAATTCTTCTTGCAAGTTTATATGCAGGTTACACAACAATTAGATGTATGATTAATCCAAAATTAGGCCCCGTTCTTCCAGAGGAAATGCGAGCTGCTAGCATGAAAGAAGTATGGGTTGAATTTTTCTTGGGATTAGTTCCACCTGCAGCTCTAGTTTTTGCTGCTTTAGGAAGTATTTTATTTGGGTTTGCTACACCTACAGAAGCAGCAGGTTGTGGTGCAATGGGTGCTTTACTTCTTTCTATAGCTTACAGAAAATTAACGTTACCAAAATTGCAAGATGCTTTAGTTAAAACTTTAGAGATTACTGCCTTAATAATGGTTCTTGTAGCTGCCTCAAACTTTTTTGGAGCAGTTTTTGCAAGATTAGGTACTCCAACATTATTAACAGAGTTTCTATTAGGTCTAGAAATGAATAAGTACTTAATTTTGGCCATGATAATGGTGATGATTTTTTTGTTAGGATGGCCACTAGAATGGGTACCAATCGTTATGATTATAGTTCCAATCTTATTACCTTTAGTTGAGGCTTTAGGTTTTAACCTAACTTGGTTTGCAATTTTGGTTGCAGTTAATTTACAAACCGCCTGGCTCTCTCCACCTGTAGCTCTTTCAGCTTATTTTCTCAAAGGTGTAGTTCCTGAATGGGATTTAAAAGATATTTACTATGGCATGATGCAATTTATGGTTCTACAGGTATTTGGTTTAATTTTAATTATTATTTTCCCTAAAATTGCTCTCTGGTTACCAACTCTCTTATATGGACAGTAGAATTTATTAGTTTAAAATAAATTCAGTGAATCAGCCAAAAGTTAAATATTCTCTTTCAAATTGGGATCTTGTTACTGTAAATCCAAATTACAAAACTTGGAATTGGAAAGATATTTTTTGCTTTTGGGGAGTAAATATACAAAGTGTAATTGGTTTTTCTTTGATTGCATCTCTATATATAATTTATAGCCTTAATACTTTTGTTGTTTTTTTTGGGACTATTTTGGGATCTTTTTTAGTTTATATTTTTTGTAATTTAATAGGAAAACCCTCTCAAAAATTTGGATTACCTTTTGCAGTTCTTTTAAGATCCTCTTTAGGCTTCAATGGTGCAAAATTTTTTGGTTTATTAAGAAGTTTAGTTGGGATTTTTCTTTTCGGTATTCAAACATATTTTTTATCAAAGTTAGTTGTATACCTTATTAGAATAATTATTTTTTCAATAGACAATACTTATCTAGACCAAGAAATATTCTTAACTTTTTTATTGGGATTAAATATAATCGATTGGATCTCAATTTTATTAGTAATCGTTTTTCAAACAATGCTGTTTAGTATTGGAATTCAATATAATAAAAAACTAATTAATTATTCAGCAATAATAGTTTATACAGGAATGATAATATTCTTTTTAACAGTCTTTCTTAGTGATGTTAAAACTACCGCTCAGGCATTTTCAAATATTTTAAATTTAGAGAATTTTATAAACAAAGATAATATTTTACCTTTAATTACAGTTACAGGAACAATTTTTGCTTACTTTTCAATTATCATTGTAAGTTTTGGAGATTTTTCAAGATATGTTAAAAATGAGAAAGACCTAAATAAAGGAAATTTAAGTTTATTTTTAAACTTAATAATATTTTCATTCTTTGCTGTAGCTATTGTTATTGGTTCAGATGTTTTTTTAAATCAAAAATTTCAGGATTTGGATAGAATTTTCACAAATCCAACTGATATAATTGGTAAATTTGATAATCTTCAAATTACAATAGTAGTTCTGTTCTTTATAATAATTGCCTCAGCATCAACTAATTTAGTGGCAAATTATATTCCTTCTCAATACTCACTTATTAATTTTTTGCCTAATAAATTAAATTTAAAAAGTGCAAGTTACACAATTTCCTTTTTGGGATTAATTATTGGAATTTTTTGGCTAACTGTTCTAAGTCAAATTGGTATTTTATCTTTTGTGGATACATTCAGTTGTTTTTTTGGGCCCTTATTTGGTGTTATTATTGCCGATTACTATTTAATAAAAAATCAAAATTTAAGTAATAAAGACCTGTATTCGATTGAAAATCAAAGTGCTTATTATTATTCAAAAGGGTGGCACATTAAAGGTACTTACTCAATAATATTAGGTTTTATTTTTTCTGCCTCAACTATCTGGAATACTAATTTAATGTTTTTACAATCATATGCATGGATTATAGGTGCATTTATTTCTTGGTTGACATATTATTTGCTAGCTAAAAAATAATTCATATGCACAAATTTGATTTTGAAAATCAAACAGCCATTATAACTGGGGGCGCTCAAGGTTTTGGATTAGATATTGCTAAAAGATTTTTAGAATCTGGATGTAGTGTCTTTATTTGGGATATAGATGAAAATCTTTTAAAAAAAACAATAAATGAAATCAATAATCCAAATTTGCATTATCATGTAGTTGATGTTTCAAATTATGCTGAAGTCGAAAAATTTGTTGCTGAAATAACCAGTAAAAATAAAATAGATATTTTAATTAACAATGCAGGAATTACGGGTCCAACGGACCCTCTTTGGAAGTATGATGTAAAAATGTGGAATAAAATAGTTCAAATTAATTTAATGGGCACATTTAATTGCTGCAGGGCAATAGTACCAAATATGATTAAGAATAATTATGGCAGAATAGTTAATGTTGCATCAGTCGCAGGTAAAGACGGCAATGCAAATGCTAGTGCCTATAGTTCTGGAAAAGCGGGTGCAATTGGTCTCACTAAAGCATTGGGTAAGGAATTAGCAGACAAGGATATTGCTGTAAATGCTGTAACACCAGCAGGAGCTAAAACTAGAATTTTAAATCAAATGAGCAAAGAACATGTTCAAAGAATGCTTTCCAAAGTTCCAAGAGGAAGATTTCTTGAGATACATGAGTTTACTTCACTAATTTGTTGGCTTTCGTCACAAGAGAATACTTTTTCAACTGCTGCTGTCTTTGACATAAGTGGAGGAAGATCTACATATTAAATTAATAATTTATAAATCTTACAGATTGTTGAATTAAAAAATAATTTATCTATAAGAAAGATATGTTAAAAATTTTCAATATTATTATTACGTCCATATTTTTATTTAGTTTTGCAGCTGCTGAGAATATAAGAATTTTTGAGTTTACTGAAAAAGAGCTTTCAGAACTAGAGGTACGCAAAGTAAGAGGTGCGGATAATAGAACTAATTACTCTGTTGGCTCAAACGAGAATGGTAATTTTTTATTAGCTGTTGCAGCTAATGCTGCCTCAGGTCTTGGTAAAGAGATCAAAATTAACCTCAATAAAACACCCTATATTAATATTACATGGAAAATAGAGAAAGATTTAAAAGGAATTAAAGAAAATACCAAAAAAGGGCATGATTATGCAGCTCGTGTATTTGCAATTAAAAAAACTGGGGCCACACCTTTATCAAATAGAGCAATTAATTATGTTTTTTCTAGCAATAGTGAAGTAGGTGAAAATTGGCCCAGTCCTTATACTAAAAAATCAATAGATAATGTATTAGCTTCTACAAGAAACAATTTTAATGAATGGGTAACAGTAAAAGCAAATGTTAAAGAAGATTTTAAAAGATTTCATGATCTAGATGTTGATGAACTTGATGGGCTAGCAATAATGGCTGACACAGATAATTCAAAAAAAAAATCAATTTCTTATTTTCAAAATATTTATTTTTCAGAAAATTAAAACTTCAAATATTTATTTAAAATTAAACTTAGAAAAGATAACAAAATAGCTGCTACAACATCGGCTAATGGAATCGCATTTGGGAAGCCAAAGTTCCAAATAATTACTCCAATTAACCATATTATATAAATTTTTATTGATGAACTCACAACTTAGTTTCTATTTAATTATAAAAATTTTTGATAATATATTAACATGCCTAAAAATTTTAATCATACAATTAAGGTTTATTATGAAGATACAGACGCGGGAGGTGTAGTATATTATGCAAATTATCTTAAATATCTTGAAAGGGCTAGGACAGAGGCCTTAATCAAAATTGGTCTAAGCAATCTTAAGATCAGAGACAATTTTAAAGCACTAATAATAGTCAAATCATGCAACATTGATTATAAAAAATCAGCTTATTTGGAAGACCAGCTTAATATAAAATCTTATATACTTTCTCTTACAAAGACATCATTTGTTATGAACCAAACTATTATTAAAAATAAGATAGTAATAGTTGAGGCCAAAATACACTTAGTTTTTGTAAATGAAAAAGCTAAACCTATAAAAATTCCAAAATTGGTTGTAGACAAATTTAAACCTTATATTTCTAACTTTTAATAGCGGAAATTTTTTTTGCTTTTTTAAATAGCTTAATCATCATTTTTTCTGAAATTACTTTAGTGTTTACATTTCTTGGACTTGGATGATAACTCGAAATTAAATTTATGTTATTTGGTAATTGATAGATTTTACCATGAGCAAATTTTAATTTTTTTGAAAAATTATAATTTTTTTTGTAAAATTTAACACAATTATCAAAAGCTACCTTACCAAGTGCTACTATTGTTTTTAAACTTCTTAAATTTGATAGCTCAGAGCTAAAGTATTTTGAACAATTATTTAATTCTTCTTTATTTGGCTTATCTCCAGGTGGAACACACTTAAGAATATTAGTGATATAGGTAGATTTTAATTTTAGACCATCTTTTAAATTTAGAGAATGTGGTTGATTAGATATATTTGTTTTATGTAAACATTTAAATAAAAAATCACTAGATTTATCACCTGTAAACGGTCTACCTGTTCTTGTCCCTCCATGTGCTGCAGGTGCCAAGCCTAAAATAAGAAGTTTTGAACTTGATTTGCCAAACCCTGTAACGGGTTTACCCCAATAAGTATCATTAATATTTTGTTTTCTTTTTTCAGTAGAAATTTTTTTAATAAAATTGATTAATCTTGGACATTCATTGCAATTTATAATTGTTTTATTTAACTTTTTAAATTTAATATTCATTAATGAAATTTTTAAAATTTATTTTAATATTATTTATATCTTTAACCACACTTGTTAAAGCAGATTCAAAAAAAAATATAATTGAAAATTTAAAAGAGGGTGGAAAATTAATCTTTATAAGGCATGCCTATGCACCAGGTGGGGGAGATCCTGAAAATTTTGATATTTATGATTGCTCAACTCAAAGAAATCTCAGCGAAAGTGGTAGAATACAGTCGAGAAAAATTGGTAATTTTTTTAAAGAAAATAAGATTAAAATAGAAAATGTGTATTCTAGTGAATGGTGTAGGTGCAAAGAAACTGCCTCTTTAGCTTTTGAAAATTTTAATACAAAAAGTTTTTTGAACTCTTTTTTTAGTTCAAAATTTGCACAAAATAAAAATTCACAAATGAAAGATTTCCAAAAATTTTTATTAGATTGGGACGAAAAAACTAATTTAATTTTTGTAACTCATTATGTCGTAATTTCTGAGATCTTAGATTACCCATCTTCCTCAGGAGAAATAGTAATTTCAAATAAAAATTTTAAAATCATTGATACTTTAGAAATAGAGTATTAAATTAAATTTATGTCCTCTAAAAGAGCAATGCGACAAGCGCAAAAGCAAGCATTTGCTAAACATCGGTCTAATATCACTAATAATAGATTTAACTTAAAGAAAAAAAATATAATAAATAAAAAAAATAAAGATAAATTAAAAGATTAACTTTGTTGATCAAATTTCTCAATTTTTTCACAAGTTGATATTTTTGTAATACCCTCAATATCATTTAAAACTGACTTCATAAATATTTCTGGTTTTTCTTTATAAAATAATATTTGCGTGTAGAACTGAGGATAGCCATGCTTTAGGGTAAAAATTTTGCCATTTTCTTCGTAAATATTTCTTACATAAGTGTTTGATTTTTTAACACTAAGGTCAGTTATTCTATATTTCTGATAGGTTTTTTCATTGTAAACATAATTTCTAGTCATAAGCAATTCGTTAAGATTTAAGATGTATTCATTTTTTAAAAATACATCTTCTTTATGATCACACTTACTCAATACAATTATTTCTGAATAACAATTAGTGAAACTAAACATTAAAGTAGAAAGTACTAAAAAAAATGTTTTTAAATTACGCTTTTTCATTTTTATCAGCAAAAAATAATGCGATTAAAAATATGATTGTCCAAATAAAAACACCAATAGTTTTAATGAAAGAAGTTTCTGCAGCCCAGACTTCAAGAAAAAGAGCACCAATTATTATTCCTATAGCATAAATAATGCTAATTAATTTTACTTTACTCATACAGATCTTTATTCTTTAATTTGATTTTTTTTGAATAAAGACATTCCATTATTTATCTTGTATTCATAAGACTCATTGAAGCTGTCAAGCTGCCAGCCAGATAATCTTTTTTTTATTGACACTAGATTGTTTTTTTTCCAATCATCAGATGTATCATCTTTCTTCCATATTTGCTTTTCTTCATTGCTTCTTCCACATCCATAACAATACCCTGTAGAAGGATCTGTTTTGCAAATGCTTATGCAGGGTGAAATAATCATTTTTTAAAAGTAATATAAAATTAGTCAGATAAATAGATAATTTTTGAGGATTTGTCATTGGACAAATAGTTTCAATAATATATAAAACCTCATAATTTGTGGGGCGATGGCGGAATTGGTAGACGCGTTGGTCTTAGGAACCAATATGGCAACATGTGAAGGTTCGAGTCCTTTTCGCCCTACCATTAAGATATTATGAAAGTCACAGTAGAAAATAAAAAAGGTTTAAATAAGGATCTCAAAATTTTAATCGATAAAGAGACTATGAACTCTTATATGGACGAGAAGTATGAAGAGATTAAAGGAACTGTAAATCTTAAAGGTTTTCGACCAGGAAAAGTTCCAAAAGAAGTTTTAAAAAGACAATTTGGTAAGGCTGTATTTGGAGAAGTTTTAGATAAAGTTTTAAAAGATACTTCAACAAAAGCTTTGAAGGAAAATAAAATAAAACCAGCTGGTCAACCTAAATTAGATCTAAAAACCTATGGAGAAGATAAGGAGCTAGAATATGTATTATCAGTTACAGAATTACCGAAAGTTAATATTAAATCATTGGAAAATATAAAATTTGATCAATACATTGTTAAGATAGATGATAGCGAAACTGATAAAAGAATTAAAGAAATTGCAAAAAACCAACCAAATTTTAAAGACACAAAACCTGAAACAAAAGCTAAAGAGGGTGATCTGGTCGCTTTAGATTACAAAGCAACAGTAGATGGCAAAGAATTTAAGGGTAATGAGGGAAAAAATACTCAGTTAACTCTAGGAAAAGATTTATTTCTAAGAGGTTTCGATAAGCAGTTAATTGGAGTAAAGAAAGATGATGAAAAAATAGTTGAAGCTATATTACCTGAAAATTTTCCTGAAAAAGATTTGGTAAATAAAAAAGCTAAATTTAATTGTAAAATTTTAAATATAAAACAATCAGAAGAAGTTAAAATTGACGACAATTTTGCAAAAAATTTAGGAGCTAAAGATTTAAAAGATCTTAAAATTTTAATTTCTAAACAAATTAATGATGAATATAAAAACTCTCTTGATCAAATATCAAAAAATCAGATTTTAAAAGAAATTGAAAAGATCAAAGTTGATGAAGTTCCTGAAAATTTAATAGACGAAGAAGTAAAAATTCTCTCACAAGGAATGCCAGAAGATGAGGCAAAAAAAAATAAGAAAACTTTTGAAGAAAAAGCTAAAACCCGAATTAAGACTGGATTAATCCTAAATGAATTTGGAGAAAAAAATCAAATAAAAGTAAGTGAGGTAGAAATTCAGAATGAGGTCCAAAAACAACTAAGGATGATGCCAGGACAAGAAAAAATGGTAATGGATTTTTATCAAAAAAATCCGTCTGCTGTTGCTAGCTTAAGAGGAACAGTATACGAGGAAAAAATTTTAAATTTAATTAAAGAAAAAGGTAAAGTAAATAAAAAGCAAATATCAAAATCTGAAGCTGAGAAAATTTTAAAAGAGGCACATGAGCATAGTCATGATCACGATCATGAAAAAAAAGATAGTAAGAAAAAGTCTGAGGTAAAAACTGCTAAAGAAAAAAAACCTTCAACAAAAACAGCAAAATCAAAGCCAGCTACTAAAAAATTAAAAAAAGTTAGCAAAAAGTAATCTCAAGTTGTATAAGTGAGATCGAATCAATTATGACAATAAAATTATCTGAACACATGAGTAACCTAGTTCCTATGGTTGTTGAACAATCAAGTAAGGGTGAAAGGGCATACGATATTTATTCAAGACTTTTAAAAGAAAGAATAATTTTTTTAACAGGTCAGATTAACGATAATGTTGCCTCTCTAGTTACCGCTCAATTATTATTTTTAGAGGCAGAAGATCCTAAAAAAGAAATTTATTTATATATCAATAGTCCTGGTGGACTAGTAACAGCTGGGCTTGGTATTTATGATACCATGCAATATGTAAAACCTGACATATCAACATTATGTATAGGACAAGCTGCATCTATGGGATCATTTTTATTAGCAGCTGGAACCACAGGAAAAAGATTTTCATTACCTAACTCAAGAATAATGGTTCACCAACCCTCAGCTGGTTTCCAAGGTCAAGCTACTGATATCGAGATACATGCGAACGAAGTGTTGTCATTAAAAAAAAGATTAAATGAAATTTACTCAAAACATACAGGCAAGAGCGTAAATGAAGTGAAATCTGCTCTTGAAAGAGACAATTTTATGACAGCAGATGTAGCAAAGTCATTTGGTCTTATTGATGAAGTTGTAGAAAAAAGATCCTAATACGCTATATATAGAACTTAAATAATCCAAACTTGATTATTGGGAGACATCTATAATAAAGTATTCTAATTGATTCGTTTAAAAAATTATGACAACAAATAATAAAAACATTCTTTATTGTTCTTTTTGCGGAAAAAGTCAGCATGAAGTTAGAAAATTAATTGCTGGACCAACTGTTTTCATTTGTGATGAGTGCGTTGAGCTATGCATGGATATTATTAAAGAAGAAAGCAAAGATACTTTTGTTAAACATCAAGACGGTCTTCCTTCACCTAAAGAAATTTGTACAGTTTTAGACGATTATGTAATTGGACAAGCTCACGCTAAAAAAGTTTTATCAGTAGCAGTTCATAATCATTATAAAAGATTAAATTACGAGAGTAAGACAAGTAAAAATGTTGAGCTTTCTAAGTCAAATATACTTTTAGTAGGCCCTACAGGTTGTGGTAAAACTTTATTAGCACAAACACTTGCAAGAATTTTAGATGTTCCATTTACTATGGCAGATGCAACTACATTGACTGAAGCCGGTTATGTTGGTGAGGATGTTGAAAATATTATTTTAAAATTATTACAAGCTTCTGATTATAATGTAGAAAAAGCTCAAAGAGGAATAGTTTATATTGACGAAGTTGACAAAATAAGTAGAAAATCTGAAAATCCATCAATCACTAGAGATGTCTCAGGTGAAGGTGTTCAACAAGCTTTGCTTAAAATTATGGAAGGGACTGTTGCTAGTGTGCCTCCACAAGGTGGAAGAAAACATCCACAACAAGAATTTTTGCAAGTCGATACAACAAATATATTGTTTATTTGTGGTGGTGCTTTTGCTGGATTAGATAAAATAATTTCTCAGAGGGACAAAGGAACTTCAATTGGATTTGGTGCTGATGTAAAAAATACCCAAGATAAGAAAACTGGTGAATGGATGAAAGGACTTGAGCCTGAGGATTTATTAAAATTTGGATTAATTCCAGAATTTATAGGCAGACTACCAATGATTGCTACCCTTGAAGATCTGGACGAAAAATCCTTAATAAAAATATTGCAGGAGCCAAAAAACTCTTTAACTAAACAATATCAAGAATTATTTAAATTAGATGGAGCTAAATTGCTATTTAGAGAAAATGCTCTCAAAGAGATAGCTCAAAAAGCAATAAAGAAAAAAACTGGTGCAAGGGGATTAAGATCAATTTTAGAAAATATTTTGTTAAAAACAATGTATGACTTACCAAGTAAAGAAAATATTGTCGAAGTAATTGTTGATTCAAGCGCTGCAAAAGGTCAGTCTCAACCTATTTTGGTTCACTCAAAAGACGATAATAAATCTAATTCAAATAAGACTACAGCGGCTTAATATCCCTAATAACTATTAAAAACCTGTTGCAAAATAAAATATAATATCCATATTACAGTTATGGATGTTAAAATCTCACTACCGCTTCTTCCTTTGAGAGACATCGTCGTCTTTCCAAGTATGGTTATTCCATTGTTTGTTGGAAGGGATAAATCCATATCTGCGTTAAATGAAGTTATGAAAAAGGATAAAAAAATTATCCTAGTCACTCAAAAAAATTCTGAAATTGACGATCCAAGTAAATCAGATGTCTTTATGTATGGATGTGAAGGTAATATTTTACAGTTATTAAAATTACCAGATGGTACGGTTAAGGTTTTAGTTGAAGGTATGAAAAGAGTTAAAATTTTAGATTTTAAAGATAATGAAAAATTTATTATTTGCGATTATACATATTTCAATGATGTTTTATCTAAAGATGAGGATTTGTTTCCATTAGCATCTACAGCTTTAAAAAGACTAGAGAAGCTGACCTCAATAAATAAAAAAATATCTAATGAAACAATAAATACAATCAAGCAATTAAGAGACCCATCTCAAATTGCAGATAATATAGCATCACATATATCAGCCACAATTTCTGAAAAACAACAAATTTTTGAAACGAATGATGTTAAGAAAAGATTAAATGCCATAATCAAAATTATGGAAAATGAAACCAGTATAATTGGAGTTGAGAAAAGAATTAGAGGAAGAGTTAAAACTCAAATGGAAAAAACTCAGCGTGAGTATTATTTAAACGAACAATTGAAAGCTATTCAAAAAGAACTTGGTGAAATTGAAGATGGAAAAGATGAAACATCAAGCTTAAATAAAGCTATCACTAAAGCTAAAATGCCAAAAGATGTGGAAAAAAAATGTCTTCAGGAGTTAAAAAAATTAAAAAACATGAGTCCTATGTCCGCTGAAGCTACAGTGGTAAGAAATTACTTAGATTGGATGACAGAACTTCCTTGGAATAAAAAAAGTGAAGTTGATATCGATTTGACGAAGGCACAAAATACTCTAGATAAGGATCATTTTGGTTTAGAAAAAATTAAAGAAAGAATAGTAGAATTTCTTGCCGTTCAAAAAAGGATGGAAAAAATTAAAGGTCCAATTTTGTGTTTAGTTGGCCCACCAGGTGTAGGTAAAACTTCATTAGGAAAATCGATTGCCAAAGCTACTAATAGAGAATTCGTAAGAATGTCCGTTGGAGGTATGAGAGACGAGGCTGAAATTAGAGGTCATCGAAGAACTTATATTGGCTCACTCCCTGGCAAAATTATTCAGATGATGAAAAAAGCTGGAACTAAAAACCCTTTAATTTTGTTAGATGAGATTGATAAAATAGGAAATGATTACAGGGGAGATCCATCGTCTGCTTTATTGGAAGCTTTAGATCCAGAACAGAACACAACTTTTAATGATCATTATCTAGAGGTAGATTATGATCTGTCTGATGTAATGTTTGTTACAACTGCAAATACTCTAAATATACTTCCCCCACTACTTGATAGAATGGAAGTGATCAGACTTGCCGGTTATACGGAGGATGAAAAAATTAGTATTGCTAATAAATATTTGTTACCAAAGCAAATTAAAGACAATGGCGTTAAAGATAGAGAAATGAATTTAAGTGATGATATTATTAAAGAGGTAATTAGAGGTTATACTAAAGAGTCTGGAGTTAGAAACTTAGAGAGAGAAATTTCAAAAATAGCAAGAAAAGTAGTTAAGAAAATAGTCGCTGGAGAGGAAAAGGAAGTCAATGTTAATAACAAAAATCTATCTGATTTTCTTGGAGTTGCAAAATTTAATTTTGGAGAACTAGAAGCTGACAACAAAGTTGGTATTGTTGTTGGACTAGCATGGACAGAGTATGGTGGTGAGATACTTAAAATTGAAACAGTCACCATGCCTGGAAAAGGAAGAATGCAAATTACAGGTAAGCTTGGTGATGTAATGCAAGAGTCAGTTAAAGCTGCGAAATCTTTTGTGAGATCTAAATGTTTAGAATACGGAATTATTCCACCTGTATTTGAAAAGAAAGATTTTCATATTCATGTCCCTGAAGGTGCTACACCTAAAGATGGTCCATCTGCTGGAGTGGGAATGGTTACATCTATTGTATCTTCTATTACAAATATTCCAGTTAGAAAAGACTTAGCTATGACAGGAGAAGTAACTTTGACTGGTCAGGTCTTACAAATTGGCGGATTAAAAGAAAAATTGTTAGCAGCACATAGAGCAGGAATTAAAGAAGTCTTAATTCCAAAAGAAAATGAAAAAGATCTTGTGGATATGCCAAAAAAAATAATGGATGATATAAAAATTACTCCTGTGGAACATGCAGATCAAGTAATTAAGATAGCATTAACAAAGGAATTAAAACCTACTGAATATGTTGAGGTTGATATATCAAAAAAAGATGACAAATCTCAAGCTAGTATTCAGTAATAAACAAAATCTATAAAATAGAACTATTAGTAATTTTTTTTAGTAATTATATTTTTAGCAATTTATTTATTTAGACCTATTTCAAAACAGGAAAAAGATAGTTTTGAAAATAAGACAAATTGGAGGGGTGGATTTTAATTTTTACCCTATTTTAGAGCAATTATTAAATCTTGACGTTATTAATCTAAAAGATATAAATCACGTTACTTTTTGGTTATGGGCGGTTAGCTCAGTTGGTAGAGCATCTCGTTTACACCGAGGGGGTCATAGGTTCGAGTCCTATACTGCCCACCAAGAATCAAAAGTGGGGGTGTAGCTCAGTTGGTTAGAGCGATCGCCTGTCACGCGATAGGTCGAGGGTTCGAGTCCCTTCACTCCCGCCACTTTTTTAATAAATTACCTCTAATTATCTAATACATTGAAATCATTAGCTTTTTTAGCCTATCCAATATAACTCATTGAAATTGTTAATTTTTTTTTTCAAAAAAAATGTGACGTATGAGCGCTTCAAGAACAAAAAAAAAGTGTTATATAGATTTCAATGTTATCTGATTTTTTACAAAACTACTTACCTATCATAATTTTTTTAGTTCTAGCATTAGGACTAAGTTGTGCTTTTGTGGTAATTAATTTTATTCTTTCACCAAAAAGACCAGATCCTGAAAAGCTTTCAGCTTATGAATGTGGATTTGAACCATTTGAAGATTCAAGGATGGAGTTTGATGTAAGATTTTATTTGGTAGCAATATTATTTATTATTTTTGATTTAGAAATTGCTTTCCTTTTTCCATGGGCAATTTCTCTTGGAAACATCGGTTTATTAGGTTTTTCTTCAATGATGATTTTCCTCTTCATACTTACAATTGGTTTTATTTATGAGTGGAAAAAAGGTGCTTTGGACTGGGAATAAAATTTAATTACAATGCAAAACAAAATAGATCAGGTTCCTGAAGAATTTAAACAACTTGCAGACGATTTTAGCAAGAATGGATTTATTACAACTTCTCTAGACAATTTAATAAATTGGTCAAGAGCAGGATCACTTCACTGGATGACATTTGGGTTAGCATGTTGTGCTGTTGAAATGATGCAAACATCGATGCCAAGATATGATCTTGAAAGATTTGGTGCTGCACCAAGAGCTTCCCCAAGACAATCAGATGTAATGATTGTAGCAGGCACTTTGACTAATAAAATGGCACCTGCTTTAAGAAAGGTTTATGACCAAATGCCAGAACCAAGATACGTAATCTCTATGGGAAGTTGTGCAAATGGTGGTGGGTATTATCATTATTCATATTCTGTAGTGAGAGGTTGCGATAGAATAGTTCCAGTTGACGTTTATGTGCCCGGATGTCCTCCATCAGCAGAGGCATTGCTTTATGGAATATTACAACTTCAAAAAAAAATTAGAAACAAGGGTTCTATAACGAGATAGTTATGAAAAATTTAATTGATCTAGAAAAAAAAATTAACTCGGAATTAACAACTAAAATTAATAGAACTGGGATTAAACATAATCAGATTTATCTTGAAACAGACAAAGATGATCTTATTGATGTGGTTTTGTTTTTAAAAACAAACAATGATACTAAATTTAGACAACTTATTGATATCACAGTTGTTGATTATCCAGAAAATAACCAAAGATTTGAAGTAGTATATTTATTTTTAAGCCATGAATTTAATCAAAGATTGATTTTAAAATATACAATTTCAGAAAATGAAATCATACCATCCATAACTAGTATCTTTCCAGCAGCTAACTGGATGGAAAGAGAAGTCTTTGATATGTATGGTGTTTCTTTTAAAGATCATCCAGATTTAAGAAGAATACTAACTGATTATGGCTTTGAAGGACATCCACTTAGAAAAGATTTTCCTTTAACAGGACACACAGAGGTTAGATACAGCGAAGATCATAAAAAAGTAATAAATGAGCCAGTCAAATTAGAACAGAATTATAGAAATTTTGACTACGAAAGCCCATGGGAAGGGACTAAATATATTAAAGAAGAATTAGATAATAATGACAAAAAAAATTAAAAACCTTAATTTAAATTTTGGTCCTCAACACCCAGCTGCCCATGGTGTGCTGAGATTAATTTTAGAATTAGATGGAGAAGTAGTTGAAAAAGCAGATCCACATATTGGATTATTGCACAGAGGTACAGAAAAACTAATTGAAAATAAAACTTATATGCAAGCAGTTCCTTACTTTGATAGATTAGATTATGTTGCTCCAATGAACCAAGAACATGCTTTCGCGTTAGCGACTGAAAAAATACTGGAAATAGATGTACCAATAAGAGCTCAATACATAAGAGTTTTATTTTGTGAGATAGGAAGAATTTTAAGTCATATATTAAATGTAACTACACAAGCTATGGATGTTGGGGCTCTAACTCCTACATTATGGGGATTTGAGGAAAGAGAAAAGTTGATGGGTTTTTATGAGAGAGTTTCTGGTTCACGACTTCATGCAAATTATTTTAGAGCGGGTGGAGTACATCAAGATTTACCTCAAGGTTTAGAGGAAGATATAGCAGAATTTTGTGAGACATTTCCAAAAATAATTAATGATTTAGAAAGTTTACTAACTGAGAACAGAATTTTTAAACAACGAAATGTTGATATTGGAGTTGTTACCAAACAGGATGCTTTAGATTTTTCTTTTTCAGGTGTGATGATTAGAGGATCAGGCGTTCCATGGGATTTACGAAAATCTCAACCTTATGATTGTTATGAACAATTAGATTTTAAAATTCCAGTTGGGAAAAATGGAGATTGCTATGACAGGTATTTATGCAGAATAGAAGAAATGAAAGAAAGCGTATCTATTATTAAACAGTGTTTGTCTAAAATGGAAAAAGGTCCAATAAAATCTTTAGATGGCAAGATAAGCCCACCTTCAAAAAGAGAGATTAAACAATCAATGGAAGCACTTATTCATCATTTTAAACTTTTTACAGAAGGTTATAGAGTACCTAAAGATGAAATCTATACAGCAGTTGAAGCTCCAAAAGGAGAATTTGGTGTTTATCTGATTTCAGATGGATCAAATAAACCTTATAAATGTAAAATTAGAGCTCCTGGATTTTCACATCTACAATCAATGGACTATTTAATTAAAGGACATATGCTAGCCGATGTGCCTGCAGTATTAGGCTCATTAGATATAGTTTTTGGCGAGGTGGACAGATGAGTTTAAGAAGACCTGCAAAAAATCAACCTGAAACTTTTGAGTTTAGTTCTTCCTCGATGGAAGAGGCAAACAAAATAGTTTTAAAATATCCTAAAGGTAAACAGCAAAGTGCTGTTATGGCTTTACTATACATCGCTCAAAAACAGAATGATAATTGGATACCATTAGCTGCTATGAAATATATCGCAAAGTTTTTAGATATGCCTTACATAAAAGTTTATGAGGTAGCAACTTTTTATACTATGTACAATTTATCACCAGTAGGAAAGTACTTTGTTCAGGTTTGTACTACTACTCCTTGTATGATTAGAGGAGCAAATAAATTAGTTGAAGCTTGTAAGGAAAAAATTTCAGATAAAGAAAATGAATTATCAAATGATAAAAGTTGTTCTTGGATGGAAGTAGAATGTTTAGGAGCATGTGTTAATGCTCCCATGATGCAAATTAATGATAATTATTACGAAGATTTAGATAAAGAAAAAACAATAGAAATATTTAATAAAATTTTAAAAGGTGAAGATCCAAAACCTGGATCATACCGAGGACGATTAAATACTGAGCCTGAAAATAATAGAAAAACACTTATGGATGTTAAAAATGCTTAAAGATCAAGATAGAATTTTTAAAAATTTGTATAACGATATGGGTGTAGATGTTAAATCTGCTCAGAAAAGAGGTGATTGGGTAAATACCTCAGAATTGACAGCAAAAGGAAGAGATTGGATCATTAATGAAATAAAAGATTCGCAACTTAGAGGTAGAGGGGGTGCCGGATTTCCTACAGGTTTAAAATGGTCTTTTGCCCCTAAAGAAGTCGGATCTAGACCTCATTATTTAGTTATTAATGCAGACGAGTCAGAACCAGGTACTTGTAAAGATAGAGATATTTTAAGATTTGAGCCTCACAAATTAATCGAAGGATGTCTAATAGCCTCTTATGCAGTTCAAGCTCATGCTTGTTATATTTATATTAGAGGTGAATATTTTATAGAGGGTCAAAAATTACAATCAGCTATTGATGATGCTTATGAAAAAAATTTAATTGGTAAAAATGCAGCCGGAACTGGATGGGATTTGGATATCTACATTCACTATGGAGCAGGTGCATATATTTGTGGAGAGGAAACAGCTTTACTTGAAAGTATAGAAGGTAAAAAAGGTCAACCAAGATTAAAACCACCTTTTCCAGCATTGATAGGACTCTATGGATGCCCAACAATTATTAATAATGTTGAAACGATAGCAGTTGTTCCAACAATTCTCAGAAGAGGTGGAAAATGGTTTTCTTCGTTAGGAAGAGAAAAAAATACAGGTACAAAAATTTTCTGTATTTCAGGCAATGTGAATAACCCATGTAATGTTGAGGAAGAAATGAATATTCCCTTAAAAGAATTAATTGAGGTCCATGCTGGAGGAGTTGTTGGTGGATGGGAAAATTTACAAGCTGTTATTCCAGGTGGTTCATCAATGCCACTAATTCCAAAAGAAAAATGTGAAACTTTAACAATGGACTTTGACTCGTTAATGGCCGAAAAAAGTGGATTAGGAACTGCCGGAATTGTGGTTATTAACAAGGACCAGGACATTATTAAATGTATGGCTAGGATAGCTAGATTTTATAAACATGAAAGTTGTGGCCAATGTACACCGTGTAGAGAGGGCTCAGGATGGATGTGGAGAATGCTAGAGCGAATGGCAAAAGGGGAGGCAACTAAAGATGAAGTAGATATGCTAGGTGATGTAACAAACCAAATAGCTGGGCATACTATCTGTGCATTTGGTGAAGGATCATCATGGCCTGTACAAGGACTGTTAAGACACTTTAAAAGAGAAATTGTGGAAAGAAATAATTTAGATCCTATTGTTCAGAAAAAAAATAATATTCCTTATTTGGTTGATCAACATTTATTAGATAAAAAAAATGCCTAAATTAAAAGTAAATGATATTGAAGTTGAGGTAGAAGAAGGTTTAACAGTTCTACAAGCCTGTGAAAAAGCTGGAGCAGAAATTCCTAGGTTTTGTTATCACGAAAAATTGTCAATAGCAGGTAACTGTCGAATGTGTTTAGTTGAGATGGAAAAATCTCCTAAACCAATTGCTTCTTGTGCAATGCCTGCTGCTGAGGGAATGAATATTAAAACTAACACTCGTTTTGTTGAAAAGGCTAGAAAAGGAGTTATGGAATTTTTATTAGCTAACCATCCTTTAGATTGCCCAGTATGTGATCAAGGTGGTGAGTGTGACCTTCAAGACCAATCTATGTTTTATGGAGTAGATAAATCAAGATTTAAAGAGAACAAAAGAGCTGTACCAGAAAAATATATGGGGCCATTAATTAAGACACAAATGACACGATGTATACATTGTACTCGATGCGTAAGATTTGCAACTGAAGTTGCTGGTGTGTCAGAATTAGGAGCAATTGGTAGAGGAGAGGATATGCAAATTACAACTTACTTGGAGCAGTCAATGCAGTCTGAATTATCAGCAAATGTAATAGATCTTTGTCCAGTTGGTGCTTTAACATCAAAACCCTATGTTTTTGAGGCTAGACCTTGGGAACTTAAAAAGACGGAGACTGTTGATGTAATGGACGCTGTTGGATCAAATGTAAGAGTGGATACATATGATTGGGAAGTTAAAAGAGTTTTACCCATAATTAATGAAGATATAAATGAAGAGTGGATTTCAGATAAAACAAGATATGCGTGTGATGGTTTGTTAAATCAAAGGCTAGATACGCCTTTTATCAAATATAATCGTAAATTTGAGAAAGCATCATGGAGTGAGGTATTTAAAATTATAAAGTCAAAATTTGAAAATTCATCAAAAGATAGAGTTTGTGGTTTTGTAGGAGACTTAACTAACATGGAGACTGGATACATATTTAAAGAGTTTTTTGATAGAACCTTAAACAATTACAATTATGAATCAAGATCAGATAATAGATTTCTAGATAACTCTAAAAGAGAGAATTATATATTTAATTCTTCTATCAATGGAATTGAAGATGCTGATTTAATATTTTTGATTGGAGCAAATCCAAGGTATGAAGCTACAATCTTAAATGCTAGAATTAGAAAAGCATTTGTAAA
Organism: uncultured Pelagibacteraceae bacterium; assembly: GCA_902526405.1. GTDB lineage: Bacteria > Pseudomonadota > Alphaproteobacteria > Pelagibacterales > Pelagibacteraceae > Pelagibacter. Next base: position 131,561 of record CABZKL010000001.1, read on the forward strand.
TAATAATACAAAAGTAATCTCATTGAATGATGTAGGTGATCTAACTTATACTTATAAGAATTTAGATGGTCAAACCCAAACCATAAAAAATATTTTTGAAGGGTCTGATGAAATATCTAAAGAAATCATTAGCGCAACTAAGCCAATGATTATAATTGGTGAGTCTCTGCTTAAATTGAATTACGCAGAAAACTTATTTTATTTAATTAAAAATTTTTTGAAGAAAAATAATAAATTCACAGACAATTGGAACCCGTTAAATATTTTATCTTGCGATGCGGCGACTGTAGGTAATTTTGATCTAGGAATATTAAATAAAGAAAAAAGTTTGTTGGATGAATTAAAATCTAATAAATTCGAAATTGTTTATTTGATTGGACAAGATAATTTAGAATTTAATAAAAAAGATGAATTTGTAATTTACCAAGGGAGTCACGGAGATAAGGGAGCAGAAATTGCAGATATAATATTACCAGGTTCAGCTTATACAGAACAAGAAGGATTTTTTACAAATCTAGAGGGAAAAGTTCAAAAAGCATATAAAGCATCTTACCCTCCAGGTGAAGCTAAAGAAGATTGGCAAATTATAAATGAATTAGCTGAAGTTATGAATAATCGTAAATTATTTAATGATAAAGAGGAATTAGAAAGTAGCATGTTTAATTACCTAAAACTTCAACAAGAAAAACAAACATCTAAAAACAAAGAAAAAACATATTCAGAATTTCAAAATGAAAAATTAAATATTCATCTAAAGGATTATTATTTTTCAAATGTCATTGCTAGATCTTCAAAAACTATGATTGAATGTAACAACTCTAAATTAAATATCAAATCAACCGGAACAGAGGGATAGATGGAATATCTAGGTATATTGTTCGACCAAGTTTATAAAATTCTCTTTTTATTAGTTCCAGTTTTGTTATCTGTTGCCATGGTAGTTTGGCTTGACAGGAGAGTTTGGGCTTTTGTTCAAAAAAGAAAAGGACCAAATGTAGTCGGACCATTCGGTCTTTTACAAACAATTGCTGACGCATTAAAGTATATTTTTAAAGAGATAATAATTCCATCAAGTTCAAATAAAGTAATTTTTATTCTTGCACCAATTGTAACAATGACACTAGCTTTAATAGCTTGGGCGGTAATTCCATTTAGCGCAACTCAAGTGTTAGCTGATATAAATGTTGGTATTCTTTATTTATTTGCTGTTTCATCTCTTGGTGTTTATGGAATTATAATGGGTGGATGGGCTTCAAATTCTAAATATCCTTTCTTAGGAGCAATTAGATCTGCAGCTCAAATGGTATCCTATGAGGTATCTATTGGTGTAATTATTATTAATGTATTGTTATGTGTAGGATCACTTAATTTAAATGATATTGTTATAGCTCAACAAAACCTATGGTTTATTATTCCGTTATTCCCTATGTTTGTTATTTTTTTTATTTCTGCATTAGCTGAAACTAATAGACCACCATTTGATCTACCAGAGGCTGAAGCTGAATTAGTCGCTGGATATCAAACAGAATATTCTGGAATGATGTACGCAATGTTCTGGCTTGGTGAATATGCAAATATTCTTTTAATGTGTGCAATGGGTGCGATTTTATTTTTGGGTGGATGGCTATCTCCACTAGAGATATATCCTTTTACTTTAGTACCTGGACCTATATGGTTAGTATTAAAGATATTACTGTTATTTTTGTTATTTGCTTTAGTTAAAGCTATTGTTCCAAGATATAGATATGACCAACTAATGAAACTAGGTTGGAAAGTATTCCTTCCATTATCTTTAATATGGGTTGTGTTTACTGCAAGTTATTTGTTTTATTTTAATCTTTTACCAGTAAACTAATTATGAAAATATCAAGATTTTTTAAAACCATATTTATGACAGACTTTGCAAGCGGTTTGTACATGGCTGTCAAAGAAGTATTTAAGTCAAAAAAAACAATAAATTACCCATTTGAAAAAGGTAAAATAAGTCCACGTTTTAGAGGAGAGCATGCATTAAGAAGATATCCAAATGGTGAGGAGAGATGTATTGCCTGTAAATTATGTGAAGCTGTGTGTCCAGCTCAGGCGATAACAATTGAATCAGCTCAAAGAGAAGATGGAAGTAGAAAAACAACTCGCTATGACATTGATATGATGAAATGTATTTATTGTGGATTGTGCGAAGAGTCTTGTCCTGTAGATGCAATAGTTCAAGGTCCGAATTTTGAATTTTCAACTGAAACAAGAGAAGAGCTTTATTATACAAAAGAAAAACTTTTAGATAATGGTGATAGATGGGAAAATATTTTAGAGGCTAATATTAAAGCCGATAGTTCTCATAGATAAAATGATCGCACATTCTATTTTTTTTTATACATTTTCATTTATAGCTATCATTTCTGCTGTAATGGTCACAGTGTCTAAAAATACTGTTCACTCAGTTTTTTTTTTAATTTTAGATTTTATAAGTATCTCATGCCTTTTTATAATGATTGGAGCAGAATTTTTGGGAATGATAATGCTCATTGTTTACGTAGGAGCTGTAGCAGTTTTATTTTTATTTGTTGTAATGATGTTAAATGTTGCTCAACAAAGAAATCAATGGTTCGCATCTGAGTCAAGCTCAAAACATATACCAGTTGGATTAATAATAAGCACACTAATTTTTGTTGAATTAATTATAGTTATCGGTGGATGGAAATATAAACCTGACTTATTTGATATAAATAACTCTTCTCAATTAGCAAAAGTGAGTAATACTCATTCTTTAGGCCAAGTATTGTATACCGATTATATCCATGTGTTTCAGATTAGTGGAATGATTTTATTGGTAGCTATGATTGGAGCGATAGTTCTAACTTTTAGAAAAAGAGAAGGTGTAAAAACGCAAAGTTATATAAGTCAAATTTCTAGAGAAAGATCAGATGGTGTAAGTGTTTTGAAAGTTGAGTCTAAAAAAGGAGTAAAAATTGATGACTGAAATAGGTTTGGGGCATTACTTAACATTGGGAGCAATTATATTCTCAATTGGAATTATCGGTATATTTTTAAACAGAAAAAATATTATCGTTATATTGATGAGTATCGAATTAATATTATTATCTGTTAATATTAATTTAGTTTCTTTTTCAATTTTTCTTGGAGACTTAACTGGTCAGGTTTTTACATTATTTATTTTAACAGTAGCTGCTGCGGAAGCAGCCATCGGACTTGCAATTATTGTAGTTTATTATCGAAATTCAGGAACTATTAGAGTTGAGCATATAGATGAGTTGAAAGGGTAAGAATGGAACTTTCAATCCTATTCCTTCCATTAATCGCATCAATAATATCTGGCTTCTTTGGAAAATACATTGGGGATAGAAATTCTGAAATAGTCACAAGTGCTTTAGTTTCAATTTCAGCCTTACTATCTATTTTTGTTTTATATCAAGTAATCGTTAATCAGTATGAAGAAAACATAGTAATTGCAACTTGGATCAACTCAGGATCATTAGATGTAAACTGGTCTATGTTAATTGATCCCTTGTCTGCTGTAATGTTGGTTGTGGTTACTTCTGTATCTTCTTTGGTTCATATTTATTCAATTGGATATATGTCACACGATCCACATAAACCAAGATTTATGGCTTATTTGTCTCTGTTTACATTTGCAATGTTAATGCTCGTAACCTCAGATAATTTTGTTCAATTATTTTTTGGATGGGAGGGAGTAGGTTTATGTTCGTATTTCCTAATAGGTTTTTGGTTTAAAAAAGAAAGTGCTAATGCTGCAGCGATAAAAGCATTTGTTGTAAACAGAGTTGGAGATTTTGGATTTGCTTTAGGAATTTTTCTAATATTTTATTTATTTGGCACAGTAAATTATTCTGAAGTATTTCAACAAATACCAAAATTTGTTGATAAAAATTTATTGTTTTTAGGATTTGAAATTAAGGCAATAAATTTGATTTGCTTACTTTTATTTATTGGAGCTATGGGTAAGTCAGCTCAAATTTTATTACATACCTGGTTACCTGACGCTATGGAAGGTCCAACACCAGTTTCAGCATTAATCCATGCAGCTACAATGGTAACTGCAGGAGTTTTTTTAGTAGTAAGATGTTCTCCTATTTATGAATACTCTCCCTTAATACTAAATTTAATAACTATTGTTGGTATGACAACAGCCTTCTTTGCAGCAACAGTAGCTTTAGTACAAACTGATATAAAAAAAATTATTGCATATTCCACTTGTAGTCAATTAGGATATATGTTTTTTGCTGCTGGGGTCGGCGCATACAATGTTGCAATGTTCCATTTGTTTACTCATGCTTTTTTTAAAGCCTTACTATTCTTAGGTTCTGGCTCTATTATTCATGCTTTTAAAGACGAGCAAGATATTAATAAAATGGGAGGAGTGTGGAAAAAATTACCATACACTTATGCATTAATGATAATAGGAACACTAGCATTGACTGGTTTTCCTTTTTTATCAGGTTTTTACTCAAAAGATGCAATTATAGAATTTGCCTATCTTAAAGGTAATACCACAGGTTATTATGCAGCTGGTATAGGAATACTAACAGCATTTTTAACGTCAATATATTCTTGGAGATTAATATTTAAGACTTTCCACGGAGAATATAACAACAAAGAGATAAAAATAGAGGAAACTCACGAATCTCCAATAGTAATGCTTATTCCATTATTTATTCTTTCAATAGGTGCAATTTTTGCTGGTGTTTTATTTAAAGGACTTTTTATTGGTAGTGGGGGTGAAAATTATTTTTGGGCAGAGTCTATAAAGTTTTTAGAACCTTTAAGCACTGATCATCCACCTACATGGTTTTTACTTTTAACGCCTTGCTTAGTAACAATATCAATTCCTATTACTTATTACCTATTTGTTAAAAATAAAGAAATTCCAAATGGAATAGTGTCACTGAATAAACCTTTATATAATTTTTTACTTAAAAAATGGTACTTCGATGAATTGTATGAAGTTTTGTTTATTAAATCGTCAAAGCGTTTAGGTTTATTTTTGTGGAAATTTTTTGATGGCACAATAATTGATGGATTTGGCCCAGATGGTATTTCATCTTTTATAAAAAAATGCTCTATTAAAGCAAATAAATTTCAAAGTGGCTTTATTTATCAATATGCATTCGTAATGCTTGTAGGTTTTTCAGCTTTTTTAACATTTTTAATTGTTAGATAATGAATTTTCCTATTTTATCATCTTTAATTTTATTACCGATAGTTGGAGCACTTTTTTTATTTTTTACAAAAGACAAAGATGGAAATAATTTAACTGCAAAATATGTTGCTCTATTTACTACATTAGTAAATTTTTTAATTTCAATTTATCTATGGATATATTTTGATCAAACAAGTTCTACCTTTCAATTTGTTGAAGAAAGAATTTGGATAAAAGATTTTATTAATTACAAAGTTGGAGTAGATGGAATTTCAATTTTATTTATTTTGTTAACGACCTTTATAACACCTTTATGCATTGTTTCTGTAAATAACACAGTCAAGAATAGATTAAGAGATTTTTTAATCGCAATATTAATTATGGAAAGTTTCATGATAGGAGTTTTCTGTGCTCTTGATTTAGTTGTTTTTTATCTATTCTTCGAAGCTGGATTAATTCCAATGTTTTTAATAATAGGTATTTGGGGAGGTCCAAAAAGGGTTTATTCAGCATTTAAATTTTTTTTATACACATTGCTAGGATCTGTTCTGATGTTGGTTGCTATAATATCTATTTATTGGATATCAGGTACTACAGATGTAATTAAACTTTACGAACTAGGCATAGATGCTAAATACCAAAATCTATTATGGCTCGCATTCTTTAGCTCTTTTGCTGTGAAAACACCAATGTGGCCAGTTCATACATGGTTACCAGATGCACATGTAGAAGCACCTACTGCTGGATCTGTTCTTTTAGCTGCAATATTATTGAAAATGGCAGGTTATGGTTTCATTAGATTTTCTCTTGGACTGTTTCCTGTTGCATCAGAAGTTTTTACACCATTAGTTTATACTTTGAGTGTGATAGCGATTATTTTCACGTCTTTCATTGCTTTAATGCAAGAAGATATGAAAAAATTAATTGCGTATTCATCAGTTGCACACATGGGTTTCGTTACCCTTGGAATTTTTACTTTGCAACAACAAGGGATAGAAGGAAGTATTATTCAAATGTTGAGCCATGGACTGGTTTCTGCAGCATTATTTTTATGTGTTGGTGTTGTATATGATAGGATGCACTCAAGATTAATCAAATCATATGGCGGTATAGTCACAATCATACCTAAGTATTCTATTTTATTTATGTTATTTACTTTAGCTGCATTAGGTTTACCTGGCACCTTTGGTTTTGTGGGTGAATTTTTAATATTAATGGGTGCTTTCAAAGATAATTTTTTGGTAGCTGTAATTGCAAGTTTTGGAGTAATTTTAGGAGCTGCTTATATGTTGTGGCTTTACAAAAGAGTAGTTTTTGGAAAATTAGTTAACGAAGATTTAAAACAAATGGCAGATTTAAATAGATCTGAGTATTTAATATTAACATGCTTAGCAGTCCCAATACTATTTTTTGGATTTTATCCAGAACCATTATTTAACACTATAGAAGTTTCAGTATCAGATTTAATCAATATGCATAACTTAAATATAGCAAGCAAGTAGTATGAATAATCTTAATTTAGTCTTACCTGAAATTTTTATTTCATTATCAGTAATGTTTTTATTGATTTTAGGAGTTTTTAAAAAGAATAGTTCACAATTAACTTTTAATCTATCTTTAGTCACAATTTTGGTTGCAATAATCCTTACGGTTAATGAAACTTTTTCAGTTAACAGAATTACATTATTTAACGACAGTATTGTTATCGATCGTATGGCTTCACTAATGAAAGTTATTACTCTGATTGGTGGTTTTTTGGTTTTAGGTATTTCATCTAATTATTTAAAAACATTTAAAATTTTTAAAATCGAATATCCTATTTTGATGTTGAGTTCTGTATTAGGAATGATGATTATGATTAGTTCTAATGATCTAATGGTATTTTATATGGGATTAGAATTACAATCTCTAGCTCTTTATGTTTTGGCAACTTTTAATAGAGACCAATTAAAATCATCTGAAGCTGGATTAAAATATTTTGTTCTAAGTGCACTGTCATCTGGTTTACTATTATACGGTTGTTCTTTAATTTATGGTTTTGCTGGATCAACAAATTTTGATGTTGTAGCAAATAAACTTACATCAAATGAATATGCTTTAACTTTTGGTATTGTTTTTATATTAGTTGGTTTAGCATTTAAAATTTCTGCAGTACCATTTCATATGTGGGCACCGGATGTTTATGAAGGGTCCCCAACAACAGTAACACTCTTCTTTACAATGGTACCCAAAATTGCAGCA
>CABZKL010000002.1 GCA_902526405.1 uncultured Pelagibacteraceae bacterium
AATAAAAATAGAATTACCATCAGACACAAGTTTTGAAGTTTTGAAATTATAACTTTCATTTATAATATTACTACTTTGAGTGGGTAGCTGCCAGATAATTAACCCACTTTCAACATCAACAGCGGTTACGTCACCAATTGAATTACTAAAAACTATCATCTCACCAATTATAATTAATGAATACTTAGAATTTGATATTGTAAAAGAGTCTTCTGTTTGTAAGTTCCAGCATTCTGATCCATCCTCTATTTTATAGCATCTAAGAGTATTCTTATAATCCATAACAAAAAATTTATTTTTATGTTTTTTAATTTCTGAATTAAAAGGATAGATATTATTTTTAGACCAATTAAGTTCACCAGTATAACTGTTAATAGAATAATATTTTGCTATGGTATCACTAACCAAAATATTTTGATCGTGTGAAACAAAATTTAATTTAGGATATAATTTTTTTTCAGCTTTGGAATAATGGTTTTTTTTCCATAAGACTTTTTGGTTATCATCATATTTTATGATTGATCCTTTTTTATCAAAAAATACAATATCATTTTGTAAAAATAGTGGTTTGAAATTGATTTGATTTAATTCCTCTAAATTAGAGAATTTGTAACTTCCAATTTTGTTTAATTCACCTTTATAACTCTGTGAACCAAAATTATTTTGATTATCAATAAATTTTTTGCTTGTTTTTATTAGTGATAAATCTAAATTTAACCCTTGGTTAAATTCTTTAACTTCTATCTTGTCTTCCGAAAATACTTTTTTTAACTTCGTTTGAGTTGATAACTCTTTTTCTTCGTCTTTCCATATTCTTGAGTTTTCATTTAAGGAACAATTGTTTATAAAAAAAAAGTGCAATTAATAAAATAACTAATCTATTCACTCAAATCTCTGTTCAATCTTTTCTCTGCTTGTAACTTTATATCTGGATTAGAATTTTCTAAACTGATTATTTGATTGAAAAACTCTTTTGCCTTTTGATTTTGTTCTTTAGCATAAAAATACTCAGCCATTAAGTATAAAGCATGTGATTTCCAAACACTTTTTGTGTTTATCAAGGGATTTAGTAAATTTAACAAATCTGCCTCTGATGATTGATCAGCGTTATACAAGGCTTTTTTATAGATTACCAAATTATTAATTTCATCATCTAAAGGTGTTTGATCTATCAAAATGTCAAATAGCTGATTTATCTGGTTTTGATCTGAAATAAGTTCATTATCAATGATAAAATAAAGTGACAATGGTGAATATGTTGGATCCTTTTCATTTATTATTTCAATTAGCTTTGTGATAGTCTTTTCTTTATTATTTTCTGAATATTCAATTGTTACTAAATTGAAAGTATCTGAAACTCGTTGCTTTTTATTTATTTGATATTTATCAAAACTATAAACACCAACAATTCCTACCAGCAAAATTATAATTCCAAAGATTAATTTTTTTTTATTATTTATAAAAAAATTTTTTATTTTTTCGTTTCTAGTGTTTGTATTTATAATTGATACGTCTTCATCCATAATTAAATCATGTTCCTTAACACATATTGTAATATTCCACCATTTTTATAATACTCCAGCTCATTTTTAGTATCTATTCTACATAATGTTTTAACTTTCTTCATTTCACCAGATGCATATTTAATTTCTACCTTCACCTCATCGGACGGATTAATTCCTTTTTCAATATCAATAATACTTATTAATTCTGAACCTATTAAATTTAGATTTTTTCTATTAATTTCATTTATAAATTGTAAGGGTAAAACACCCATTCCAATTAAATTAGATCTATGTATTCTTTCAAAACTTTCAGCTAATACTGCTTTAATTCCTAATAACTTTGTTCCTTTCGCAGCCCAATCTCTTGAAGAACCCGTTCCATATTCTTTACCACCTATCACAATTAAGTCGGTTCCTCTTTTTTTATATTCCTCTACCGCATCATAAACAGATAAAACCTTTCCTTCAGGATATAATTTTGTAAATCCACCTTCAGTCCCTGGAGCCATTTCATTTCTTATTCTGATATTAGCAAAAGTTCCCCTCATCATTACTTCGTGGTTTCCTCTTCTTGATCCATATGAATTATAATCTTTTGGTAAAATCTGATGCTTCATGAAGTACTCACCTGTTGGACTATCTTTTTGAATGCTCCCTGCTGGAGAAATGTGATCTGTTGTAACCATATCACCTAATATCAACAAAGGTCTTGCATCTTTTATTTCTTTAAATCCCTCTGGCTCATCTGACAATGAGTCAAAAAATGGTGGTTTTTTTACATACGTTGAGCCTTTGTCCCAATTGTAAATACTGCTGTGATCAGTTTTAATTTTTTGCCATTGACTTGGTCCTTCAGAAATATTTGAATACCTATTAATAAACATCTCTGCGTTTAAAGATTGTTTTAAAGTATTTTCAATTTCATCATTTGAAGGCCATATGTCTTTTAAATAAATGTCATTGCCATCTTTATCTTTTCCTAACGAATCTTTGTATAAATCAAATTCCATATGACCAGCTAAGGCATAGGCAACAACTAAAGGCGGTGATGCTAAATAATTACCTTTGATATGTGGAGAAATTCTTCCTTCAAAGTTTCTATTACCCGACAAAACTGAGACTGCATAAATGTTTTCTTTTTGAATAGCCTGAATAATATTATCTGCTAATGGACCTGAGTTACCAATACAAGTAGTGCATCCATAACCTACTAAATTAAAGCCTAATTTATCAAGATAAGTATTTAATCCAGCTTTAGCCAAGTAATCTGTAACGACCTGCGACCCTGGTGCTAATGAAGTTTTTACCCATGGCTTAACCTCCAATCCAAACTCAACTGCTTTTTTAGCTAACAAACCTGCTCCAATTAAAACATTTGGGTTTGATGTATTTGTACAAGAAGTTATTGCTGCAATAAGTATAGATCCATCTTTTATTTCAAAATCGGAATTTAAAACCTTTACAACTGATTTATCTTTTTTATTGGTTGCTTCCTCTAATACTTTTTTAAATGATGTTGGCGCATCTGTTAATAAAACTTTATCTTGAGGTCTTTTAGGTCCTGAGATAGTTGGTACAATTGAAGACATATCCAAGGTAAGTGTATCTGTAAAAACAATATCATTACTTGCCCATAGTCCCTGTTCTTTTGCATACTTCTCAACAATATCGACTGTGTGCTGATCTCTTCCTGAAAATTTTAAGTATTTTAAAGTCTCATCATCTACAGGGAAAAAACCACAAGTTGCTCCATATTCAGGGGCCATATTTGCTATAGTTGCTCTATCGGCAAGAGTTAAGTTTTTTAAACCTTCGCCGTAAAATTCAACAAATTTTCCAACAACCCCTTTGTCTCTTAACATCTTGACAACTGTTAAAACTAAGTCTGTTGCAGTAGTTCCTTCAGGCATTTTATTTTTAATTTCAAAACCTATTACTTCTGGAATTAACATTGATATAGGTTGGCCTAGCATTCCAGCTTCTGCTTCAATACCACCAACACCCCAACCTAAAACTGATAATCCGTTAACCATGGTTGTATGACTATCTGTACCAACTAAAGTGTCAGGAAAAAGATAATTCTCACCTTTAAATGCCTCTGACCAAACTACTTTAGATAGATATTCTAAGTTTACTTGGTGACAAATTCCAGTTCCAGGAGGTACTATTCTGAAGTTATTAAAAGCTTGTTGTCCCCACTTTAAAAAAGAATACCTTTCTGCGTTTCTTTCAAATTCGATATCAACATTTTTCTCAAAAGAGTCTGCTTTGGCAGACTGGTCAACTTGAACTGAGTGATCAATTACGAGATCAACTGAAGATAATGGATTAATTGTGTTGGGATCTTTATTTTTATCTTTAACTGCTTCTCTCATTGCAGCTAAGTCTGCAACTGCTGGAATTCCAGTGTAATCCTGAAGTAAAACTCTTGCAGGTCGATAGGCAATTTCCGTATTTGATTTTTTTGTCTTTAACCAATTTTTAATAGAGTCTATTTGATTTTTGTTTACTGATAAATCATCCTCATATCTTAGTAGATTCTCCAAGAGAACTTTTAAAGATTTCGGAAGTTTTGATATACCCTCAAGGCCATTTTTTTCAGCCTCCATTAAAGAATAAAATTGGTAATCTTTGTTATTTATTGAAATTTTTTTAAGTGAATTATATGAATTTTTGTTTCCTGGGGTCATGTTATAAATAAAAAGTTATTATGCTTATTAAAAGAAGCAGTGACATAACATAATTAAAATAATTAATATATTTCTGATTTGTCGCAAATTTCCTTATAAATTTGCCCATAAATGTCCAAAGAGTAATACTGGTTACTGAAACGATCAAAGCTAAAATAATAATTTGAGTCGTAAAATTTACAAAATTTTCACCAGGATCTAAATAAGTAGAAACAACGATAATTGATGCAATTACCCCCTTTGGATTTAAAAATTGAAAAACAAATGTGTTTATAAATTTCACAGGATTTTTGTCTTTATTTTCTACATTGGTAGATTTTGAAAATGAAATCTTATAAGCCAAATAAATCAAAAATAGCGTTCCTAAATATTTCAATATTTCTTGAATTAATGGATACAGTTTAAATATGTTGATTAACCCTAATGCAACGCACAACAAAAGAAAAGGGAAACCCAAAGTAACACCGATTATAAGAGGAATAGTTCTTTTTATTCCAAAATTAAATCCAGAGTAAAATGCTATAAAATTATTTGGTCCAGGAGTAAATGCAGCTACAATTCCAAATAGAGTGATAGATAAAATTTCTGGATGCATTTTCTATGCTATAGGAAGTCCATTCTTAGATTTTTGAGATGGGTGGACTAATATTACTTTTCCTTCTTTATCGATTGATCCAAGAATTAGTACCTGAGAGACTACTCCAGCAATATTTTTTTCTGGAAAATTACAAACTCCAATAACTTGTTTTCCTTTTAAATTTTCCTCATTATAATAATGAGTTATCTGAGCTGAAGATTGTTTAATTCCAATTTCATCACCAAAATCAACCTTAACAACTAATGATGGTTTTCTTGCTTTTTCATTTTTTTGAACTGAAATTACTGTTCCAACTCTAATATCAACTTTATCAAAAGTATCGTAGGTTATTTGTTCTTTCATATAATTAATATATAATGAAATCTAAATATGAGTACAGAAAATAATTTAAATGTTTTATTTGATAACTCAGTAAAGATTTTAACTGACTTAATAGCCTTTAAAACAATTTCAGGAGAAGACAATAATTCTCTAATTGATTACTGTGATAATTTATTAAAAAAATTTGGTGCCACTTCTTTTAGAACTTTTGATGAAGATAAAAAAAGAGTTAATTTATTTGCAACAATAAAATCTAAAAAAACTAGTAATAAAAAACCTATAATTTTATCTGGGCATACAGATGTTGTGCCAGTTTCAAAAGGTTGGTCGACAGATCCATTTAAGGCAACTATTAAAGGAGATAAACTTTATGGAAGAGGATCGTGTGACATGAAAGGATTTATTGCGTGTACATTAGCTTTTGCACCAATTTATTCAAAAGCTAACCTTGATAGAGATATTCATTTTTCTTTCACTTTTGATGAAGAAACTGCATGCCAAGGAGCGCCCATTCTAATAAAGGAATTAAAAAAGAGAGAAATTAAAGATGGAATTTGCATTGTTGGTGAGCCTACAAATATGAAAATTATTGATGCTCACAAAGGATGTTACGAATACACCACTTATTTTAAAGGTTTAGCAGGTCATAGTTCAACTCCACATAAGGGTGTGAGTGCTGTTGAATATGCTTCAAGATACGTAAATAAATTAATTGAATTAAGAAGTAAACTTAAAGATAGAGCCCCAAAAGACTCTATATTTGATCCTCCTCATTCAACTCTTTCAATAGGGGGAATTTTTGGTGGAATTGCTCACAACGTGATTGCAGATAAATGTCATGTAAATTGGGAAACAAGACCAGTGGTTAAAGAAGATGCAATATTTTTAAACCAGGAATTAGATAAATATGCAACTGAAGTTTTATTACCAGAAATGAAAAAAGTTTTTTCTAACTCTTCTATTGAAAAAAAAGTTATTGGAGAAATAATTGGATTTGATCGTAAAGACAAATCTGATGCTTGTGAATTAATTTCAAGTTTAACAGGCGATAACTCAAGACAGGTTGTTTCTTTTGGAACCGAGGCAGGTTTGTTTCAAGAAATAGGAATTAGTACAGTTGTTTGTGGACCAGGCTCTATTGAACAAGCACACAAAATTGATGAATTTATAATATTGGATGAATTAAAAAAGTGTTTGAAATTACTTGATGGAATTAAAGAAAAATCTTCTTTAAATTAACTCCAACCACCAACTGACTTTACCTCTAAAAACTCTAGCAAGCCCTCTTTGCCAGCTTCTCTTCCAATACCAGAATGTTTAAAACCACCAAAAGGAGCGTCTACTGCGATACCCGCACCATTTACATCAACCATTCCAGATCTTAATTTTCTGGCAAGTCTTCTGATTTTTTCAGAGTCTTTACTTTGAATATAATTTGTTAAACCATAATCGGTATCATTGGCAATTTCTACTGCTTCTTCTTCAGTTTCAAATGGTATTACTGACAAAACTGGCCCAAATATTTCTGTTCTTGCAATTTCCATTTGATTATTGACATCTGCAAATACAGTAGGTTTAACATAATAACCCTCATTCATGCCATCTGGTTTTCCTGGCCCACCAGCTACTAATTTTGCACCTTCGTCTATTCCTTTTTGAATTAAAGTTTGAATTTTATTAAATTGTGTTTCAGAAATTACAGGTCCAATATGTTCACCCTCTTTTTTTTGGATCATCCACTTTAAATTCATTTGTGTATTTTTTTAGTCTTTCTATTGCTTCATCATACATCGATTTTTCTACCAACATCCTTGTTGGAGCATTGCAAGATTGACCTGAGTTTCTAAAACATCTTAGAGCACCTCTTTCAATGGCCTCTGAATCTGCATCTTTAAAGATAATATTTGCTCCCTTGCCACCTAATTCTAAACTAACTCTTTTAAAATCTTTTGCTGCATTTTGGGATATTAATGCACCTGCTCTAGTTGATCCTGTAAATGAGATCATGTTTACATCTGGATGACTAGTTAAGGCATCACCTGTTATTGCACCATCTCCATTTACTAAGTTAAACACTCCTTTTGGAAATTTTGTTTCATCAATTAGTTCTGCAAGTATCATGGCTGAGAGTGGCGCTAATTCTGATGGTTTTAAAATCATAGTACAGCCAGATGCTAAAGCTGGAATTACTTTTAATGTGACCTGATTAATGGGCCAGTTCCAAGGAGTAATTAAAGCACAAACTCCTTTTGGCTCATATATTAATCTTTGATTTTTCGCATGCTCCCCTAATGGCTTTTCAAATTCAAACTCTTTTAGATATCTTATAAAAGATTTTGTGTGACTTGCTCCAGTTCCTGTTTGAAGTTTTGATGCAAAATCCTTCGGTGCTCCCATTTCTTGAATAATGGCATCGGTTATATCGCTCCATCTTTTCTTATACAAAGTGTAAAATGTTTCCAGTAGAGCGATTCTTTCCTCTTTTGTTGAATATCCCCAAGTTTTGAATGCTTCTTTAGCAGAGATCACTGCATGATTAACATCATCTTTACTTCCCAGTGAAATTACTGCGCAAGCTTTTTCTGTCGCTGGATTAATTACTTCAATATCGTTCGGTTTTTTTGGAGTAACCCATGAACCGTTTATATAAAAATTTCTTTTTTCTAACATTTTAGAAAACTATCCTCTCTTTATGTTTTTGCAAACAAATTAGTCAATTCATACACTATTGTTGCAGCAGCGAGAGATGTAACTTCTGCATGATCGTAAGCTGGAGAAACCTCTACAACATCAGCTGACACAAGATTCAAACCTGATAAGCCTCTTAAAACATTTACCATCTCTCTAGTTGTCATCCCTGCAATTTCAGGTGTACCTGTTCCAGGAGCAAAAGCAGGATCTAGTACATCAATATCAATTGAAAGATATAAAGGATTATCTCCAACTCTTTTTCTAATTCTTTCAGCTATTTTATCTGTTCCTTCGGTTTGAAATTCATCACAATGAATTATTTTAAAACCAAAACTTTCATCATTTTTTATATCATTTCTGCTATAAAGTGGTCCTCGAATACCGACATGCATTGAGGCATCATCTAAAAATAATCCTTCTTCTCTAGCTCTTCTAAATGGAGTTCCATGCGTATAAGGTGCACCAAAGTATGTATCCCATGTGTCTAGATGGGCATCAAAATGTACCAAAGAGACTGGACCATTATTTTTTTTATTTATTGCTCTTAACAATGGTACAGCAATTGTGTGATCTCCACCTAGACTAATTATACCACCTACTTTTTTTAATAAATCTGTAGCTCCTACTTCAATTTGTTTGATGGCTTCATCGATACTAAATGGATTACATGCTATATCACCTGCGTCAGCCACTTGCTGAATTTTAAAGGGTTCAACATCATAACTTGGATGATAATTTGTTCTTAAATGTCTAGAGGCTTGGCGAATACTTTGTGGTCCAAATCTTGCTCCAGGTCTATAACTAGTTCCTGCATCAAAGGGTACTCCTACTATTGCTACATCGCAGCTTTCAACGTCTCTTAACTCAGGCAATCTAGCAAATGTAGACGGGCCTGCATATCTTGGAACTTTTGTGCCACTTACTGGCTGAATTGGATTTTTATTTTTTTCTTTTTTCATTTTATTTTAAAACTAAGTTAATATTATCTAGCTTTATTCGTCTATAATAATCTAATGAAATATATAATTTCTATAATACTAATATTTAATATTTCTGTAGTAAATGCGAATGAAATTTTTAATCTGTTAAAAATCCCTAATTTAGAAATCTATAATACTAACAGTTTAAATGGATTAAAATATTTATATGCTGAGAGTAACTTTAAAATAGGATTAAAAAAAAATATTTCTTGTAATAAATCAGAAAAAAAAGAATTAGATAAAAAATATCCAATTGTTGAAAAAAATTTAAACAAATATAAATCAGATTTTTTAATTAAGAATAATCTCAAATTTATTATTTTATGTGAAAATCTGACTGTTTCTTCAATTAACACTGGAGGAATACCAAACATTCTTAAAAGGTCATTAATCTTAGATATTAACTTCAATCAAAAATACTTTGAAAGAATGATCCACCATGAATTCTTTCATATGATACAAGCAAAGCACAAAATGATATTTGATGAAACTTTATGGTCTAATTTTAATAGAACATCTTTTAAATATGCAGAATGTTCAACTTGTTCAGATCGTACTGATCTTAGTATCTATAAAAATACAGATGGATTTTTAACAGAATATTCAAAAACTATTCCTTCAGAGGATATGGCTGAAATTTTTTCCTTTCTTATGACCAATAGAGAATTAGTAGAAAAAAAAATTAAGAATGACTTAATTTTAGAAAATAAAGTCAAATATTTAGAAAAAAATTTAAAAATGATTGATAATAACTTTATATTTTGATGATTAAAAAAATTAAATCATCATTATCAGAAAAAATATTATTTACCTTTTTAATTTCATTAGCAGTTTTTACCTTTGGTTCTTTTTATTTGATTAAAAATAAATGTTTGTTTGTAAAAGAACTTGATTTAGATGAACTTAAAATTAGTGATCCAAAAAATTTAGCTATTATGGATGTTGAGTGTGGAAAAGTTGCAATTGAACTTTATCCTCAAGTTTCACCTAAATCGGTTGAAAGATTTAAATATTTTGTTAATTCAGGTTTGTATAATAATTCAGCATTTTATCGTGTTATAGAAAATACTTTGGTTCAAGCAGGTGATCTTGAGTTTGGTTATCATGATAATATAAACTATTTTAAAATTGGAAGTGGTACGTCTAAGCTTGGTAAATTAAAATCAGAATTAAGTAATGATTACGAATTTAATGCAGGAACTGTTGCTATGGCCAGGGGGGAATTTGACACTGAAGATAGTGAATTCTTTATTATCTTAAAAGATATTCCTTTATACCAAGGAGAATATACACCGGTTGGTAAAGTAATTTTTGGCTTGGACGCTTTAAAAAAAAATTAAAGTTGGTAATAAAACAGATTATGTATTACGGCCTGATTATATTAAAAAATTTCAATTATTAGAAAACTAATTAACTAAAGGTTTTCCAGTTGCAAGAGTATGCTTTATTCTTTCCTGAGTTTTAGGGGTTTCAATAAGCTTCATAAAAGCATCTAGCTCTAATTTAAACAAATCGTCTTCTGAAAGTTTTTTGTCTATTGATGTATCTCCACCACTTAGTACATAAGCTAATTCTTTAGCAACTACCATGCCGTGATCTAGTATAACTTTATCATTGTAAAGTTTGTCTAAAACTTTGTGCATTTCGCCCCTAACACTCTTGCCTGGCAAATTGAATACTAATTCAGATGGCGATTTAAAATCTCGGTTTTCATCTAAAATTTGTTTTGATACTTCGAGTAAACTATTTCTATTCATTATTTTTTTGTCTTCTGGCTTAAGATATTTTAAAGGTTCTGCCTCCACCGGTGAAGTTGCTGTTTTACCATAACCAATAATGTCAAAAACTTTTAATGGAGCAAAATTTGGATCTTTTTTACTTTCTTCTGTATTTTGCCATCTTGCCAACATTTCTTTGCAACCACCACCAGCTGGAATTAATCCTACTATTGTCTCAACTAAACCAATTACAATATTAGTGTGCGATGCAACAAAATTACTTTGGACAAGAACTTCAAAGCCTCCTCCTAAAGTTAAACCTGAGGGTGCAGATATCACTGGATATTTTGAATACTTAAGCTCTTTACATGTTTCTTGAAAATATTTAATAAATTTTTCAATAGATTTAAAATCTCCCTTATTTGCAAAATCCATCGTATAACTTAAATTTACTCCTGCAGAGAATTGCATACTTTCATTAATAATAATTAAAGGTTTATCTGTTGCTTTTTTTAAAGCATCCATAGAATCATAATCTAGAGCATTTGCTTTTGTGGTAAACTCAACAATATTATAGTCTTTAAATTTATAAATTTGGGCGGAGCTATTTCCTTCGATACTTTGAGCCTTTCTCTTAACTTTTCCTAAAGTTTCAATTTTTGTATATTTTTGTCTCGCTCCATAAAAATTTTCATTTTTTGATTTTGCGAGATTTTCTAAAAATTTATTCCCATCATAATTATCTATTTTGTTAAAAAAGTTTTCTACTCCAATTTCTTCTAACATCTCAAAAGGTCCTTTAGACCAATTGAAACCAAGTCTCAATGCTTCATCAATATCGTTAAATTCATCTGTAATTTCAGTTACCAATGATGATGAATATTTGATTATTTTTGAAATTACTGACCACGCATATTTACCATGTTTGTCATCTCGATTAATTAATTTTTTAAGATCAACTTTTTCAGATTTAATATCGATTTTTTTGCTGGGTGAATAATTTCCTGTTTCAAGATTTAGGGCCTCTAAAATTTTTGTACCCGCATCTTTATTTATTCTATAAAAGCCACCTTTACCTTTTCGACCAGTATAACCGGTTTCAATTAGTTTTTTAATTAAAGGAATTTCTTGTGCAACTTCATGAAATTTGTCAGTTTCAGGTAACTCTTTTATAAAACTTTTTAATACATCGGCCATTAAATCAATGCCAATTAAATCATAAAGTCCAAAAACTCCTGTTTTAGGAATTCCCATTGGTCTTCCAAAAATTGCGTCAGCTTCTTCAACAGTTAATTTCATTTTGAAAGCCTCAGTCATTGCTATTTGCATAGCATATACACCAACCCTATTTCCTAAAAAACCTGGAGTATCATTACAAACAATTGCCCCCTTACCAAGTTCAATCTCACAAAATTTTTGAAGTGTATTTATTTTTTCTAAATCATTATTTTCATTTTTAACAATTTCTAACAAGCCCATGTATCGAACAGGATTAAAGAAGTGTGTAATGCAAAAATCTTTTTTTTGGTCGTTAGTTAAATTTTGTGAAAGTACTTTTATTGGAATTGAAGATGTGTTTGAGGAGACTATCGCTCCATCTTTTCTAGATTTAAATATTTTTTCATATATTTGATGCTTAATATCTATACGTTCAACAACTGCTTCGACTATCCAATCAGCTTCTTTAACTGTATCAAAGTCATCTGAAATATTTCCTACTTTAATGTTATTAATTTTAGATTTATCAATTAATAATGGTGGTCTTGATTTAAAGATTCTATCTCTAGCATTTGTGCTTATTTCAGTGGTCAAATCTAGTAAAGTTACAGGAACATTTGCATTACATAAATGAGCAGCAATCCCACTACCCATAGTGCCTGATCCAATAATAACTACTTTTTTGATTTCCACACTAAGTTCTATATATGAAAAGTTTATTTAGGTAAATTATCTATTTATTCCTCTTAATCTCTCAGATCTTCTTCTTAATAATTCTGCAGTGACTAAGATTAAAGTAGATAAAATAATTAAACATGTTGCAACTGCAAGAATAGTTGGACTTAGCTGTTCTCTTAAGCCTGTCCACATTTGAACTGGAATAGTCGTATTTTCCAATCCTGCTAAAAATAATACAACAACCACTTCGTCAAAAGAAGTAACAAATGCAAACAACCCTCCTGAAATAACTCCTGGAAGTATCAAGGGTAATGTTATTTTCATAAATGTGTTAACTGGATTACTACCTAAGCTTGAAGCTGCTCGAGTAACACTATGATCAAAACCTGACAGTGTTGCTGTAACGGTAATTACCACAAAAGGAGTGCCTAATATAATATGAGCCAAAACTATTCCTGTATGTGTTGCTGCTAAACCAACTTTTGCCATGAAAAAGAAAATAGCTACTCCAGATATAATTAATGGAACAATCATTGGAGAAATTAAAACTGCCATAATCAAACCCTTATACGGCATATGCCTACTACTAAGTCCTAAAGCAGCAAGTGTTCCCAATATAATTGATCCAATAGTTGCAAATATTGCAATTATAAAACTATTTTTTGCAGCTAATCCCCATGGATTTTTAGTTCCATAAACCATTTCATGATACCATCTAAAAGAGAAAGCATCTGGATCAAGTCTTTTCATTCCTTCAGAAAAAACCAAAAACTCTTCTGCATTAAATGATAAAGGAAAAATTACAAACAGAGGTGCAATTAAAAAGAAAAATACGAACGTACAAATAGCGACGTAAAAGTAATGCCAGATTCTATAACGTGTTTCTGTATAACTTGGTAAAGCCATAATTATCCTAATTTAATATTATCCACTCCTACTAACTTGTTATAAATCCAATAAATAACCAATACTCCTGACAACAGCATTAAACCCATTGCTGATGCGAAACTCCAATCTAATGTTGATTTCATGTGATAAGCAATTTGATTACTAATTAAAGTACCTGAGGCACCTCCAACTAATGCTGGTGTAATATAATAGCCAATTGCTAAAATAAATACTAACAAACATCCGGCACCAATACCTGGAATAGTTAATGGAAAATAAACTTTCCAAAATGCAACAAATGGTGTTCCACCTAAAGATTTCCCAGCCCTCATCAAACTTGGAGATATTGTTTTCATGACACTGTAAAGTGGAAGAACCATAAATGGCAATAATATTTGTGTCATTGCAACATAGGTACCAACTTTATTATACATCATCTCTGGTCTGTTATCGTCTGCAACAAGACCAATCATTACAAAAAAATCATTTACCACTCCCTGTTGCTGCAGTAAAATCATCCAACTGGCGGTTCTTACCAGTAGAGAAGTCCAAAAAGGTAATAGTACACATATCATTAAAAGATTGCTGTATTTCATTGGCAATGTTGCAAGTAAATGAGCTATTGGATAACCCATCAAAAAACAAAAAATAGTTACAAACAACGCTATTTCTAAGGTTCTCAACCAAAGTATTCTGTGAATTCTTCTGTCTTCATCGACCTGGGCAATACTTCCGTCCGCTGCAAAGTACATATCCATACCTTTTAAATATTTTGCCATAGTGTAAGGAGGAGCAGTTCTTTTAATCGCTTGCCAATACTCTACATTCCTCCATCTTTTATGGACTTTCATTATTTGTTCTTTGATACTTTGACTTTCATCAATTTTATTTCTTTTAATTTGTCTCATTAATTTTTTAGTGATGGAGTTAAAACCATTTTTTTCTTTATTTAATCTTTGACCAAGTTTTCCTTGTGTTTGGTTTTCAATTAAAACCTTGTAGTCTGAATAGAAACCAGCAAAAACTTCTTCTGGAGGTAATTCTTTTCCGTCCCATTTTTCCATTGCTTTAAAGGTTTTAGGAAGCATATTAGTAATCATTTTATCATCTACACTTCTTGTAAACATCTCACCAATAGGAAAAACATATGTAATGAATAAGAATAACAGTAATGGAGCAACAAGAAGAAAGGCTTTAATTTTATTCTTCTTTTCTGCTTTTTTTAGACTGACCTCAAGTGGAATTCCGTCAGTAGTTAAAATTTGTTTTGTTTCTGAGCTCATAAAAAAAAAGGGCGGTTAATTAATAACCGCCCTAAATATATTATATTAATTCAGTGTTTAAAACTGAAATTATAGGCCTGCTTTCATTGCTTCCCATTTTTCACCGATCTCTGTTCCGTTGTCAGCCCAGTAGAAAGGATCAACTAAGAAATATTTCTTAGTATTTGCAGGAGCTGTTGGCATTTGTGGCATCATTTCAGTTTTACCATCTTTGTACCAAGGCTCATTAGCTTTGATAATTTCTAAAGATGATAATCTGTATGGAGCATATGCAATGTACTTCGCACTACCAGCTAACATCTCAGTATTAGTCATCATAGCTAAAGCTTTTTTAGCATTTGCTTCATCTGGTCCACCCTTAACTAATGCAAAATACTCATAGTCAAGACCTTGACCATGCCATACTTGCTTAATTGGAGCGCCTTCACCTACTTCAGCGTTAAAGAATCTTCCGTTCCAACCAGTTGCCATTACAACTTCACCAGCAACTAACAGTTCTGGTGGTTGAGCACCTGCAGACCAGAATACACATCCACCATTTGGATCTGTACAAAGTTCTTTAATTTTATTCATTGCTCTGTCAACACCGCCTTCTTCTTCAAGCTTTCTGTAAAGTAATTCTCCACCTTTACCCATATTTACGCCATCAGCAGCTAAAGCAATTTCTAGATTTGTAAGAGCACTTTTATAGATTGCTCTTTTACCTGGAAATTTTTTAGTGTTAAAAAAGTCTTTGATAGTTTTTGGTTCTTTACCATCAAAAGCTCTTGTATCAAAAGCATAGTTCCATGAGTACAGAATATTTCCTACTGCACATTCACTTGGCATTGGAGCGAAGAAATCTTCACTTGCAGGCGTTCCATCTGGAGCTGCTGGGAAGTCTTTGTCAAAATCAAATTTAACAAATATACCTTCATCACAACCATTAATAGTATCAAATGCAAATACATCGATAATATCCCAAGTTATAGCACCCGCCTCTTTTTGTGCTTTGATTTCTGATAATCCTCCAGAATAGTCAACCCAGTTGATATCAACTCCTAGAGCTGCTGCTGTTGGATCACCATACCCTTGTTTTTGAGAGTCTGTATAAGCTCCACCCCATGATGCTACAGTAACAGCAAAGGCTGAAGAAGTTACAGATACAACAAAAGAAAGAGCAAGTAACAATTTACTTAATTTTCTCATTATTCCTCCGTTTAAACGTTTAATATAAATTAATTTATATAAGCAAATTACACCAAAATGACTATTAAGAGTCAACAGCTTATAATGTTCTTATTATTACTTATACTTTAATTATTTGATTAGTTATTTTGGGTCTAATGCTCTTGCGTCATAACTATTCCAGCCAATTTTTATTTCTTGGCTAACCTTAAGCTCTAAATTAGATGTGGAGTTTGGTACTTTTAAAATAAATTCTGGGTTACCTAATAAATTAACTCTTACTCTCGTATGATCTCCATGATAAATAACCTCTTCTATCTTACCACTAAACATATTATCCATTTTTTCAGTTGGTTCGATTAAAGCTCTCTCTGGCCTTAGAGACACAGTTGTTTTCTCCCCTTTAGATTTTACAGAAATAGCGTTAGATAATATTTCAGCATTTGATAATTTTACTTTACATTCATCTCCTGAAATATCTGAGACTTCACCATTAAATGTATTATTTTCACCTATAAATTCTGCAACAAATGAATTTACTGGCTTTTCATAAAGTTCTGCGGGGCTTGATAACTGTTGAACTTTTCCATCATTAAACACTGCAATTCTATTAGACATTGTTAATGCTTCACTTTGGTCATGAGTAACGTAGACTACAGTTACTCCTATGCTCTCATGGATATGTTTAATTTCATATTGCATACTCTCTCTTAAATTTTTATCCAAAGCACCCAATGGTTCATCCATTAAAACCACTGCCGGATCAAAAACTAAAGCTCTAGCTACAGCTACCCTTTGTTGTTGTCCCCCTGAAAGTTGTCCTGGCATTCTTGTTTCAAAACCATTTAGTGAAACCATTGATAAAGCTTTGTCGACTTTTTTATCAATTTCATCTTTTTCTATTTTTCTTACTCTTAAAGGGAAAGCTAGATTTTCATAAACAGTCATATGTGGAAATAGTGCATAATTTTGAAAGACCATTCCAATCCCTCTTTTATGAGGTGGAATGTTAGAAATTATATTTCCATCTAATAGGATCTCTCCATTTGTAGGAGTTTCAAAACCGGCAAGCATCATTAGACAAGTTGTTTTACCAGATCCAGAGGGACCAAGCATTGTAATAAATTCACCTTCCGCAATATCTAATTGAAGATCTTTAACAACTAAAACTTTACCGTCATAGCTTTTGTCGACTTTATCAAATTTAACGAATTCTGGATTTTTAGACATAAAGTTGAATATAAAACATTTGTGGTAATAGAATTCAATAGCTAATTAACTTTTAATATGAAGTTCTTTTGGGAAATTGCAGAATAATTCAGAACCATTCTTAGTTACTCTAATCGCTTCAGAAGCCTCTACCCCCCAATCACCAAATTGCATTACTGCAATCATGTGAAAACACACATTAGGCTCAAGAACAGTCATATCGCCTTTATAAATATTTAGAGTATGTTCACCCCAATCTGGAGGATAGCCAATTCCAATCGAATATCCTGTTCTAGATTTTTTCTCTATTCCATATTTATCTAAAATTTTCCAAAATGCCTGGGCAACATCATTGGCAGTATTTCCAGGTTTGATTACACTAATACCAGAATTCAAAGCCTCAATAGTTTTATTCATAGTATCTATTTTTGTTTGGTCAGGTTTTCCTAATAAAACTGTTCGAGCCATTGGTGCATGATATCTTTTGTAAGTTCCTGATAATTCAATAATAGTAGCCTCTCCTTCAACAAATTTATCTTGGCTAGCAGTCAAATGAGATGCTGAAGTTCCTTTTCCTGTTGGTACTAAAGTTGCAATACTTGCATATTCTCCCCCAAATTCCTGAGTTCCATAAAATAATGATTTTTGAATTTCTCCAACTGCATCACACTGCCTTACACCAGGATTAATTACTTCCATTGCGGTTTTCATTCCTTTTTCAGAAATTTTTGCAGCAGATTTCATATAAGTTATTTCAGCGTCTGATTTTACCAGTCTTGCCCAATTGACCAGACGATCACTATCTTTTATTTTAGCGTTAGGAAGACCTAATTTAATTTTTTCATAACAAAATGCTGTGAAATAATGTGCATCCATCTCTACACCAATTGATAGTTTGTCCCACTTTCTGTCTTTAATAATGTTAACTAAGTAATCATAAGGATGTTTTGGCCAGGTATGAATATAAGACTCATCGTAAGCTATTATGTTCTCATTTTTTAAATAAGTTTTTAAGTAAGCTCCCCCTGCATCTTGAGCTCTTACAAAGCACAGTGGTTCCTCTGCATTAACATGTACAATAGCGCACTGTGCATAATAAAAAGACCATGCATCATAACCTGTTAAATAATTTAAGTTATTAGTGTCATGAGAGATTAAAAGTTCAATGCCTTTGTCTTGCATCATGTGTTGAACTTTCTTTAGTCTTTGTTTGTATTCTTCTTTTGTAAAATACATTAATTTATTTGGAATAATTTACCGAATCCCTCTACTGAATTATTTTTATTTATTTTAACAAGGGTATCCCAAATTAATGCCTGGTTGCTAGTCAATACTGCAGTATTTAATTTTTTTTCTAATTTATCTATAATGGGTAAAACTGGAAGAGCTGTACATGAAACAAACAGAGCATCTGCATTATTTAATTCAATGTTAGATAATACTTCATACAAATAATTTTGATCAACTTTACCAATATCAAGATCAGACTCGATATCAAAATATGCATTAGATGTAATTTCAAAACCCTCACTTTTAAAATACTCCAAAACCTCATCATTTAATTTTTTACTATAAGGTGTAAATAAACATATTTTATTAATATTCATTTTTTTAAGTGCTCTAATTGCAGCTGTGCTTGGTGTGGTAACATCTGCTTTTGGTTTTGCTGCCTTTACTTTTTTTTCAATTGATGTATGACCAGCAGCGATAGTTCCAGAGGTACAACCATAAACTACACAATCTAGATCCTGATCTGGTAAAATATCTTTTGTAACCTCTGTAACCTTTTCTGACATTTTAATTAGGTTTTCCTTTGTTAATGGATTGTAACTTTCAATTCGATTTACAAAAAAATCAATATCTTTATCTTTAATTACATTTATAAAATCCTTTTCAATCATAAAGTCGCTTGCAAGTGCTATCAGGCCGACTCTTGGATTTGATTTACTTACAAATTTAGGATCTATTTTTGTTGAATTCATATTTTAAAAGGTGAATATATCAGAAGTTCTTTAATAATCATTAATATTAAAAAATAACGGCATGAACATAAAAGACACCTTTGTTGCATCTTTAGTTCCTATCTTTTTAGGTTTTGGTTTCGTTATTGCAAAGCCTGCATTTGAATCTTTTCCACCAGTTTTATTGATGGGATTACGATTTATGTTTGCTGCATCTATTTTGATTTGGTGGTTTCCAATACCTATAGGCTATTTAAAAAAAATATTTATAGCATCCTTCATAGCAAATACTTTGCAATATAGTATAACCTACTCTGGCTTAAATTTAATTGACGCCTCAGCTGCAGTTCTTCTTGTTCAAACAGAGGTTCCTTTTGGGGTTATATTTGCTTATTTTATGCTCAGAGAAAAGCCGACCGTAAGAGCTTTAATTGGTATAAGTATTGCTTTTGTCGGTGTTTATATTTTAACAGGATCTCCTAATTTAGATGGAAAGTTTATTGGTATAGGTCTTACTATCATAGGTTCAGCAACTTGGGCGCTTGGTCAAGTATTGGTTAAACCATTGAGTAAAGAAATTAATCCATTGGCTTTAGTTGCGTGGTTAGCATTATTTTCAGCACCTATTTTAATAGTTTTTTCCTCAATATTTGACGGAAATACAATTAATTATTTAAGCAATGCTAAATTTGAACATTGGATTATTGCAATTTACATTGGTTTTATAATGCAGCCAATTACTTATGGTTGCTTCTATTATGTTTTAAAAAATAATCCTTTATACAAAGTACTTCCAATTGTAACTATGGGTATTCCACCAACGGGATTGTTGGCAGCTATTTTTCTACTTGGAGAAAAACCAACTCAAGAATTATTTATTGGTGGCGCAATAATTATAGTTGGAGTAATTTTAATTGTTTTTACAAAAAATAAAAAAGAAGAGAATTAATTTAAGTTATTTTTAAATGTTGTTAAAAAGTTTTTCAGTTAAACAAGAGTGGGTTGATTATAATGATCATATGAATATGGCTTACTATGTTCTAATATTTGATCAAGCCTTGGAAGTTGCACTTGAAAAATTTAAAATGGGAGAAAGTGCAGCAAAAGATTTAAATAGAAGTACTATGGTAGTTGAAACAAATACTAAATATTTAAGTGAAGTCAAACAAGGTGAAAAATTAGATATTCACATGACTTATTTTGATCATGATAAGAAAAGACTACATATAAAAATGGAAATGATTGAAAAAAGTAAAAAAAAAACATCAGCAACTATAGAGTGGATATCTCTATATATAGATTTAAACCAGAGAAAAGTAACCGAATTTGAAGAAGAAAAGTTAAAATTAATGGATAAGTTTATTGAGGATAATAAAACTAAATTTGTATCTAATGATCTTCTTTTTTCCTCAAAATTAAAGAAATAATTAAATATTACAAATTCTAATAATTTGATATAGGTGCCCGATGAGCACCAATAATAATCCTAAAGGTATTATTTTAATTGTTACTGCAATGACATTTTTTTCAATGCAGGATGCATTGATTAAATTTATTTATGAACATGCATCACTTTATGAAATTTTTTTTGGAAGATATTTTGTTGCAGCTATTTTACTGTTTGGATATATAAAATTTAGAAATCAGAAAGTTTCACTAAAGACTTACTATCCTTCTTTAACAATATTGAGAGTTGTACTACACTTTATTGCATTTTCTGCCTTTTTTATTTCTCTAACATATATGCCGTTAGCAACCGCTAATGCACTTTTTTTTTCCTCTCCATTTTTTGTATCAATTTTTGCAAAAGTATTTTTAAAAGAATTTATTGGTATTAGAAGATGGTCTGCAATTATATTTGGCTTTATTGGAGTTTATATAGTTTTGAATCCCGATTTTTCTAACTTTGAATATAAAAATTTATTACCAGTTTTCTCTGCCTTTTTTTATGCAGCTTCTATGACTATTACAAAATATACCTCTGATAAAGATGACGTTAATACACAATTATTTTATTTTTATCTTATTGCTATAGCTTTGTGCGTAATAATTTTTATTTTTATGGGTAATGGGCAGTTTAATAATTCGCATTTTGACTCAACAACTCAGTTTATTTTTAGAGAATGGTTTTCAAATTTTGAGTATACTTGGAAGTTTATTTTATTTTTTGGTTTTGTTGCTTCTATTGCATTTGTATGCATTTTTTCTGCTTATATTGTTGCTTCTCCATCTGTGGTATCACTTTTTGAATATTCTTTAATTATTATGTCTATGATACCAGGGTTTTTGTTATTCAATGAAATTCCATCTTTAAGAACATTTTTAGGTGTTGCCTGTATTATAGCTGCTGGGATTTATATTTATGTAAGGGAAAAAGCTAGAGATCAATATATTGCTACAAAAACACCTTTAAGAAGATCATAAAATTATATTGAAACTCTACTTCACTAATAATAAGGTTCAAGTATAGAACGATACATAACTCGTCGTTAAATTCATATTTACGAAAGTGGGATCAATCGTCTTAGATTTAATTATTTAAGGAGGTTCGAATGAAGTTTGGATATTTTTGCAACACCACTAACTGGGATCACAAACCCTATAAACAATTACTAGATGAAACAAAAGAGATAACAACTTATTGTGATAAGAATAATTGGGACTCTATTTGGTATACCGAGCATCATTTTAATCATGAAGGTATGGAGTCGTGCACTAATCCATTAATGATGGGTGTTGATGCAGCTGCTAGAACTAAACAAATAAAAATTGGGCAAGCATGTAATGTTATTACATTTCATAATCCGTTAAGACTCGCTGAAGATATTGCTTTATTAGATCAATTATCAAATGGAAGAGCTATAGTTGGTATTGGAAGAGGAATTTATGGAAGAGAGGCAATGAATTTAAATAAAGAAGCTGATCTTAAGGACCAAGCAAAAAATTTTAGACTGTTTGAAGAATCTCTAACAATAATGAAAAAAGCATGGACTGAGGATTTTTTTAGTCATAAAGGTGAATTCTATACTTATCCATCACCAAATTTTGTTTGGCAACACGATATGAGTCCTCCAAACAAAGAATTTGTGGATATTGAAACAAACGAGATGAAAAAAATAAGTGTAGTTCCAAAACCTAAACAAAGCCCCCACCCACCTATTTGGCAAGTAGTAGATGGAGCAAGATCAATTGAATGGGCTGCACAAAATGGTTTGAACACTATTATGTGGATACCTACTGTTAAAGCTCTTAAAAAAAGATTTGAGATATTTAGAGATGCAAAGTCAAAAGCAGAGAACAGAGAAGTTCCCTTAGGTGAAGGTATATCTTTAGTCAGAGATATGTTTGTTGCAGAAACAATGGAAGAAGCAGAAAAATTAGCAGGTGATCATATTATAAATTATATGAGATGGGTTTGTCATTGGCGAGGATTGGGAAATCATATGGACCCAGGTGAAGAATTACCAGAAACAAAACATAAATTAGATTTATTAAATTATGAATTTTTACATAAAAGAAATTTATTGTTTGGCACTCCAGAGTATGTTGTTAATAAGATTAATGAACTAAAATCAGAGTTGAATTTACAAAATCTCCAAGTTTGGTCTAACTTTCCTGGAATAGATCATGAAGCTTGTATGAGAAGTATTAAATTATTTAATGACGAAGTAATTCCAAAAATAAATTTAGACAGTTCTAATATAGAAAAAGCAAGTTAATGAATTTAGAAATAAGAAAGTTTACAAAATTTGTAGACAAAACTTTTATTGAGGGTGGAAAAAAAGCTAAGGAGCCAGTTTTATTAGTTTCTGTAGCTGTAGTTTTTAAAAATCCATGGCACGGGCAAGGTTTTGTTGAAGACCTTAGACCAACTATTTTAGACTTAGCTCCTAAACTTGGGGATATGCTTGTACCTGAATTAATTAAAGAGATGGAGTCACCTGATAAAATACTTGCATATGGAAAAGCTGGAGTTGTTGGATTAAATGGAGAGATAGAGCATGCATCAGCATTTATTCACACATTAAGATTTGGGAATAAATTTAGAGATGCGGTTGGTGGCACATCTTATTTGAGTTTTACAAATACAAGAGGGCCAGCTGGCTCAAAAATATCAATTCCAATGATGCACAAAACAGACTCTGGTTTAAGACCATACTATTTAACTCATGAGTTCACAATTCACGACGCACCATTTGATGACGAAGTTGTGATAGCTATAGGAGGCGCTTCAAGTGGAAGAGCGCATGCAAGAACAGGTGATAGATATCAGGATATGAAAGAGATGGGCATTAAAAATTAAAAAATGCTTTATAATTTTGATAGAAGTCAAAATCATTATTATTTTAATAATAAAAATTCAGTTCCAATAATATTTATACACGGACTCGGATTAAATCAATCAATGTGGAAACCACAAATTGATTTTTTTAAAAACAACTCTTTTGTAACCTATGATCTTTTAGGGCACGGCAAGACCCCATTTAGTGAAAATATACTAACAATGAAAAAACTTGCTAACCAATTATTAGTTTTGATTGAGAATTTGAAAATAAATAAATTTCATTTAGTTGGTTTTTCTATTGGAGCATTAGTAGCAATTGAGTTTGCTACAAATTATGAAAAATATTTAAATTCTTTAACTTTAATTTCTACAACCTACAAAAGATCAAAAGATGAAAGACAAAAAGTTATTGATAGGGTAAATTTAGCAAAAAAAAATATGCCGATTTCTCAAATGGCAATGAAAAGATGGTTCTCTGACGATTATCTTAAAAAAAACCCTGATCTTTATCAAGAATTCCTAGTAACTCTCAATAAGGAGGGAGTTAACCAAGAGAATTTTATTAAAACTTATGAGTTATTTGCAAATTATCAAGATAGCCCAGAAAAAATAAAAAAAATAAAAACTAATACCTTAATAATTGCAGGTTCAGAAGATACGGGGTCTACTCCAAATATGTCTAAAAATTTAAATAAAGATATTCAAAATTCACAATATTTAGAAATTAAAAATGGGAAACACTTCACTACTATTGAATATGCAGATGAAGTAAATAATGCAATAATGAAACATTTTAATAATGCCTGAACTTAAAAAATATAAAATGTTTATTGATGGAGAGTGGGTAGACTCTGAAAGTAAAAAAACTTTTGAGACCTTAAACCCTGAAAACAATGAACCATGGGCGATTGCGCCTGAAGCAAGCGCAAAGGATGTTGATAGAGCGGTAAAAGCTGCACAAAAAGCTTTTGAAGGTGAATGGCCAAAATTACTTCCAAGAGATAGAGCTAAATTTTTGAGGGCAATTGCTGATCAGTTAAGAAAAAATGCAGAGATGCTGGGTGAAATAGAAACAATTGATACAGGAAAACTTTTTAGAGAAACAAAACAGCAAGCAACTTATATTGCGGAATACTATGATTATTATGCAGGATTAGCTGATAAAGTTGAAGGTACAGTCCTTCCAATAGATAAACCCAATGTGCAAGCGATAACAACAAGAATACCTATTGGAGTCGTTGCCGCAATTATTCCCTGGAACTCTCAAATGTTTTTGACTGCAACTAAATTGGCACCAGCACTTGCAATGGGAAATACTGTTGTTATAAAATCTTCAGAACTTGCACCTGCAGTCTTATTTGAATTTGCAAGGCTTGTTGAGAAAACTGGTATACCTAAAGGAGTGGTTAATGTAATTACAGGATTTGGTGATCCATGTGGTAAAACTTTAACAACACATAATCTTGTAGAAAAAATTGCATTTACTGGAGGACCAGAGACTGCAAGACGTATAATTAAAAATTCGGCAGAAAATCTTTCTGAGGTAAGTTTAGAGCTTGGCGGAAAAAGTCCTGTTGCCGTATTTGATGATGCAGAACAAGAAAATGCGATCAATGGAATTACAGCTGGAATATTTGGTGCGAGTGGACAAAGTTGTATTGCAGGTTCAAGACTTTATATACAAAAAGGAATTTATAATGAATTTCTAGATAAACTTTCTAGCAGAGCATCCAAAATAAAAATAGGAGCTCCGATGGATCTAGATACAGAGATGGGTCCTTTAAGTAGTTTTAAACAATTAGAAACAATTGAAAAAAATATAAAAGATACAATTGATCAAGGTGGGAAGATTAAATGTGGTGGTAAAAGAGACTCATTTTCTAACAAAGGATATTACTTTCCACCAACAATTATTGAATGTGATAATCATAATCTGCCTACTGCTGAAAATGAATTATTTGGGCCTGTATTGTCAGTAATGAAATTTGATACTGAAGATGAAGTAATTAGTAAAATGAACGATAATCAATATGGTTTATCATCTGGCGTTTACACAAGTAATTTATCTAGAGGCATGCGAGTTTCTAAAGCAATAAGAGCTGGAATTACTTTTGTGAATACTTATAGGTTAATCTCACCTTCAGCTCCATTTGGAGGTATCAAAGATAGTGGCTACGGCAAAGAAGCTGGGGTAGATTCTATTAAAGATTATACAAGAGTGAAAACGACCTGGTTTTATACATCTGATGAACCTTCATTAGACCCATTCTCAATTAGATAAATCATTTTCTGCGATAAACTGCTTTAAAATATGATAATTTAGTCATTGAATATTCAAATTATTCATAATTAAATTAGCTTTTATAAATTGTTAACAATATAGAGGAAGATAATGAGAAAACTATTTATCGCTGTATTTATGTTTGTTTCTAGTTTTGGATCAAATGTAATGGCAGACGGACATGCTATCAAGATGGGGATTATCTTAGGATTCACAGGTCCTATTGAGTCTCTTACACCAGCAATGGCAGCATCAGCAGAGCTTGCATTCAAAGAAGCTTCTGACTCAGGTTCGCTATTAGGTGGAAAAAAAATTGAACCAGTAAGAGCAGACTCAACTTGTGTTGATTCAGCAGCAGCAACAGCAGCAGCTGAAGGAGTTATTTCACAAGGTGTAGCAGCTATTATGGGAGCTGATTGTTCAGGTGTAACTGGCGCTATTGCATCAAACGTTGCTGTACCAAACGGTGTAGTAATGATTTCACCCTCAGCAACATCTCCAGGATTAACTACTTTAGATGATAATGGATACTTCTTTAGAACGGCTCCATCTGACGCTAGAGGTGGTCAAATTCTTGCAGATATTACAAAAGATAGAAAAGTTAAAAGTGTAGCTATTACTTATACAAATAATGACTATGGAAAAGGTTTAGCTGACGTATATGAAGCAGCTGTTAAAGCTCATGGCATTAAAGTAACAACAGTAACTGCTCACGAAGACGGTAAAGCTGACTATTCATCAGAAGTTGCAACACTTGCTTCAGCTGGTGGAGACGCCGTAGCTGTAATTGGATATCTTGACCAAGGTGGAAAAGGAATTATACAAGCTTCTTTAGACTCTGGAGCATTTGATAAATTTATTTTATCTGATGGTATGATCGGTCAATCTTTGGTTGATGCATTCGGAAAAGATTTAAGTAAATCTTTTGGATCTATGCCTGGTTCTACTGGAAAAGGTGCTGGTGTTTTTGCTGATGTTGCAAAGGCAAGTGGTATAGACTCTTCTGGACCTTATACAGGGGAATCATACGATGCAGCAGCTTTAATCGTTTTAGCTATGCAAGCTGGGAATTCAGCTGACAGAGGTTCTATTGCAAAAAATGTAATGGACGTAGCTAATGCACCAGGGACTAAAATTTATCCAGGTGAGCTAAAAAAAGGTTTAGATTTACTAGCTAAAGGTAAAAAGGTTAATTACGAAGGTGCAACCGGAGTAACTTTTACTGCAGTTGGTGAAGCTGAAGGTTCTTTTTTAGAACAAGAAATTAAAGGTGGAAAATTTAAAACTAAAAAACAAAGATAATTTTTACCTATATAAAACCCCAGTAGCGAAAGTTATTGGGGTTTTTTATTTTAAAACATATACTTGTCTGCCATATACATGGCCCAAGCAATTGCGGCACCTAATATTATATATTTCATAATTACTTATTTTATTTCTATTTTTTCAGGAAGTATACCTTTAGGTCTATACCTCATTATTAATAACAAACCTAAACCCATCATTAAAAATCTAAAGTATGGTACACTCTCTATTAAATGAAGTTTAAGAGCATGAGTTTCTGACATTCCTGCAGTAAAAAAGTTAATTAAGAATAATGCAATTGGAGCAGCCTCTATCCATAAGAACCAAACTGCAAAACCACCCAATATAGCTCCAAAATTATTACCACTTCCCCCAACAATAACCATAACCCATATCAAAAAAGTATATCTCATAGGTCTGTAACTTCCTGGGGTAAACAACCCATCTTGTGTAACTAACATTGCTCCTGCAATTCCTACAATTGCTGAACCTAAAATAAAAATTAATAAATGCTGTTTAACAACATTTTTTCCCATTGCATTTGCTGCTTCCTCATTATCTCTGATGGCTCTCATCATTCTGCCCCATGGAGAATAAAGAGCCTTTTGTGTAAGGATTAATAAAATAATTACTACTGTCAAAAATAATCCTGAATAACAAAGTTTTACAAAGATAGATGAGCCTTCAATTACAAGTTGATTTAATGCAGCTTGTCGATCAGATAAATTAGAAATTAATTCTAATTTTCCTGAATTAAATTTTTCAACCAAATTTATAAACCAATCTGTTGATTGAAGATCTACCTCATAAGGAGCAGGTCTTTTAAGGCCAATTACATTTTTAACACCTCTGGTTAACCAGTCCTCATGTTTTATAATTGCTATGACAATTTCTGATATTAAAAGAGTAGCAATCGCTAAATAGTCCGCTCTTAAGCCTAAGGCTACTTTTCCAATAATAAATGCCAAACCTCCTGCAAAAAAAGCACCAACAATCCATGAAAAAATAATTGGTAATCCAAAACCACCTAAAAAACCAGTCTTGGCCGGATTAACTGCTTCAATAGCTTCTATACCTGGCTCTGCTGAAAATCTTATTAATAAAATTCCTGAAATAATTATTACAGCAATACTGTATGTTCTCATTTTGGATTTATTAAATCTTTTTAAAATAAATCTTATTATTAATACCATTGCTATAATAAGCCAGAGAGACATCAGTATATCAAAACCTCCAGCACTCCATGCTTCTTGAACTGGATCAACAGAAATTAAAACTGCAGCTAGTCCTCCCAAAGCTGTGTATCCCATAATTCCAAAATTTATTAATCCTGCATAGCCCCATTGAATATTAGCGCCCATAGTCATAACAGCAGAGATTAAACAGAGGTTAAATATAGATAATGCAATATTCCAAGATTGAAAAATTCCAACCAATATTATTAAGGCCATCATAATACTGTATGCTGCAATTACATTTAAATTCTTTCTCACAATACTTTTCCTTTGAATATTCCTGATGGTCTATAAAGTAATACTATTACAAGTATGGAAAATGAAACTGCAAATTTATAATCTGTTGATAAAAGCTGCACTAAACTCTCAGGTTCCATACTTTCAGGCAGTATGTACATAAAAAACTTTTTATATGCATAGGTTAAAAATATCTCAGAAAAAGCAATTACATATCCTCCTAAAAATGCACCAAATGGATTTCCAATTCCACCTACAATAGCAGCTGCGAATATAGGAAGCATGTTATTAAAATAAGTGAACGGCTTGAAGCTTTTATCTAAACCGTATAATGCCCCTCCAATAGTTGCTAATATTCCAGCGATTATCCAAGTTATCATTACAATTTTTTTAGGGTCTATGCCTGAAAGTAAAGCTAAGTCTTCATTATCTGAATAAGCTTTCATGCTTTTACCTGTTTTAGTTTTATTTAAAAACCAAAACAGCAAAGATACTAATATGATTGTAACTAGCACTGTGATTACTTGTGTTGATTTCAAAGCAAGCCCCTCATTAAATCCAGTCATCTCTTTGAACTCTCTAGCCTTAATTATAAATTTTTCACCATCAAAAAATCTTTGATCTGAAGGCCCAATAATAATTCTAACTACTGCTTGGGTAACAAACATTACTCCGATACTAACCATAGCTAATTGAACTGGAGGACTTTTGTTCGTCCTATAATATTTGAAAACGAACTTATCTATACTTAACATATAAAGGATCATAAAAAATATTCCAAATGGAATTGCTAATAAAGCTGTAGGCAAAACTCCTAAAGAAATCCCAAGTGATTGAAAATACCAAGTAAATAAAACTGTAATCATCGTTCCAAAAGACATCATGTCTCCAGTTGCAAAATTAGCAAATCTCAAAATTCCATAAATAAGTGTAACAAATATTGCTCCCAAAGCTAATTGTGAACCATATGTTAAGGCTGGAATAAAAATATAATTTAGTAAAAGAATTAACGCATTAAGAAAGTCCATATCAACCTCCTAGAAAAGAGCTTCTAACTCTTTTGTCGTTTAATAATTCTTTTCCAGTTCCTGAATAACGATTTTCTCCAGTTACTAAAACATATCCTCTATCAGATATACTTAAAGCTTGTTTAGCATTTTGCTCAACCATTAAGATTGCAACATTAGTTTTTTTAACTTTGACAATATGATCAAAAAGCTCATCCATAACTATAGGTGAAACACCTGCAGTTGGTTCATCTAACATCAAAACTGTTGGTTTAATCATTAAAGCTCTTCCTAATGCAACTTGTTGTCTTTGTCCGCCAGATAATTCTCCAACCATTTGATCTCTTTTTTCTCTTAAAACAGGAAACAATTCATAAATTTCATCAATTATATTTTTTATTTCATTACTTAAAAGAAAAGCTCCCATTTCTAAATTTTCTTCAACAGTCATTCCTGAGAAAACATTTTTAGTTTGTGGCACAAATGAAATTCCTTCTTTAACTCTATCTTGCGGGGAGAGTTTTGATATATCTTTACCATCTATTTTTACTGCACCAGATTTTAGATTTAGTAAACCAAGCATCGCTTTCATAGCTGTGGACTTCCCAGCCCCATTTGGACCTAGAATAGATACTATTTCTCCTTTGTTCACGTCTACTGAACAAGAATTAATAATATCTGGACCATTTCCATAGCCTCCAGTCATTTTTATTCCTTCAAAGTACGCCATTAATTATTTTCCCTTAATTTTGATCCTCTACCAAGATAACTCTCAATAACTTTTTCATCTTTTTTTGCTTCCTCAACTGAACCTTCAAATAAAACAGATCCTTCAGCCATTACTATTACTGGATCACATAATCTTCCAATAAAGTCCATATCGTGCTCTATCATACAAAATGTATAACCTTTTTCTTTATTCAACTTTTCAATAGCTGTACCTAAATCTTTGAGCAAAGTTCTGTTAACACCTGCTCCAACTTCATCCAATAAAACTAATTTTGCATCAACCATCATAGTTCTTCCAAGTTCAAGTAATTTTTTCTGTCCCCCAGAAAGATTTCCAGCAAGTTCATTGGATAAATGTTCAAGGTTTAAAAATTCAACTACTTCTTTTGCTTTTTCCTTAATTAAATTTTCTTCTTTAGCTACCAAACCCGGTTTAAATAATGCTGTAGTTAACTTTTCACCTGATTGATTTCCAGGAACCATCATTAAATTTTCTAAAACAGATAAATTAGAAAATTCATGTGCAATCTGGAATGTTCTGAGTAATCCTTTTGAAAATAATTCAAATGAAGGTACATTTGTTATATTTTCGCTATCAAAAATTACTTCACCACCTGAAGATTTTAAATTTCCTGCAATCAAATTAAATAATGTTGTCTTACCAGATCCATTAGGTCCAATAATTCCTGTAATAGTACCTCTTGAAACTTTTAAAGAGCAATCTGAAACAGCCGCTAATCCCCCAAAGTATTTTGATAAATTTTTAATTTCTAAAATATTTTCTGACATTCAGTCTATTTATTTAGTCTTCGATGAATGCTATTTAAAGTTTTTTCTAGTGATTTATAAAATCCAGCTTTTGATAACTCTTTAACACCTTGCTCGTTTAAACCTTTTGGAGTTTGAGACTCTTTTACCAAAAACTTTAAATTTTCTTTTGAATTATTAACTGCATCTTCAGATAAGGCTAAAAATAAAGATGTGATATATTTTTGAGCATTATATCTTTTTACACCTCTTTTAACTAACCAATCAGTCATTACTCTTAATAATTCATAAAATGGAGCCATCATGCCAGAAGTTGTCCAAAAGTTAATTGAAGATTTTTCTTTTTTAATTTCAACAGTGGTTCCTAAATGATTAAAAAACTTCTTAACTTTAATATTAGGAGGGCAAATAGGTACTGGTCCTTTCTTAAACGAAATTGGTGGTAAAGGTATTGCTCTTACTATTTTTGCTTTCACTTTTATAGCTTTTTTTAATTGTGACAATGTAATGGTAGAAATAAAACTTATTACTGTCTGTTTGGACTTGAATTTTAAGTCTTTAATAATTTTTTCTCCAACGCTTGGAGTTACTGATAAGAATACCCAATCTGATTGATCGACAATTTGCTGATTGGTTTTAGCAATGCTAATTTTTTTAAATTTTGCCTTTAAACCCTTAGCTATTTTTGTATTTCTTGGAGAAATAATTATTTTCTTATAGGAAATTTTAGAAGTGCAAATTCCAGTAATTACTGAAGACGCTAATTTGCCAGTGCCAATAAATCCTAAATTCATAAAGTTTTGATTACTTTATATTGATTATATTGAATTAATTAACAAAAAAAGAGCCTCTAATTCTCAACAATTCCCTACTTAATTCTTTATTTTCTTTGAATGGTTTTCTTCCATGAAGCCAGAAATAATTATTAGCTATAACAGAATGACCTACTGGTAATTTAGTAATTATTTTATTTTTACTTTCCTCTAATGCATCAGATAATTTTTGTAAAAAATTTCCCTGTTCCATATTTTTAGGTTCTGGAAACTGATCTATGTATGAAATTTTAGGTCTTCCTTCTTTATCAAAAGAAAAAACTGGATGCTCTACCTTATAATCAATATTTTTACTCTTAGGAGACCCCCAAATAAAATCTTGTTGACCAACAGGATCATTGGATAAATCATCACAATGCTCCCAATCATCTAAATGTAACATTGCAGTTTCACCACCTTGTACATTTTGTTCCTCTAGTTTAGTCATAACTAACCAATCTGTAACTTCCTTTACATATGTTCCGTCTGTATGTAAATCCATATTTCTGTAAGCTTTTCTTAAATAAGAGTCACTAGTATCTTCATGCTTTACATGAAATCTAGCATAGTATTTTCCTGCCATTGAATCATGATTTGGAATTCCAATAAGGTGAGCAATAGCAGTAGACAATTTTACTAAAAATTTATCGTTAGTTTTTGTTGAAATATTTTTAGGACCAATAATAAAGCAACCGGTTGATCTATCTCGGAGTATCGAATTGATTAATTTACTTAGTTTATTGTTAGTTAAATCATCAAGACTTTTCGCAATTGTAAATCTAGTAAATGGTTTAAGTTCTAGCGCAGTAAGATCAAATTTATTAAAAGGAAAAATTAATTTTTTTACAATATCATCATCTAATTGAATGTTTAATATTCTACCAGAGTCTTTGTGGTTTTGAACTTCTATGCCCTCAATTTTTTCCATACTAAATTTTAAATTAACTTAAATAATAAATCAATTTGAATTAAAAATAATTATTAATGGCTGCCATACATAAGGCAGAAAAAACTGTAGGATAAACATAATTTTGTTTAGACACAAAGAATACAACTAATGACAATACGACAACAAATATTCTACTTAAATAACTTGCGTCAATAAGAACACCGGCAGGAAAAATAATTGTTCTAGCAATTAGTGCTGCTAAAGTTGCATAGGCTAAACAATTAAACCATTTAAATAATTTTGAAGTTTCTTTAATTCCCTGTGAGCTTACGGCTCCAAGAAATCTTGAAATAAAGGTTGCTAATGATGTAACTAAAATTGCATAAAAAATACTAACTGACATTTAATTCTCCTATGAGATATGCAATTGTTCCACCAATTATGCCTCCAAGTAAAATAGACCATTCTGGTGATAAAAAGTAAAAAATTGGTCCTAATATTGTTCCAAGTATAACCGACAATGTAATTTGAGTTGTTTTTGAGGCCCCCACCATCATACATAAAAAATATACTGGATTTAAAATAGCTAACCCCATCATCATATCTTTATTTAAATACTCTGAAAAATAAAAACCTATAAAAGTACCTAAAACTGCTACGCTCCAGGTTGCGCTACCTATCCCAATCCAAAAATCAATTCTTTGTTTTTTAGGAATTGTCTTATAGTTACTTTTCATTATCAACCAAGCAGATACAGCAATGAAATGACACGAAAAGTAGTATTTCCATTTAGGTTGATTTTTATGCATCATTAGTGGAAACAAAGAAACTGCCATTGGATAAAGCCTCGCATTAACAAACCATACTGCTAAAAAAATATTTAATAATGATGCTCCGACTAATAATGACTCCGCCATTACTAATGAACCTGGCAAAGCATAAGTTAACATTGTAGAAAAGATACTTTCTTGAATGTTAAATCCTAAATTTTTGAGTAAAGCTCCTATAGCAACGAAACAACAACCCAAAGCAATTGCAGGACTGTCGGGTGCGAGAATTGATTTATATCCCTTAAAGAAAAACTCCTTATTAATCATTAGCCACCAAGGAAGAGTCGACCAACATCAGGATTTTTAAGTAAATCATCTCCTTTGCCAGCGATAGCAGTTTCACCAGATACTAAGACGTATCCTATATCTGCAAACTCTAATCCTTTTTTAGCATTTTGTTCAACAAGAATGATTGTTTTTTTTTCATTTTCCTGAAGATCTCTTAAAATTTCAAAAACCATTTCAATGTATCTTGGTTCTAATCCAATCGAAGGCTCGTCGACCAATAAAACTGATGGTTTCATAACAAGGGCTCTTGAAATTTCTAATAATCTTCTCTCTCCCCCTGATAAAACTTTTGCAGGCTGATTTCTTCTATTTCTTAGTCTTTCATATTTATCAAGGATTCTTTCAGCTTCTTGATAAGACTCATCAGTATTTTCTTTAATGTATCCGCCCATTAATAAGTTTTCCTCAACTGTCATATCAGGAAATACCGAATTATCTTGAAGTATATAAGCTATTCCAACAGATTTTAATTTTTCTGCTGGTGTTAAATTTGTAATTTCTTTGCCATCAATTTCTATTTGGCCTGAAAAAATATTTGTAAATCCATAAATAGAATGCAAAATTGTGGATTTCCCTGCACCGTTAGGTCCTATTAAACATAAAGACTGTGCCTTGTTAACAAATAAATCAAAATTATGCAAAATTTCCATTTTTCCATAACCAGCATTTAAACCTTTAATTGTTAAATGTATTTCATTTGGTGATAATTTTTTTAAATCTTCTGGGCCAGGAGCTTTTCCTAATACTTCATATTGATTTGACATTATTGAGCCCCTAAATACGCGTCTATTACACGTTTATCATTTTTAATTTCGTTAGGAGTACCATTTGCCAACATTTTTCCATGTGCTAAACAGAAAATATTTTCAGCCAGTTGCATGATTACTCTCATATTGTGCTCTATAACTAAAAGAGTAATTCCAAAATCTTGGTTAACTTTAATTAACCTATCTATAATTCCATTAATTAATGTTGGATTAATCCCAGCCGTTGGCTCATCTAATAATAGCATTTCTGGCTCATTCATTAATGCCATCGCTAGTTCTAATAATTTTTGCTGTCCGAAAGATAGGTCACCTGCTCTCAAATTTCTTTTTTGATATAAACCAACAAAATTTAATAAATTTTCTGCCTTTTCTGTTAGTTCTTTAGGAATTGTTGAAAAGATCTTCATTAAACTCTCATCACTGCCTTTGTGACTAATGAGCATATTTTCTACGCAATTAAGCTTTCCATAAATTCGAGTTTGTTGAAAAGTTCTTAACAATCCAAGTTTTGCAATAACTGGTACAGGTAGTTCTGAGACCTCTTTATCATTAAACTTAATTGAACCATTATCAATTGGGTATGTCCCAACTATCGAATTAAATAATGTTGTTTTACCAGATCCATTAGGTCCAATTAATCCAACAATTCTACCCTTTTCAACATTCATTGAAATATCGACATTAGCTTTAACACCGCCAAATGATTTACTTACGTTGCTTACTTCTAAAATACTCATTTAAGCTCCACCTGTGCCTTACGATCTTTTTCATCCACAACTTCACCAAATCGCTCAGGATATTTTTCTCTTAACCATCCCATTATCCCCTCTGGGAAATAAATAACGATAACTACAATTAAAACTCCTAATGCAACATACTGCCAACCTAAGAAGAAAGTCCAAAAACCCTCTTTAAAGATATGAAACACGGTTGCGCCAATTATTGGTCCCCAAAGAGTTCCTTTCCCTCCTAAGATTGCCATTAAAACCATGAAAACTCCCATCTCTCTTCCATCAAATGCGACGTCTGTTGAGTCAATATATCCAACTAAACCTCCCATGATCCCTCCTGCAAGACCACAAAAGAAAGCTGATATCATCCAACCAACTATTTTATACTTCATAGTTTCAATTCCCATAGCCTCAGCTTTATCTTCATTGTCTCTAATTGCATTTAGTATTAATTTAAATCTAGTTGAGTAAATTCCTCTCACAGCTATGAAAGTCAGTACTAAAACAAAAAAGCTTAAGAAATAGAAAAATTCACCTCTCGAATCTAAAGATCCAACATCGGGAAATGGTGGTGTAGTGAAACCTTGTCCTGCTCCAATGATTTCAATTCCTCCTGAAATCTCCCCGGCTGCAACTCCTAATCCTAATGTACAAATGGCAAAATAATGCCCTCTAAGTCCTAAAATAGAATATCCAATTAAACCAGCCACAATAGTTGGTACAACTGCTGCAACGATTAATCCAAAAGCCATTCCTTGAAAAAATTGTGCAGGAGTATGAACAAATGTTTTCTCACCACCGCTTTCCGTCCACTCGGCTAACGGGAAAAACATTCCAACTTGAACGGAAGCACACAGATACATTCCAAGTCCATAAAATAAAATATTACCAAAAGAATTATAGCCCATTTCACCACCTTGAATATTCCACGTGGTGGCTAAAACTATTAAAACACAAAGAATTGATAGTTGTACTTTAAAAGCCGGAAATATAAATGGAGCGGCTATACCAAAAGTTAATATTCCAATATATAAAATTAAATTATTTTTGCTGATACTCATTTTAAATACTCTCTTTTTCTCGAAAGTTTAAATCTTCTGTAAACAAGTATTAAAACTAACAATAAAAATACCGACCCAATTCTAAATTCTGTACCAAGTATGTAATCTGCAAATTCTTCAAATACACCTAAACCCATTCCTGACATTGCAACACCAGGTAAGTTTCCTAATCCTGCAACAATAACGATCATAAATGATCGAATTGTATAAGGTAATCCCATATAAGGGTGAATTGTAAAAGTAATTGAAATTAGTGCTCCAGCAACACCACAAAGAGCTGCATTAATTCCAAAAGTTGCTGCATAAACTTTTTCTGTATCAACACCTAAAATCTTTGCCGCTCTTGCATTTTGGGCTGTAGCTCTAATTGCACGACCAAGCTTAGATTTTTTCATGTAAATTACTAAACAAATTGCGAATAAAATGCTTATAAAAGCTGAAAATATTTTTGAATTTGGTAACACTACATTGCTGTTAAATAACATAGTTGTTCCATAATCTGAGTTTGCAAGAACAACATCGGCTCCAAATGCAAAGTTCATTAATTGCATGAACAGAATACTTATTCCAAATGTGGCTAAGATAGATATAAATAAATCTCTATCGACTACTTTATTAATTACAAGTTTGTAAATTGCTATACCTACAAAGAACATTATTATTGGTGACACAATAACTCCCCATGCTGGGTGAATGCCGTAAAGATACATAAAATAAGCAATGTATCCTCCTAAAATAACCAGATCTCCTTGAGCAATATTAATTATATTCATTACTCCCCATTGAAGAGCCATACCATAAGCAATCAATGCAAATAAAATTCCAAGTAAAATTCCATCCAAACATGCTTGAACAGAAATCATTGGATATTGGAAAACCATGAAATCCATAATGAATCCTATAAAAAAATACCCCCTATATATATTATATTAGGGGGTATTTATAGATTTGTTTTATCTTTGAGACCACGAAGGAATTGGGTGAATCAATTTAGCTGAAGCCCATTTAGTTGGAGCTACAACTTTGTTTTCACATTTTCCTCCATCATCACACATAACTTGGAAAAGTACCATTGGCTTATCAACATTCTGACCACCTTCAGCAAATTTAATGTTTCCATAAAAAGTTTGCATGTTAGTAGCTGCAAGAGCATCTCTTACTTTCTTTTGATCAAAAGAATTTGCTCTTTCAAATGCATCTTTAAACACCAATAGAGCAGCTGATGACTCTGCTGCTTGATATGGTGGTGCATAACCGAACTCTTTAGTAAAGTCTGCATCATAAGTCATACCATCTTTAAAGAAGTCATCTTTATAAGTAAGTGTTTTATGCCACTGAGAAGCGCA
This sequence comes from uncultured Pelagibacteraceae bacterium, assembly GCA_902526405.1. GTDB lineage: Bacteria > Pseudomonadota > Alphaproteobacteria > Pelagibacterales > Pelagibacteraceae > Pelagibacter. The sequence continues at coordinate 37,479 of CABZKL010000002.1, forward strand.
TAAAGCATATTGTGAGTTTTTACCATGTTGTTTTGATAATTTAGCGGCATCACAATGTGTCATAGCTAACATTGGAACATCTACTTTCATTTCAGAAATTTGTCTGATAGCAGTTAGAGCACCTTTTGTATGACCTGAAACAACTAAAACATCTGGTTTCATTTGCTTCACTTTTACTAAAGTTGCTGCCATATCATTTAACTCTTTTGGCAATTTATCATCAATTACCTTTTTAGAGCCAGTTCTTTTAATTGCATCTAAAACTCCAAGTCTTACGTCTTGTGAAAACGCATCTTGCTCAAATGCCATTGCAACTGTTACACCTTTTCCATTATTCTTTTCAACTGCTAAATCTATAGCAACATCAAGATATAAGTTAGCTGGAGCTAATACAGCAAATAGATATTTGTAACCTTTTGTAAACAAAGATCTGGATGCACCATTTGCTTCAACCATTGGAACACCGTACTTTTCTGTAACTGGTGCTATCGCTTTAGTTAAACCTGAACTGTATGGACCAAGCATAAACTCAACACCATCTTGTGAAATTAATCTTTCAGCAAGTTGAGCTGCTCTTTTTGGGTTTGACTCATCATCGTAATAGATAATATCAAACTTATAAGTTTTACCACCAACTTTAACACCACCCATGCTGTTAATTCTATCAACGGCCATGTTATAACCATTTTGAGTATGAACACCATTAGAAGAGTATTTACCAGTTAATGAAATTGCTGCACCTAAAACAATTTTATCTCCTACAACTTTCGCGAAAGATACGACTGATGTTGATAATAAAATTACAGCTGCAGAAATAAAACTTATAATTATTTTATTTATTTTCATTTTATTTCCTCTAGTTATTAATTAATTAATAGATAATTTAATAAAGAAACTCAGTTAATTGCAAGAGGCAATAAAGACCGCAGATTTTATTAATATTGTTGAGTTACAACAATAATCGCAGCAATTATAACTAATACACTCGCTGAAATTGTATTTATTGTTTTTGGTTTTGTATTAATCCAACTAACCAGCTTTTGAGCAAGTAAAGCATAACCAATCAAGGATAAGAAATCTAAAATTACGTAAGTGATTATCAAAATTAGAAACTGAATTAAATAATTTCCATTGAAATCAATAAACTGTGGAAAGATTAATGGAAAAAACATCCAGGCTTTTGGACTAGTTCCAGCTACTAAAAAGCCATCTTTAAAAAAGGAAAAGAAACTTTTTGATAAATTTTTACTTGAATCAATTTCTTTAGGTCTAGAATGATAAATATCAAACGCTAGATATAAAATATAAGCAACACCAATCCATTTAAATATATTTAAAAATTGAGAGTTTTCAGAAAAAAATGATCCAATAACAAAAATTACTAAACTTGCTTGTATAATATTTGCAGTAATGTCTCCAAGTGCAGTCCAAACACATTTTTTAACCCCATAATTCATTGAGTAAGATACGATTACAATTCTGGGTGGCCCTGGTGTAATGAATAAAAAAAGGATTATTTGTAAAAATAAAAAATAATTAAGGGGGAGCATTTAAAGATAGTCCTTAAAAACCGGGAGCTAAAGATGGCTAAGAAGGACTATCTAAACCATAATATCAGACGTTAAAAAAAATGCATTAAATTTTTATTTGAATTATAAAGGATTTATGAAAAAAAAAGGTCGCATTCCTGTCACCCGTGTCAAAAATCCTGAGCCAGACGTGACTGACCCGGATTGGGTTATTTGGGCAGCATGGGCAGATAGGATTACATTTGAAGAAATAGAAAAAAAAACTGGAAAGACAGAATCTGAAGTAATTAAGATTATGAGAAGATCTATTAAACCAGCTTCTTTTAGATTATGGAGAAAAAGAGTTAATCAAAAAAGTATAAAACACAGAAAAAAGTTTGAATATTCTAGAAAAGAAATAACTAGTAAAATAAAAAAAGGTGACTATCTATAAACAATGAAAAAAATTACAATGTATACAGGTCCATTTTGTAATTATTGCGAAGCTGCTAAAAGATTGTTTGTAAGAAATAACGTACCTTTTAATGAAATAGATATATCAAAAGTTGAAGGCGCTATGGATGAAATGATTAAAAAATCTAACGGGAAAAGAACAATTCCTCAAATTTTTTTTGATGATGAGCACATAGGTGGATATGACGAAACAAGAGCTTTAGAAAAAGATAATAAGCTTCAGGAACTTTTAAAATAATATTAATTTTAATTAGCAGTCATGATCGCTTGAAACGGTCCGCTACCAATAAATAATTTGTTACCACCACCATTAACAAGCTGCATTCCCTCTCCTACATTAAATGTCATACTTAAAGAGGTAGTATTGGGTGTAACAACAACTGGATTTGCAAATGTTACTAAACCCTCCAGTTTATCAACTTCACTTGAAGTTGTAGCTTGATGTCCATTAGTGTCAACTAAATATCCACTAATTGCTGCTGAAGTTCCATTAATATTTGGAACTGTAGCCTTTGCTTTAAGAGTCTCTTCTCCTGATCCACTAAAATGTTCTAAAGTTTCCACAAATTTTCCTGGAGTTATAGCGCTTGAACCACAAACTGAACTATTGTTATGGGTGGTAGCTAATGAGTGTGTTCCTGAACCAGCAACTGTTCCACAAAAAACTCCTGTACCACCGGTCATTCCAATCATTGATGCACTAAGTTCACCTGCCCAAGTTAGACCAAAAGTATTATCCATAAAAGCATATCCATGAGTATAGGTCCCATCTGGTGGTCTTGTATAAGTTCCTGTCAAACTAATTTCTGCTCCTTGAGTTACAGACGCAGTTGCTCCACTTGAATTATCAAAAACTTGTGAACATGGAGTTAAAACAACTGCCGATGACGTAGTAGCTTCTGTTGGAGAACTTGTACACAGATATAACTTGTAAATTACTACTTCATAAAGAGCTGGAGCTGTATCACATCCATCATCAATAAAATCATCACCATCACCACTTTCCTTTGCCACAACTCCATCAGTAATTGTACAAGCCTCTGCTTTGTTAGAATTTACTATCTCAAAAACACAGATTATAGATAAAATTAGGAATAAATATTTAGCATATTTCATTTAAAATCCTCCTGCTTTAACAGAGAAAGCCTTTGACTTAACAATTATATTTTCTCTTCTTACTTTATCATATTTTTTATCATCCATTGACACTCTTTCAAAAGCTTCCTCGCTTATAAAATTTGTATTTTTATTTATCCTACTAAAATTAAATGTTAAATTTACAAACCACTGATCTTCATAGCTTTTGTTGCCATAATCTTTGAATCCGACTTCCACATTTAATCCAGAATTGGGAATATCAACACTTGATGTATATTCTGTACCCTCAAAATCAGAACCTCCTGGAATTTCATATTCAAAAATTTTAGCAAAAATCTTTGCACTTGGGACATAAGGAACATGAGCCCCCAATTCGAAATCATAACCATCAGCCACTTCTTCTTTAATATTATTTTTACCTGTTGTTTCATTGGATATTGCAAAATAATGGTTTGTATTTAATTCAAGAATTGAGGACTTGATCTCACCACCTACACTTGCTCTTTGATGATCATAATCTAATTCATGATCATAAAATAAATTCAAACCATATAAAAAGCTTTTATCCGAATTAAAAAACCTTTTTCCATAACCTAAATTCAAAGTTTCTCTATCTCCATCATGTGTAAAAAATGAACCTTGAAAAAAAGTGAGTCCATCATCATTGTCAATTAGGGGTTTAAAAGTTAGAATGCCTATTTCTGGCTTATTCCCTTCTTTTGACTTTATTGAAAAATCAGTATCTTCAAAATTATCATTTAATAATGTTTCAATTGAATTAAAAAATTTATCTTTGAATTTTGTGGTATCAGCATTTGATGTTGTAAATATAAATACTGATAATAAAATGACTAATAACTTACTCATTTATCAATTATATTTTAAACTAATAATGTTAGCAAGAATATTATAAGTAAATATTAATACTTTATTAAAGCCAATTGCTTCTTTGCAAGATTACTTAATTGATCTAACTTTACTCTTCCTTTGTAATTAATTTCATAATCTTCAGCTGCAAAATCTGGTGGACTTTTGCCCTCTAAAAATTTTTTTGACTGTTTTAAAGTGTAGTCCAAATTTTTTTTACAATAAGGTGTTGCGCCAACATAAACTACATTAGAATAATTTTTTCCTAAATGTTTATCTTCTACTGCATGTATTACATCAGGATGCCACCAAACCGTATCACCTGGTTTCATTTTTGGAATTGAAACTAATCCCTTTAAAAGTAAAGCATGATATTCATTATTAACAGATAAAGCTCTACCTAGTTTTGATCCACATAATTCACTTTCAGGAACATCTTCTAGTAGTGCTCTTGTTAAAACATATGCCATTCCTTTAGCAATAGGAATTAATTGTAATGTACCATCATTTGGACCTTGATTTGTTAAGGCCGTCCAACCCTGAAAGGTTCTAAAAACATGAGCTACTGCTGGAGATTCGAATTCAATAATTCTATCTCTATATTTTGCATCAAAAGGGTTAAAATTTTCAAAATTATCTGCGAAAATATCTTTGTATATTTTTTGATAATTTATATCTGTCCATCTCTCTATAGATCCAGCATCACAATGAGGAGATAAGCCTAAAGTATCGTCTCCAGGCTCTCTTCTTCTAACTCGATCAGCATAAACTAATTCTCTATTTGGATCAAAAACTTGATATTCACTATTTTCATAATTCCATAAGTTATTTAACCATTTTTTAACAATTACCATTTCTTTAGAGTGTCTTATCTCAGCTTGAGTTTTAGACCAATAAAGACCATAAATTTGAGGTTTATCAGATTTTAAATCACTAAAATATTTATCTAATCCTGACTTTTTTTTTTGATCTTCATAAAAATTATTAATTTCAATATAGTGATTTAATTCTTCATTTAATTTATTAATACATGAATCTTCAAAAACATCTCTTATTATTACACATCCTCTATTCAGAATATCGTTGATAGAACTTATATCTTTATCAAGAATATCCTTAAATTTAATTTCTGGAATAATTGGCTTTGAGTCCTCTTTTAACTTTTCTATCTTTTTTAATTCTTTTTTAATAAAATTTTCAATATTTTTAAAATTGTCATGAAAATTTGACGAGTAATTTCTAAGTTTTGCTTTAACGATTTTAATTTGATCGTCTGTGTAATTACGCATTTAAGCTTAATTAATAGTTATTGTGACTATTGGCTCCTCGGGATAAAATGAACACATTCCATCGTTGGCTGAAGGTGTACCATCACCCTCACTGTTACTAACTTCTTGTACTCCTAAAGCGCTTCTTGTTCCAAAAGAAATATCTATAGTAGGTGGGATTAAACTTACAGTGTAAGGAGTAGATAATGCATAAACCAGTTGAATATCATCAGTCGTTAATGATGATCTCATAGTTCGCATTGCTATTGCAGAAGTTAGTTCAGATGCGTCTTTAGCATAATTCCAACTCCAACTTGAATTATTTTGTGAACAATTGGCATTAAAACACTGTGTATAATTTGTAGTACTCTCATCTGACTGTCTTCCATTTATCATATACATATTCATCTCAGCATTTGTACCACCTTCAGCTACAGCAACTCTATGTGAATATTTCCTTGCCGCCTCACTAGAACCAGACCCAAACTGTTCATCAGTTGTAGCAGTAGTAACACAATTATCAGTATCATTTGATCCACCCGTATCAAGAGCACTTTCAGATTTAATTACAAATTTTCTATCAACAGTAACTCTCATATGTGTGTAAGTTTCACCTAATGGTAATAGAGCTGGATCTCCATAACTTGCTGCGGCAGCACCCGCTGTAACTGATGCTATATCAACTTCTTTATCTCCACTACCAATAACAACTGCGTTATTACATGCATCTGCAGTATGGACATTATCAAAGTCAACAACAGTGTAACCAGTACATAGTTCTATTTTTCTCATTGTGACCTTATAAACATCTGCATTTCCTTTTGCAGTTGCAGCTAAAGCTATCTCCATACTTAGAGTGATTAATGTTAACATTACAACTAATAAATTAATTATATTTTTCATTAATCGGTCCTTGAAATTGTTGCTGATCCTTTAAATTCAATCATAATTTTGTTATTTCTTTTAACTTTTGTTAGAAGTTCACCGGTCATGTCTTTTTCTTCTTTCCATGCTGTTTTTGCTATTCCATCTTTAGCACTTGGGCCTTCTTTGGGTGGATGAATAAACATTATTCTTGCATACCATTCATCCTCAATACCTTTTTTCTTTTTGTCGTCATAAGCAATCTCTAAATTAACATTTGAAGTTAACTGAACTTCTGATCCCATTTTTGCACCTTCAATATCCTGTCTTTCAACACCTTTCCATTTGTAAGTGTTGTAAAATATATCTGCCCAGTGCAAATAAGGGACTTGTGACTCAAACCTTAAATCATAACCATCTAAAACTTTTTCATCGTCCCCTTCATCTAAACCTTTGTAATAGTTTCCATAAAACTCTAGTACAGCATTTCTTGCTTCTAACCCAAGACTAGTACGCATATTTCCATGACTATCATAATCAAAGAATAAACTTGTTCCAGTTAAGTTTAATTTATCCTTACTCAAATTTCTTTTACCAAAACCTAAATTACCAACAATTCTCTCATCATTATTTTGCTCAGTGCTAAACAATGAGAATTGAGTGAAAAAATTACCATTTGATGATTTTTCAAGTTCCCTAACAGCAAGAATACTAAAATCTGGACTATTATTTTCCCTTAAATCGATACTAACCTCTGTACTACCTTTGCCTGGAACTAAATTAGAGAAATAATCATTTACTTTTGCAGAAATTTTATCAGATAGATCTGCAGAAACTTTTGATGTAAGTAAATAAAAAAGTATTAGGAAACTAAATATTGGTTTCATTCATATAAGTTAATTTTTTTTTGATTTAATTCAAGTATACTTTTTGAATATAATTTTTTAAAGTATTTAATCAATTTTTGGTTTAAAAATTAAACAAACGCCATTATTACAGTATCTCTTTCCTGTGGGCTTTGGGCCATCTTCAAAAATATGTCCATGATGACCACCACAGTTTTTACAATGATATTCTGTTCTAGCATAACCTATATGATGGTCTGTTTTTGTTTCAAATACATCTGGTAAAGATTCATAAAATGAAGGCCAGCCTGATCCACTTTCATATTTTGTTTTAGAGTCAAAAAGTTTAACTCCACAATTTGCACAATGAAAACTTCCTTCTCTTTTTTCATGGTTAAGCTCACTTGTTCCTGCAAGCTCTGTTCCTTCTTCAAATAAAATTAATTTTTGTTCTGAAGTTAAGTTTTGGTTAATTTTTTTTACCATAATTAAATATATTTAGCACATGATTGATGTAACATTGAATGTAATTCCACTAATTTACTAAAATCTTTATTATATCCTCCTCCTAAAACACCACAAATTGGAATTCTTTTAGAAAAAAAATTTTCAATAACTAATTCATCTCTAATTTTTATTCCCTCATCTGATATTTTTAATTTTCCCAACCTGTCATTAAAATGAATATCTACGCCTGCAATGTAGAAAACAAAATCAAAATTCTCTTTATTTAACTCTATTAAATGATGTTTCAATATTTTAATATAACTGTGATCCTCCAAATTATCTTCTAGGTCAACGTCTAAATCGCTAATTGATTTTTTAGCTGGGTAATTTGTCTTTGAATGCATGCTAAATGTAAATACATTTCTATTTTCTTTAAATATATCTGAGTTACCATTTCCTTGGTGTACATCTAAATCTACTATAAGAATTTTATTGGCCAGACCTCTATTAATCAAATAATGAGCTGCAACTGCCACATCATTAAAAACACAATATCCAGCACCGCCATTATAATTTGCATGATGGCTACCCCCAGCAGTATTACATGCTATTCCATAGTTAATTGCAAGTTTTGATGCAAGGACAGTTCCACCTGTTGCGATAAGTGATCTTTGCACAACACTATCAACTAAAGGAAATCCTATTTTTTTTATTCCATCTTTACTTAATGTTTTATTTTTTATATTAAAAATATATTCTTTAGAATGTGCATAATTCAAAGTCTCGACAGAGCAAGCATAAGGCTTATGAAACTTTTCTACTATTTTATTTTTAATTAGATAATTAGCTAATTCACCAAACTTATTAATTGGGAATTTATGATCATCCCCAATTTTTGCAAAGTAATCCTCATGATTAACAACTGGAAGTTCCATTTTTATTCTAGCACTCTTATGGGCTTTCCATTAACACAAGCCTCTAGCCCTTCAATCATTTGATTGTAAAATGTACTATAATTTTCTGCAGTAACATAACCTATATGTGGAGTTAATAATGCATTTGGCAAAAATCTTAATTTATTACTTTCTGGTAATGGTTCTTTTTCGTATACATCAATACCTGCACCAGCAATAACATTAGTTGATAATGCGATAATTAAATCATCTTCATTAATAATTTCTCCCCTTGAAGTATTAATAATAAATGATGTTTTTTTCATATTATCAAACTCTTTAATTGTAATACAATCTTTATATCTTTCACCACCCTGGACATGAATGGACAAAAAATCCGAATTTTTTATTAAGTCTTCTTTACTACATGGAAGCACATCTATTTCTTTACAAGTATCTAGATTTAAATTTTCACTCCATGCCATAACTTGCATGCCAAAAGCTTTTCCAATTTTTGCAACCTGTGATCCGACTCTACCTAAACCAATTAAACCTAAAATTTTACCTTTTAATTCAACACCCACTGTTGTTTGCCAATACCCTTGATACATGTTGTCAAACTCTTCTTTAAAATTTCTAGCCAAGCCTAATATTAATGCCCATGTCAATTCAGGGGTTGGATTTTGATTTATATCTGTTCCACAAACAATTACTTTTCTTTTTTTTGCAGCATCTAAATCAATTGATTTATTTCTTAATCCACTAGTTATTACAAATTTTAAATTATCTAAATTATCAATTAAATTTTTGGTAATTGGTGTTCTTTCCCTCATTATAAGTAAAGCCTCAAAATCTAACAATTTCTCTAATGCGTCAGCCTCATCCACAAAAGGTTCACTAAAAACTTTAAACTCATATTTTCCAGATAGTTTTTCTAAGTCTACAAATTGTTGTGAAACGTTTTGATAATCATCTAAAATAGCAACTTTAAGCATTTATTATTTTTTTGTTCGATAGAAATAAACCTAATATAATTAAAATAGATCCAATTAAATGATAAAATAAAAATTTTTCATCAAAAAATATCATTGCAAAAATCGTACTAAATAAAGGGATTAATGATAAAAATATTCCTGATCTATTGGGTCCTATAATTGATACTGCTCCAGCCCAACAATAATAAGATCCAATGCTAGGAAAAATTGCAACATAAAGTAAAATATATATTAAGTTTAAATTTACATTTATTAAATTACCCTGATTAAATTCAATCAAAAAAGCAGGTGTAAGCATAAGCAATCCAAAAGTACAAATAATTTGGACAAGTGCTAAGAGTGAGATTTCAAAACTCCTTTTTTTTAAAAAAGCAGAGTAAACCCCCCATGAAATAATTGCAGCAACCATAAATAAATCTCCTGTATTAAAGTCTAGCGAAAATAATATGTCTAAATCAAGTTTAGTAATGATTACTAAAATTCCTATTATTGAAATTAACAGACCAGATAACTGAAAAATATTTGTTTTTTCTATTTTGAATAAAAAACAAACCAAAATAATTGTAGCTGGTATTGCAGTGTTAAAAAGAGAGGCATTTATCACCTGAGTATAATTTAGCGCCTTGTAAGTAAGCGCAGTAAATAAAAAGACACTAGTAAGTCCTAGTAAAAATAATAATTTAAAATTTTTAAATATAATTTTTTTTAAACTCAAAATTTCTCTATAAGTAAAAGGCATCAGTATTATCCAAACAAGAAGCCATCTTAAAAATGCAAGGGTAAATGGAGATATACTTTCTATAAATGCAAATTTACCAATATTAAAATTACCAGCCCAAAATAATGTTGCACACACCAACATAAAGTAAGCTTTAATATTTTGGCTCACTTAACTAAATCTAAGAGAACTATATGGTTTTAAATCTAAATTAGTATTTTCGTTTGCTATCATACCTGAAACGATCTTCCCAGATATTGGCCCTAAAGTCCATCCTAAATGATGGTGTCCAAAACAATAATAAATATTTTTATAATTTTTAGATGGGCCCATAACAGGTAAAAAATCAGGTAATGTTGGTCTAAAACCTAACCACTCATCCTCATGTTCAGGTAAGTCTCCTAGCATATATTTTGCATTGTTAATTAAATTTTTTACTCTTGATTTAGATAAAGGATTATCCAAACCACCAAATTCTACGGTTCCCACAACTCTCAAACCTTGTTCCATTGGCGTTATCCCAAAACCTCTATTTGAAAATATTACCGGTCTACTTAACAAATGATCACAATTTTTAAAATGAACATGATATCCCCTTTCAGTATCCAGTGGTATTTTTTCACCAAAATTATCAGTCAGTTTTTTTGAGAAGGCACCACAAGCGATTACTGCTTTATCGAAAATATAATTTTGAGTTTCGGTTTTAAAAATAGGTTTTTCCTCATCAAAATTAATATCTTTGATATTAACTTTGTTAAATTTGCCTCCTTTTTTCAAAAATAAATTAAATAACTTTAGAAGTATTTTTTTTGGATTACGAGCGTGTCTGGCGTAAGGATAGTAAACTCCTGCATGATAAATTGGCTTGATATGCGGTTCTAGATCATGAATTTCAGCTTTGTTAACTAATTGTTGCTTAACACCCAATTCCTCTCTTACATTAATTTCAAGTTCTCTACTTTTTAAATTCTGATCATTCCAAATATATAAAATTCCTTTGTTCTCAACTAAACCTTCTAAATCTATTTCATCAAATAATTCATCGTATGCTGGTAAGGCAAGATCTAAAATTTGATGCATATTTTTTGCTGTATGCATCATTTTATCGGTAGTAGAATTCATTATAAATTTTAAAAACCATGGAATCATTTTAGGTACGTAGTTCCATTTTAATGCCAGTGGACCAGAGGAACTCATAAGCATAGCAGGCACGTCACTTAATACATCTGGTCTATTTATTGGAACTGATGCATAAGGCGAAAAATGTCCTGCATTTCCGTAAGACGCGGCTTGCGCTCCAGGATTATCTCTATCAAAAATAGTTACGTTAAAACCTTTTTTTTGTAAAAATAAGGCATTAGAAACACCTTGTATGCCAGCACCCACTATTCCTATTTTAATATTTTTACTCATCGCTACTTATACAATTAATCAATTTAAAATTAAGAGTGACAAATTATGCTAGTTTGGAATTAAATATTAAGCAATTGTTTGTTTGCGATTAATTTTGGCACTCAAAACAATACCAAAACCTATCATGGTGGCTAACATTGAAGAACCACCATAAGACATAATGGGGAGAGGTGAACCAACAATTGGAAGTAAACCCAAAACCATTGACAAGTTTACCACGATATAAATAAAAATTGAAAAAGCAAAACCAAAGCAGAATAATTTAGAAAAATTACTTCTTGATAGTGCTCCAATACGAATGACTCTGAATATAATTATTGTGTAAAGAATTAAAAGACCGACAGATCCTATAAAGCCAAATTCCTCTGAAAATAAAGTAAAAATAAAGTCAGTGTGTTTTTCTGGTAAAAAATCTAAATAACTTTGTGTACCTTTTAAAAATCCCTTACCCTCAAGCCCACCTGATCCTATAGCAATTTTGGATTGAATAATTTGATAACCTGCTCCTAAAGGATCTCTGTCTGGATCCAAAAATGTTAATATTCTCAATTTTTGATAAGGTTTTAAAAAAGATATAATAAAAGGAAGAGATATTAAAAAAGTTATGAATGAATAGACAAAGTATTTTACTTTTACTCCTCCTAACCACAAAACAATTAACCCACTCATAGCAATTAGTACTGATGTTCCAAGATCTGGTTGAGATATTACAAATATAATTGGTATTGTTATAATTGATAGTACTAAAGTAATACTTGTCAGGGAATTTACATTTTCAACTTTTATCCGATGATAGTATTTTGCAAGACATAAAATAATAGCAATTTTCATTAGTTCTGAAGGCTGAAGAACAAATAAATATAAATCCATCCATCTTTGTGAGCCTGATGATTTAAGACCAAAAAATGAGACGTACAGTAATAACAGAATAATTAAAAAGTAAAATAAATATGCAAAAGTATGCCAATATCTAATATTAAAAAATGCAATGAATATCATCATAGGAAAAAAAACTGCTAGTTTACTAAAATGACTTTTGGTATGAAAAAGTATCTCTCCACCATCTGTTGAATACATCACCAATAAACTTATTATTGATAAAAGAATAATACAAATCAACAATGTATAGTCCATCTCTTTAATTTTTTGAAAAAAAGAGAGTTCTGAATTTAATGTATCTCTTTGAAACATTAGATATTTATATTTTCGAAATTAGATTGCTTGTTTCTAAGTTCGTCCCTATCGATTATTAATTTGAATAATTCTTTTGCCATTGGAGCAGCAGCTTTACTGCCTGAACCACCGTGCTCAACAATTATACTTAATGCATATCTTGGATTTTTATATGGACCATAAGCAACATAAAGTGCATGATCTCTATCCTTATAAGGTATTTGTTCTAATTTTAGATCAAGTTCCCTTTCTCTTTTACTTATTCTTTTTACTTGAGAAGTTCCAGTTTTGCCTGCAAATTGATATTTTGGATTGTCAATTCTGGATCTGTAAGAAGTACCAAATTGCTCATTTGTAGAACTAAACATTGCTTCTTGAACTATTTTAATATTTTTTGAATCATCAAATAATCTGGTATTAGGTTTTTGCAAAGACTGAAGTTCCATAAAGTTTTTTGCATCTTCTAAAGTTAAAGGATCATCATTTACTATAATTTTTGGTTTAATTTTATATCCACCATTTGCAATTTGAGCTGTCATCAAACATAATTGTAGGGGTGTAGTTTGAGTATATCCTTGCCCAATTCCTGTAATTAATGTTTCACCTAAAACCCATCCTTTTCCAAGATTATTTTTTTTCCAATTAGTATTTGGAAACAAACCTCTTTTTTCATTATCAAAGTATTCTCCTAATACTTTTTCACCTAAACCAAACTTTTTAGCAGTGACATTTAATCGATCAACTCCTAACAATCTTGCAATTTCATAAAAATAAGTATCACAAGATTGTTTCATTGCATTTTTTAAACTTACAAAACCATGTCCTTTTTCTTTCCAGCAATGAAAAGTTTGCCCATATAATTCAGTTTTACCCGTGCATTTAACTTTAAAATTCGGATTGATAATATTGTTCTCTAAAGCAGAAAGAGCTACGATTGGCTTAATGGTTGATCCTGGAGAATAAAGCCCTGAAAGAGTTTTATTAATCAAAGGTTTTAATGGATTATTTCTAATTAGTTGCCACTCATCTTGACTAATACCAAATAAAAATAAATTTGGATCATAAGAAGGAGAAGAGTACATAGCAATTATATCTCCTGTATAAATATCCATAACACTTATTGATCCTGCTTTATTCGAAAGCAATTGGGCAGAAAGTTTTTGAACTTCTGTATCTACAGTTAATCTAATTTTGCTACCTTGTAGTCCTTTTTGATATTCGAGTTGATTTATTCTTTTGCCATAAGCATTAACCTCATATCTTTGAATTGCGTTAGTCCCTATTAACTGGTTCTCAAGTGTTTTTTCTAAACCAAGCTTTCCAATTTTCATACCTGGAACGAATCTTTCTTTTACTATTTCATTTTCTAATATTTCCTCTTCGTTCGGTTGACTTACGTAGCCTAAAACATGAGTATACATTTCATTAAATGGATAATTTCTAGAAATTGTCATTACAGGTTTTACACCAACTAAATCGTATAAATAATTGTTAACCTTTAAAAATTGGCTCCAACTTAAATTCTCAGATACAATTATACTGTCCCAAGGTTTTAATTTATTTTTTAAATTTACTATTTTCTGAATTTTTTTCTCACTTAAATTTAAAAGTGTTTTTAATCTTAATAAAAGATAGTTAAAGTTTTCTACCTGCTCAGGTATAATGTGTAATTGATAAACTTTTAAATTACCTGCAATTATATTTCCAAAATAATCAACAATGTTCCCTCTTGTGGGTGGGAGTTTCCATTCTCTAATCCTGTTTTTATCTGAAAGTGTAAGATATTTTTTATTTTCATTAATTTGAAGAGAAAAAAGACGAGCAACAATTCCTGTAAAGATAATTATTTTTGCGGCACCAATAATAAACATTCTTCTGTTAATTATGTCTGATTTTCTAATTCCTAAATTTTCTTTAATCATTTTTTTTTTGTAAAATTAATTCAGTTAAAAAGTTAAATACTACGAAAAATATTGGATAAAACAAAAATGTAAATCCTGTATTTACTACATAGCTAGTGTAATTAATTTCGATAAGAAATATCAAATCTAATATAATTACCTGTATTGAATTAATTAGGATCATTGTAAATAAAAAAGAAAACCAGTCTTTTACAAAGTTTGGGCTTAATGTAATATTCCTTATGTATGCTGTTACTGCGCATAGTATCAAATAACATAAGCTACTTGTACCTATAGGAATACCTATAACGACATCATTTATAATCCCTGCTAAAAATATAGAAAAGTATCCCAGGCTATCAGGATTTCTTAAAGTCCAATAAAAAATTAAAATATAAACAAAATTAAAAGAGAAATTTTCAATTTTTAAGTAATTAAAATCAAATTCATTAAATACAGAAATAAACAAAATAATCAAAGGTAAGTAGGATAAAAATGCTCTGAAAAATGTGCTTTTATTTAGAGAAGACATTAATTTTTATCTCCAATACTAAACGAAGATATTTTAATATAGTTTAATTGTGTAAAATCAGAAAAGAAATTAACCTTACTTTTTGAATCTTTAGATATTTTTCCAATAGGTATCCCAGGTTTAAAAAGACCTCCAAGACCTGAAGTATAAATTATTGAGTCTATTTTATTTAAATCATTTTCAATGTCGTCTTTTGTATGTTCAATTATTCCATAATCCTTACCAGTGCCTGAAACCACTGCTTGAATATTTTGTGGAGCTAAAACTGAAGGTATTTTACTATTAAGATCAGATAACAATAAGGCTCTAGAATTTGTATAATTAACCTCAATTATTTGGCCTACAAGATAAACACCATCTATTATTGCCATTCCCATTTTTACATTATCTTTTGTTCCTTTATTTAAAATAATAGATTTTAGGAAAGGGCTTTCTCGATCAATTAAAACTTTTGCTAATATTTCATCGGAATTTATATTTTCGTTAATAAGATTTCTCAACTTTTCATTTTCTGATTTTAAAAAATTATTTGTTATTTTTTCTTGTTTTAAATTTTCTAGTTCTAATTTTATAACTTTATAGTTTTCAAATAAATCTATATGATCTTTGATCTTAAAAGTTAATTCCTTTACATAATTCTCAGGCTTAGATGCTATATATGAAGATCTATAAATAATTTCATTAATACCAATCTTTACAAACTGAATAGGTTTAAAATTTATATTACTTAAAATAATTACAACTATTGATAATAATATTAGACTAAGTAATGAAAATTTTTGTTTATCTTTTTTTTTTAAAAAAGCTGATCTAAAGGCAATTACAAAATCGTCTCTGCCTGTAGCCATCTTTTTTAATATTCAGATAACATAGTGGAAAAGGTTTCTTCTTGATCCAAAGCTTTTCCTGTGCCGACAGCAACACAAGATAATGGGTCATCTGCTATATGAACTGGTAAACCTGTTTCTTTAGAAAACCTTTTATCAATATTTTTTAACAAAGCACCACCACCTGTTAAAGTTAAACCCATGTCAACTAAATCAGCTGATAATTCAGGGGGTGTATTTTCTAAAGCATCTTTAATTGCACTAACCATTTGTTTCATTATATCATTTAGTGCTTCAGCGGTATCTTCCTCTGTAATATTAACTTCTTTCGGGGTACCTGATCTTAAATCTCTTCCTTTAACTGGGTAAGTATTTGTTCCAGTTGGTACAGCTGTACCCATTTCTTTTTTTATTTTTTCAGCAGTAGTATCACCAATTAATAAATTGTACTCTTTTCTCATATAATCTATTATTGCTACATCCATAGAATCACCTGCAACCCTTAAAGATTTAGAATAAACTAGACCACCCAAAGACATAACAGCAATTTCACTTGTACCTCCTCCAATATCTACAATCATTGAGCCAGTTGCTTCAGAAATTGGAAGATTTGCTCCAATAGCTGCTGCAATTGGTTCTTCAATTAATTGAACCCTTCTTGCTCCTGCTGCAAGAGCACTATCTTGAATTGCTTTTCTCTCAACTGGAGTTGAGCCAGTAGGGACACAAATCAAAATTCTAGGATTTGCAAATGTGCTTCCCTTATGAACTTTTTTGATAAAATGTTTGATCATTTCTTCAGTGACTATAAAATCAGCAATTACCCCATCTCTTAAAGGTCTAATTGCGCTTATATTTCCAGGCGTTCTTCCAAGCATTGTCTTTGCTTCATCTCCAACAGCTAATACATTTTTTTTCCCACCTTGATCAACTATTGCAACAACTGAAGGTTCGTTGAGAACTACACCTTGACCTTTTAAAACCACAAGTGTGTTTGCAGTTCCAAGGTCAATTGCCATATCTTGGCTCCATATTTTTTTTACACTATCAAATAATCCCATTATATCCCTCTTACTTTCTGACTTTCTTGCTCCATTGGAGCAGTTTTATCTCGTTTTATAATCATTTTATTTAATGAATTAATATAAGCATTTGCTGATGCTACTAGTGTGTCTGTATCAGCAGCCTGCCCAACTGTAGTTTTTCCGTTTTCCTCAATCTTAACACTTACTGTAGCTTGAGCATCAGTTCCCTCTGTTACAGCATGCACTTGGTACAATTGTAAATTTACATCATGTGGAAATAGTGTTTTAATACATTTAAAAATTGCATCAACTGGACCATCTCCAGTTTCCGATGCTTTTTTAACATCACCATATACATCCAAAGTCATTTCCGCTCTTTGAGGTTCGCCTGTTCCAGCAAAAACTTTTAAAGATTTAAGGCTAATTGCATTAACTTTATTATCGATAATTAAGCTATCATCTATAAGTGCTACAATGTCTTCATCATAAACATGCTTTTTCTTATCTGCTAACACTTTAAATTTGGCAAAAGCATTACCAACAACATCATCAGTTAAATCTGGATAACCCAAGCTATTTAATTTATCTTTAAATGCATGTCTGCCAGAATGTTTACCCATTACTAATGAGGTTTGTTTTACACCAACACTTTCAGGTGTCATAATTTCATAAGTTTGTCTATTTTTAAGCATACCATCTTGATGAATGCCAGCTTCATGAGCAAAAGCATTTTTTCCAACAATTGCTTTATTATATTGTACTGGAAAACCTGTTGCATTTGATACAATTTTAGAGGCTTTACTAAGAAGTGTTGTGTTAATTCCTGTATCATAAGGCATTAAATCAGGTCTTGTTTTAATTGCCATCACAACTTCTTCAAGTGCTGCATTACCGGCTCTTTCTCCTAAACCATTTATTGTACATTCAATTTGTCTTGCACCAGCTTGGACTCCTGCTAGAGAATTTGCAACTGCTAAACCTAAATCATTATGACAATGAGTAGATAAAATAGCTTTATCTATATTTGGAACTTTATTTAATAATGTTTCAATAATCTTTGTGAACTCTGATGGAATGGTATAACCAACTGTATCAGGGATATTTATTGTTGTTGCTCCACTTTTAATTGCAAGTTCTACAGTCTTACACATAAAATCCATATCTGTTCTTGTTCCATCTTCGCATGACCATTCAACATCGTCAGTAAATTTTCTAGCATACGCTACATGTTGCCCAATAGATTCATAAACATCTTCTGGAGACATATTTAATTTATGCTTCATATGAAGAGGACTAGTTGAGATGAATGTATGAATTCTAAATCTTGGAGCATGTTTTAAAGCTTCATAAGCTCTATCAATGTCTTTCTTAGAATGTCTCGATAACCCTGCAGGAATGGATTTTTTTAAAATTTTACTTACTTCAGTTACGGCTTCAAAATCTCCAGGTGATGCAATCGGAAACCCCGCCTCTATAATATCTATTCCTAATTCATCAAATACTCTTGCTATTTGAATTTTTTCTTCCAAACTCATAGATGCACCTGGTGATTGCTCACCATCTCGCATAGTTGTATCAAAAATTATAACTCTATCTTTGCTGCTCATAACTAAATTTCATAGAAAATTCATATTACAATCTATAAGTGATATTGCAAAATAAATGTTAAATTTTATGTATATTTTTGAGACCTTTTTGGGTCTTTGTCAAAATCTAACTTTTGTCGCTATCAACTAGTTTTTTCTTACCGATCCAAGGCATCATTGCTCTTAGTTCAGCACCAACTTTTTCCACAGAATGCTCGGCTAGCTTAGCTCTGGTAGCCAAAAAGTTTTTCTGGCCATTTTTACATTCATCCATCCACTCTTTTGTAAATTTTCCAGATTGAATGTCAGACAAAACTTCTTTCATTCTTTTTTTAGTTTCTTCTTTATTAATAATTCTTGGTCCAGATTGGTATTCACCATACTCAGCTGTATTTGATATTGAGTAATTCATATTTGCAATTCCACCTTCATAAATCAAATCAACAATTAGTTTTACTTCATGTACTGTTTCAAAATACGCCATCTCTGGCTCATAACCTGCTTCAACTAAAGTCTCATAGCCATTTTTAATTAATTCTACCAATCCTCCACAAAGAACTGTTTGCTCACCAAATAAATCTGTTTCAACTTCGTCTTTGAAAGTAGTTTCAATAATTCCAGATCTTCCACCACCAACAGCTGATGCATATGATAATGCTAAATCTCTTGCTTTACCAGATCCGTTTTGATGTACAGCAAATAAACATGGTACTCCACCACCTTTTTCATATTCACTTCTTACTAAATGACCAGGTCCTTTAGGAGCAACCATAAATACATCTAAATCTTTTCTTGCTTTAATTAAATCATAATGAACATTTAATCCATGGGCAAAAGCAATACTGGTTCCCTCTTTTACTCTTTGCTCTATATGGTTTTTATAAATTTCTGCCTGTAATTCATCTGGAGTTAAAATCATTACTACATCTGCCCAAGCTGCTGCATCAGATAAATTCATGACCTTTAATCCTTTTGACTCAGCTTTTGCTACACTTGATGAGCCATCTCTTAGTGCTACAACAATATCTTTAACACCACTATCTTTAAGATTTAATGCATGAGCGTGTCCTTGACTTCCATAACCAAAAATTGCAATTTTTTTATTTTTAATTAAATCTACATCTGCATCTTTTTCGTAAAACATTTTCATATTCTCTCTCCTTTATAATTAATTAAATATTTTGGCACCTCTTGTCATCGCAACAGCCCCAGTTCTAGAAGTGCTAATAAGTCCCCAAGGTTTTAATTTTTTACTAATTTTATCAATTTCTCGTCTAAGTGCTGTTATTTGAATAACTTTAGATGTTTTAGTTTCATCTAAAATAACTAAATCAAATTTTTTACAAGCATTTAAACATTTTTCCATTTTCTTTTTTTTTCCAGTAATTTTAAATAATGCCATTTCTTTAAAAATGACATTTTTATCTTCTCTTTTAAATTCTGCAACTTTATGCACAGGCACTAATTTAGCTAATTGAAGTTTGATTTGATCAATCACTTGTGGCGTTCCTGTAGTAACAATTGTAATTCTAGAAATATTTTTAACCGCATCTACCTCTGCAACCGCTAAAGACTCGATATTGTATCCTCGACCAGAAAATAATCCCACTACTCTTGCAAGTACGCCGGCCTCATTATCAACCCAAACGACAAATATATATGTATCAGATTTCTCTTTTTTAGTTGGAACACTATAAGCTGATTTTGATTTTGGCATTATAATTAAACTAAGGCTTTGCCTTTACCCTTTATTTTGTTATCTTCCTGGTCATTGGGTCCTAAGATCATCTGATTGTGAGGTTTTCCTGAAGGTATCATTGGGAAACAATTTTCATTAGGATCAACATGACAATCAAAAATAACTGGACCATTATAATTAATCATTTCTTTAATTTTTTCATCTAATTCAGATGGTTTTTCTGCTTTAATTCCTTTGCAACCATAAGCTTCAGCCATTTTTAAAAAATCAGGAAGTGCTTCAGAATAACTCTCTGAATAGTTTTTTTCATGTAAAAGCTCTTGCCATTGTCTAACCATTCCCATGTACTGATTATTTAAAATAAAAATTTTAATTGGTAAGTTATATTGTACTGCAGTGGACATCTCTTGCATTGTCATTAACACAGAAGCTTCACCAGCAATATCAACTACTAACTTTTCAGGGTGTGCAATTTGTACACCTACTGCTGCTGGTAATCCATAACCCATTGTACCTAAACCTCCAGATGTCATCCATCTATTTGGTTTATTAAATTTATAATGTTGTGCTGCCCACATTTGATGCTGACCAACTTCAGTTGTTACATAAGTATCTTTATCTTTTGTTAATTCATATAGTCTTTGAACAGCATGTTGAGGCTTGATGCTGTCATTACTGTTAACAAAATTAAGGGAGTCTTTGCCTCTCCATTTTTGTATCTGTTCCCACCACTTAGCAATATTTGATTTATTAGATTTGCTGTGACCATTTTTTTTCTTTAAGATTGTTTTATTTACTTTACCAATTACCTTCGTAACATCTCCTACTATAGCAAGATCAACTTTTATAATTTTATTTATAGAAGAAGGATCAATATCAATATGAACTTTTTTTGAATTTGGCGAAAATTCATCTATTTTTCCAGTGATACGATCATCAAATCTTGCACCAATGTTTATTAAAAGATCGCAATCATGCATAGCATTGTTGGCTTCATAGGTTCCATGCATGCCTAACATTCCAAGAAATTGATTGTCATCACCAGGATATGCACCTAAACCCTGAAGTGTGGAAGTGATTGGAAATCCTGTTAATTCTACAAACTCTCTTAATGCATCACTTGCCTTAGGGCCTGAATTAATTACTCCACCCCCACTATAAATAACTGGTTTTTTAGCGTTTTTTAATAAATCAATTAGTTGATCTATTTGTTTTTGAGAAAATTTTTTATTTAATTTTCCATTTAATTTTTTTTCCTTTTTTGGTTTTTTGTATTTCGTTTTTGCAAATTGAATATCTTTTGGAATATCAACTAAAACAGGACCTGGCCTTCCTGTGGTTGCAACTTTAAATGCTTCATGCATTATTTCTGATAAATCATTTATATCTTTTACTAACCAATTATGTTTTGTGCAGGGCCTAGTAATACCAGTGGTATCACATTCTTGAAATGCATCAGTTCCTATTAAATGTGTTGGAACTTGGCCAGAAATACAAACCAAGGGAACCGAGTCCATATATGCATCTGTTAACGCGGTAACAACATTAGTAGCTCCAGGTCCAGACGTAACTAAAACAACTCCAGGCTTACCTGAAGATCTTGCATATCCCTCAGCTGCATGACCGGCGCCTTGTTCGTGTCTCACTAAAATATGCTTAATAGAAGTATGATTTTTAAGTTCATCATAAATTGGTAAAACTGCTCCACCAGGATATCCAAAAATATGTTCTACTTTTTGATCTTCAAGGCATTTAAAAACAATTTCTGCTCCTGTGTATAATTTTGGCATTTCGCAATCTAGCTGAAGTTGTGCTAATTGGTCAAGTTTTGATTGAGATATTTAAATTTTTTTTAAAAAATTATTTAACTCTTTCGGTTTTAATTTGAGCCAACTATCCATATTGCCTCTTGCCCATGTACTTTGTCTTTTAGCGTATTGCCTAGTTTTTATTGATATATTTTCAATAATGTCTTCCAATTCCATTTTATTGTTTAAGTATTGTCTAATTTCATTAATGCCAATAGCTTTGTTAACACTTTTGTCTTTTTTCACCTTTAATTTGATAAAATTTTTTACTTCTTTAATTGCTCCATTTTTAATCATTTCCTTAGATCTGTGATTAATTCTCTCAATTAATTCCAAACGGGGAAAGTCAATATAAATTTTATAAAAATCACTTTTTTGAAAATTAGACTTAGTATTTTTGTACCATTCATGAATTGATTTCTTGGTATATAATTTTACTTCATAGGCTCTTATGGATCTATGGGTATCAGTTGGATTAATTTTATTTTTAGAGGCTGGGTCAAGTTTTAAAAGTTTTTTAAAAAACTTATTTTGACCAGTATTTAATCGTTGAGCTCTTATTTGATTTCTAATCTTTACCGGTATGTTTGGAATTTTTACCAATCCATCTGTTAGTGCCTTAAAATATAATCCAGTTCCCCCTACAAGGATTGGTGTTTTTTTTCTTTTTTTTATTTCTTCAATTTTTTTGGATACTAATTTCAACCAATTTCCAGTTGAAAAATTTTTTGTTACATTATGAAAACCATACAAATGATGTTTAATTTTTTGATATTTTTTAGGATCTGGTCTTGCAGAAAGAATTTTTAATTCTTTATAAACTTGCATACTATCTGCATTAATAATTTCACCATTAATTTTTTTAGCAAGTTTAATTGCAAATTTTGATTTTCCTGAAGCAGTTGGTCCAGAAATTAATATAATCTTGGATTTAAAATCCATGATTAGTCTAACTTAATTCCAACATATCTTCTTTGATTTTTATTATTATAGATTGCGAGCAATATTGTTTTTTGATTTGAGTTTAAAACTTGCTTGGTAATTTGTTTTAAATCATCAATAGATTTGATTCTTTCTTTTTGAGCTTCGACAATAATACTATTCACCTCAATTGAGCCAGCTAAAGGACTGTTATTTTGAATGCCTATGATCACAAGTCCAGTGGTTTGATTTGGTAGCTTACGATTTTTTATATCTTCTTTGTTAATAGACCTTACTGTTATTTTTAAATCTTCAATTTGATCAGTGGTATCTAACGTTTTTTGTTTTTCACTAACTTTAAAATCTTCTGATGTTTCAAGTCTTCCTAGGAGAACATTTTTTATAATTTCTTTTTTATCTCTCCATATTTTAACTTCAACGTTTTTTCCAACCTGAGTTTTAGCAACTATTGCTGGAAGTTCTTTCATTTGATTAATTCTTTGACCATTAAATTCTAAAATAATATCACCAGCTTTTATTCCAGCTTTTTCTGAGGGACTGTTTTCTGCAACACTTGCAACTAAAGCACCTCTTGGTTTGTCTAATTTCTCAACCTCCGCAATTTCTTTTGTGACATCTTGTATTCTTACACCTAGCCATCCTCTTTTAGTTTCTCCGAATTCTATCAGTTGATTAATAACAATTTGAGCACTGTTTGATGGAATTGAAAATCCAATACCAATTGAACCATTTCGACCTAAAATAGCAGTGTTGATTCCTATAACATTCCCCTCCATATCAAATAAAGGGCCACCAGAATTTCCTGAATTAATTGAGGCATCTGTCTGAATAAAATCTTCATATCTAGATAGTCCAATTGATCTGTTTCTTGCTGAAATAATTCCAGCTGTAACTGTGCCTCCTAAACCAAATGGATTTCCAATAGCAATCACCCAATCACCTATTTTTGCTTTATCAGAGTTACCAAAGGCAACTGGTATAAACTTTTCATTAGTCTCTAACTGCAAAACAGCTATATCCATTAATGGATCTGCACCTAAAACTTTTGCCTTAAACTCTTGATCGCCATTTACTCTAACGATTATATCATCTGCATCTTGTATTACATGATTGTTAGTTATGATAATTCCTTTTTCATCAATTATAAATCCAGACCCTAGTGCAGCTGATTGTCTCTCTTGAGGATCTCCAAACTCTTTAAACATATCTCCAAAAGGTGATCCTGGAGGAAACTGAAACGGAAGTGGATTAGATTTTGTAACTACAGTTGTTGATGTTGAAATATTTACAACAGATGGCATTAATTTTTCAGCAAGAGTAGAGAAAGATTCTGGAACAGGCTTGGAATAAGATTGGTGTAAAAAACCAACAGATAGAATTATAGTTATTAAGATAATTTTAATGTTTTTCATTTTACCTTTTCATGTAATAAATAATTATAAATCCTATAATTGCAAAGATAAGTCCTCCAGTTCTTAATTGACTATCTTTCAAAAGTTCTAATTTTTTTAGCATATTTTTCATTTTTGCTGGAAATATGGCATATAAAATTCCTTCAATGAATAAGAATAAACCAAAAGCTATGACTAGCTCATTCATTTAAAATTATTGTTGGATTTCGGGTTTTATATTTCCAAAAAATTTGAAGAATTCACTATCAGGAGATAAGATCAGAGAAGTTTCTCCACCAATTAATGCCTTCTCATAAGCCTGCATTGCTCTATAAAATGCGAAAAATTCAGGATCTTGACCAAAGGCATCAGCAAAGATTTTATTTCTTAAACCATCACCTTCTCCTTTCATAATCTCTGATTGTTTTTGCGACTCTGCTAAAATAACTGTAACTTCCTTATCGGCCGTTGAAGTGATGGTCACTGCCATCTCTGCACCTTTTGCTCTAAATTCTTTTGCTTCTCTTTCCCGCTCTGTCTGCATTCTTCTGTAAATTGCATCACTGTTAGCTTGAGGAAGGTCAGCTCTTTTAATTCTTACATCAACAATATTTATTCCAAAATTCTGTGCTTCATTATTTACACCTTCTTTAATTAAAGCCATTTGTTTTGATCTGTCCTGAGAAAGTAATGTTTGTAATTCTTCTTGACCTAAGACATTTCTAATTCTTGAATTTATAATTGTAGATAATCTAGATCTCGCAACTCTTTCATCACCAACTGAAATATAGAATTTTAGAGGGTCCACAATTTTAAACCTTGCAAATGCATCGACAATTAAACGTTTTTGGTCAGATGCAATGACTTCTTCAGGTGGTGTATCAAGATTTAATATCCTTTTATCTAAATAAACGACATTTTGAATAAATGGAATTTTAAAATTTAGACCAGGTTTTGTAATTATTCTTTTTGGGTCACCAAACTGAAGAATAATAGCCTGATTAACTTCCTTAACTATTATTACAGACAAAAATGCTAAAACAGCTAATGCAATTATCAATCCAATTAAAATTTTTCCAGCCTTCATTTAATTAGTCGCTTTCTTTTTTAATTCAGGAAGTGGTAAGTAGGGCACTACTCCTGAGC
Source organism: uncultured Pelagibacteraceae bacterium (assembly GCA_902526405.1). GTDB lineage: Bacteria > Pseudomonadota > Alphaproteobacteria > Pelagibacterales > Pelagibacteraceae > Pelagibacter. Next base: position 62,899 of record CABZKL010000002.1, read on the forward strand.
CGGCATTTTTTTCGATAATCACTTTATCGATATCAGCTAAAACTTTTTCCATTGTCTCTAAATACATTCTTTCCTGAGTTACTGCTTTTGCATTTTTATACTCGTTATAAATAGACACAAATCTACTCGCTTCACCCTCTGCCTTTGCAACAACCTCTTTCTTGTATGCTTCAGCAGCTTGTAAGATTTTTTGACCTTCCCCTCTAGCTCTTGGGATAACGTCGTTAGCATAAGCTTCAGCTTCATTTTTAGATCTCTCCATATCTGCTCTTGCAGCCTGCACGTCTCTAAATGCATCAATTACTTGATCTGGTGGGTCAGCTTTCTGAGTTTGTACCTGCGTAATTTGAATTCCACTCTCATAGTCATCTAAAATAGTCTGAATAATCTCTTGCGTCTCAACCTCGATTTTAGATCTACCTTCTGTTAAAATTGGCTGAATATCACTTTTTGCGATAACTTCTCTCATTGCTGTTTCTGCAGCTGCTTTAACTGTACCTTCTGGATCCTGTATCTTAAACAAAAAATTTCCTGCATCTTTAATTACCCAAAATACAGAGAAATCTATGTTCACAATATTTTCATCACCAGTTAACATTAAGCTTTCTTGTGGAACATCAGCCACACCACCACCTGTTGAGAAACCGCTATCTCTTTCAGATCTAAATCCAATATCTATTCTATTAACTTTTGTAACTTTTGGGGTGAGCACATTCTCTACTGGAAATGGTATGTGATAATTCAATCCTGGTTGAGTAGTTTTAACAAACTTACCAAACCTTAATACCACACCTTGTTCATCAGGTAAAACTCTATAAAGTCCACTTGCTAACCAAACAAAAGCTAAAACTAATAAGACTAATCCGATTGATTTACCACCTGACGACTTACCACCTGGCAAAAATTTTTTAATTTTATCCTGAATTTCTTTTATTATTTCATCAATGTTTGGAGGTCTCGGACCTCTACCCGATCCGTTGTTATTTCCACTACCTGGAGGTGATCCCCATGGGCTACCGCCTCTACCTCTGAAATCATCTGACATATGCCAAAGTATATAGTGTCTTTATTACAAAAAACAAGTAATGATAGTTGTATGTCAGATAAAAAGCCTGAACTTAGTGCCGCAATGAAAAAGAAGCTTGAGCCTAAGAAATTTACAAAAAATCCAATATTAGGAACCAAATTTACAATAGCAATTTCAAGCGCAAAAGGTGGTGTTGGAAAGTCAACATTTGCTACAAATCTCGCTTTAGCCCTAAAACAAGTTGGATGTAAAGTAGGATTATTAGATGCAGACATTTATGGTCCATCAATTCCAAAAATGTTTGATATTAATGAGAAGCCTAAAAGTGACGGTCAAAAATTAGAACCTATCCTTAAATATGAAATTCAATGTATGTCAATTGGTTTCTTAACTGATCAACAAACACCAATGATATGGCGAGGCCCGATGGTTACAAGCGCAATTAAAACTTTTACGCAAAAAGTTAATTGGAAAGATCTAGATTTTATAATTGTTGACATGCCTCCTGGAACAGGAGATACACAATTAACTTTTTCACAAGAAATAAAAATGGATGGTGCAATAATAGTTTCCACACCACAAGAAGTAGCACTTTTAGATGTCAAAAGAGGTATTAAAATGTTTGATAAACTTAATGTAAAAATCTTAGGTTTAGTGGATAATATGAGTTTTTTTATTGGAGATGATGGAAAAAAATATAAAATTTTTGGTGAAGGGGGTGTGAAAAAAACTGCAGTGGAGTTTCAAAAAGAATTCTTAGGTGAAATACCAATTAACCCTGAGTTAGGAAAAACTTCAGATGAGGGAAAACCTTTAGTAGAAGCAAATCCAGATCATGAAATTTCAAAAATATATTTAGATTTTGCTTATAAAATTAAATCAACTTATCTTTAAGATCAAAAGCAATCATTAGTTCATTCCACTCTCTTTTTGATAGACCTGAGCTATCCTCATCAACATTTTCACCTTTAATAAGTTTTTGTATAATTAATTTCCCTTTAGCTGAAACTTCTGTGCCTCCAACTCTATAATCGATAAAAGCTTCATAAGTTATAGGAACCCATTTTTTCAAAGTATCCAACATTATATCTGCGTAAACTCTTATTTCATACTGAGCATGGCTGTCAGCTCTTAATCTTAAAAAATTCATTAAATTTAAAAGATCAGTTTTCCAATACCATTGGGTATAGGTATTTAAAGTTAAATTCATTCTTGCAAGTTCTCTTGCTAGGCCTTTTTTATTTTCATCTATAGTTGATCCATCAAATCTTTCATTAAGCATTGTTTCATAATTGCTGTAACTTCTCTCAGCATCACTTTTTAAAAGTTCTAAAACTTCTTCTGCTTGTTTACCCTCCAACACATTTCCTCTACCTTGCCTATTACTGGTAGATTGAGCAGCTAAGTTTTCTTGCGTTGGTAAGTAAAATTCTTTATCTAAAATAGAATATCTTGCAGAGTATTCATTAACATTGGCTGTTCTGTGTCTAATCCATTGTCGAGCAATAAATATTGGTAACTTTATATGGTATTTTATTTCACACATCTCAAATGGAGTGCTGTGCCAATGCCTCATTAAATATTTGATTAATCCTTTATCAGTTGAAACTTGCTTAGTTCCTTTTCCATATGAGACTCTTGCAGATTGAACAATTGAAGTATCATCTCCCATATAATCAACTACACGAACAAAACCATGGTCTAAGGCAGGAATTGCCTCATATAGGACATTTTCAAGTTCTTGTACTGTAACTCTCTTAGTTTGATTGCTTTGAGATTGTTGATTTTTTATTTCTTCTGCTTGTTCTTTGGTAAGTTTCATGATTGTTATTGAATCTGTTGTAATTCCTTTTATATTAATAACGTTGGTTTTCCAACTACGACGATAAACGAATTTCGTAATAACCATTGCGGACGTGGGGGCAGTACCCACCACCTCCACCATTGCAACTTATGGGGGTGAACTAGATTCGACGAATGTCTAAAGGCTATTCTTTCGTTCGGGATTGTTCCACCGTGACGGGCTAATTTATAATTGCTAACGAAAGTTACGCACTTGCTGCCTAATTAACTTAGTTAATTAAGCAAACGGGGTCTGGGGCACCTGGCAACAGAACGCCCCCTAATTAAAATAACTATTTTTTTAACTCTGCTTGTGCTGCTGCTAGTCTGGCGACTGGAACTCTATAAGGGGAACAAGATACATAATTAAGTCCCGCTTTGGCACAAAAAGAAATACTTTTGGGATCGCCTCCGTGCTCTCCACATATACCTAATTTGATCCTTTTATTTTGGCTCTTACCTTTTACAACAGCTATCTCAACTAAATCTGAAACCCCTTCATCAATTGATACAAAAGGATCGATAGAAAATATTTTATTTTCTATATAATCATTTAAAAATTTTCCACTATCATCTCTACTTATTCCAAAAGTAGTTTGAGTTAAATCATTTGTTCCAAAACTAAAGAATTCTGCATGTTTTGCTATTTCTTTAGCCTTTATAGCTGCTCTTGGAAGCTCAATCATAGTTCCAACCATAAAGTCTATTTTTAATTTATTTTCTTTTTGAACCATACTTGCTATTCTTTTGACTAAATCTTTCATTATTTTAATTTCAGCCTCTGTAGAAATAAGTGGTATCATTATTTCAGGAAAAGCTGACTTAATTTTATTTTTTTTAAGATCACATAATGCTTCAAAAATTGCTCTACATTGCATCTCATATATTTCAGGAAATGATATAGCTAATCTGCAACCTCGGTGACCTAGCATTGGGTTTTGTTCATGAAGTTCCTCTATCCTTGTTTCAACCTCTTTTACAGAAAGACTAACAATTTCTGCTAATTCCCTAATTTCTTTATTTGTTCTTGGTAAAAATTCATGTAGTGGAGGATCTAACAATCTTACTGTAACTGGCAAGCCGTTCATAATCTTAAAAATTTCAGTAAAGTCTTTTTTTTGATGTGGTAAAAGTTTAGCTAAAGCTTTATCTCTGTCCTCTTTAGTTTTAGAAAGAATCATTTCCCTAACAGATAAAATTCTATCTTCATCAAAAAACATGTGCTCTGTTCTGCAAAGTCCAATGCCTTCAGCACCAAAATCTTTTGCAGTTTTAGTATCTTTTGGGGTTTCTGAATTTGTTCTTATATTTAATTTTCTATAACTATCAGCCCATGACATTAATTTTGAAAAATCACCAGATATTTCTGGCTTCAAGGTAGCAACACTACCTTCGATTATTCTTCCTGTTGACCCATCTATTGTTATTATGTCCCCTTCTTTAATTTCAATTGATGATGTTTTAAATGACTTATTTTCATAATTGATATCAATTTCACTCGACCCAGAAACACAAGGTCTTCCCATTCCTCTTGCTACAACAGCTGCATGGCTTGTCATTCCACCTCTTGCAGTCAATATTCCTTTGGCTGCATGCATTCCTTGTATATCTTCTGGAGAGGTCTCTACTCTAACTAATATTGTGTCCTGCATCATGGATGTTAATCTTTCTGCCTCTTCAGATGTAAATACAACTTTACCACTCGCAGCGCCTGGTGAAGCAGGCAGGCCATTTGCGATTATATTTATTGAACTTTTTTCGTCAAGAGTTGGATGAAGAAGTGTATCAAGTGAATGTGGATCAATTCTTAACACAGCCTCTTTTTTTGAGATTAATTTTTCTTTAACCATGTCGACTGCAATTTTAATTGCAGATTTTGCAGTTCTTTTTCCAGAACGTGTTTGAAGCATCCACAGCTTTTTATTTTCAACTGTAAACTCTACATCCTGCATATCTTTGTAATGCTTTTCTAATTTTTTTAGGATCTTATAAAGTTGTTTATAAACTTTAGGCATAGACTCTTCCATTGATGGAGCTTTAACTTTAGCATTTTGTCTAGCTTTTTTAGTTATATATTGTGGAGTTCTTGTCCCAGCTACAACATCCTCTCCTTGTGCATTAATTAAATATTCTCCATAAATTTCGTTTTCACCGTCTGATGGATTTCTTGTAAAAACAACACCAGTTGCGCAGTCGTCTCCCATGTTTCCAAAAACCATTGATTGAACATTAACCGCGGTGCCCCACTCTGCAGGTATATGATTTAATTTTCTATAGATTTTTGCTCTCTTACTATCCCAAGACAGAAATACTGCACTGATTGCTCCTAACAACTGTTCATGAACATCTTGTGGAAAATCTCTATTTGCTTTTTCCTTAACTGTTCTTTTAAAATCTTCAATTAGTCCATCCCAGTCGTTTTCATCTAAATCCGTGTCTAATAAAACACCCTTTGTAAGTTTATAATTTTCTATTAATTCCTCAAAATGATACCCTTCAACGCCCATTACAACATTGCCATACATTTGAATAAACCTTCTGTAGCTATCTTTGGCAAATCGACCATTAGAGGTTTTTGATGCTAGGGCTTTAACAGTTTTATCGTTTAATCCTAAATTTAAAATTGTATCCATCATACCAGGCATAGAAACTCTTGCCCCAGATCTTACTGAAAGTAATAATGGATTTTTTAAATCACCAAATTTTTTTGAAACTTCTTTTTCAACAGCCTTTAATTCTTTTTTAATTGACGAGATTATATTTTTATTAAGTTTTTTTTTATCTTTATAAAATAAATCACATACTTTTGTAGAAATAGTAAATCCAGGTGGTACTGGTAATCCCATTCGACCCATTTCTGAAAGATTGGCTCCTTTTCCACCCAAAAAATTTTTAGGGATTTTAATTTTTTTGGTGTTTTTAGATTTAAAATTTAAAATTAGTTTTTTCATTTTTGGGAGCCTACTAAAGAAAAATTAACATAATTGTTGAACGTTTTACATAAGATTTGAATAAGTTCTAGTCTATTTTTTCGAATACCTGGGTCAACGTCATTGACTATAACATTGTCAAAAAAATCATTAATTACTTTTTTAGCATCTAATAAGTTGTCTAGAGTTTCAGAATAAACTTCGTCGTTATTAATTGAAGAAAAATATTTCCTTAAATCATTTATTTTTTTAAACAAATTTTTTTCAAAGTCTGTTTTGAAAACACCAGGGTCGGTTGTATTTGAAAGATCAAAATTCTGTCCCTCCAACTCACTTTCTAAGATATTTGAGGCTCTTTTGTAGCTTGATATGATTTCGTGTCCATTTGATTTAGAAATTATTTTGTCTAAATATTTTGCCTTTTCAAAAATTACTACAAGTTGATCTAAATTATGTGAATTGATAGATGCTTGAATAATATCATTACGAATATTTTCTTCCTTCATATAGAATTTTAGTCGCTCCATTAGAAATTCAGAAAGTTCTTTTTGAAGTAGTTTATTTTCAAATTTGAATCCTTGATCGTTGTAAAGTGAAGCTGAATAGTTAATCAAATCTCTTATTTTAATATGTTTTTTATTTTCGACAATTATTCTAATTACTCCTAAAGTTAATCTTCTAAGAGCAAATGGGTCTTTAGAACTTGTTGGTTTTTGGTTGATTCCAAAAAAACCTACAAGAGTATCTATTTTATCTGATAGAGCTAGTGCTATACTAAAAGGTTTTTTGGGAACCTTAGACCCAGACCCTGAAGGTAAATATTGTTCACTTATTGATAGTGCTACATCCTTGTCAAAACCTTGTGCCTCAGAAAAATAACCACCCATAATCCCTTGAAGCTCAGGAAATTCGCCCACGAGTTCAGATAATAAATCGACTTTAGAGATTGATGCTGATAATTCTGCTTTTTCTTTGCTTATTAATAGTTCATCTGAAAGCATTCCTCCTATCTTTCTCATTCTTTGAACTTTATCAAAATAACTTCCCAAACCTTTAAAATAATTCATAGATTTTAAGTTTGAGACTTGTTTCACTAAATTTTGAGATTTATCTTTTTGCCAAAAGAATTTTGCATCCGTAAGTCTTGCTTCTACTACTCTTTCGTTACCTAGCTTTATTAACCCTTTTAGATCTTTTTTGTTTGAAACAACCAAGAATTCGTTTGTAATACCACCCTTATTATCAAAAGTTGGGAAATATTTTTGATGGTATTGCATTGTGATTATTAAAATCTCTTTAGGTATTTTTAAATACTTTTTATCAAACTGACAAACAAGAACATTGGGTTGATCTATTAAATCAACAACTTCTTCCATCAGTTTTGGATTTTGCTCTATAACAATATTTTTCTTTTTTAAAAGTAAATGAAATTTTTTTTCAATAATCTTTTTTCTTTCAACAGGGTCAATTATTATTTGTTTCTTTTTAAAGAAATTTTTATATTTTTTAAAATCAGAAAATTTTATTTTCTTTTCTTCAAAATCTTTATCTACAAAAGTTAAATTAGATGACTGAATATGATGAAAATTAAATATTAGCGTTTTTTTATTAAAGATTGCCAAAATAGACTTTAGTGGTCTACCCCAATTTAAACTAAAATCCCCCCAGCGCATTGATTTTTTCCATTGAATTTTATTTAATATTTTTGGGACAAACTCTTGTAATAACTCGTGAGTATAAAGTTTTTTTGATTTTGTTTTAAAGAAAAAAAAGCTACCTTTTTCTGTTTCTTTTTCATAAAGATTTTGTTTTAGAATTTGATTTGATCGTATAAAGCCCTCTATTGCTAGATCTGGGGCTTTTGTGCTTGGACCTTTTATTTCTTCGGACTTCAGAATTGTTTGTTTTTGAATACCTTCAAATAATATTACCAATCTATTTGGGGTTGAGTAGGAAGAACTTCTTTTAAATGAAATAGATTTCTCTTCAAAGAAATCATTAAAAGATTTTAATAAGTTTTCTCTTAAATTTTTTTGAAGACCTGCAGGTATTTCCTCACTAAATAGTTCTAAAAAAAACTCTGACATTTTTTAATTTTGACTATCTATCCAAATCCCAGCAGCAGACTTAGTGATGTCACGAATTCTTCCAATATAACCTGCTCTTTGAGCAACACTTATTGCTCCCCTAGCATCTAAAATGTTAAACACGTGGCTTGCTTTTAAACATTGATCATACGCAGGTAGTGAAACCTTCTTTTCAACTAATGATTTTGCTTCTGACTCATGCATATCAAACATCTTAAATAATTGTTCAACATTGGCATGCTCGAAATTATAGGCAGAAAACTCTTTTTCAGCTTGATGAAAAACCTCTCTATATTTTACATCCTCATCATTCCACAATAAATCATAAACATTTTTTTGTTGCTGGGTAAACATACAGATTCTCTCTAAACCATAAGTAATTTCTACTGATACTGGTTTGCATTCATAACCTGCCATCTGTTGAAAGTAAGTGAATTGAGTAATCTCCATTCCATCGCACCAAACCTCCCAACCCAAACCGGCTGCACCTAATGTAGGACTTTCCCAGTCATCTTCTACAAATCTGATATCATGATCTTTGTGATGAATTCCAATTGTAGTAAGGCTATTTAAATATAGCTTTTTTATATTTTCAGGAGAAGGTTTAATCAAAACTTGAAACTGATAATAATGTTGAAGTCTATTAGGATTTTCTCCATATCTACCATCGGTAGGTCTTCTTGATGGCTGAACATAAGCGACTTTCCAAGGTCGATTGCCCAACGATCTAAGAGTTGTAGCAGGATGGAACGTACCAGCACCAACTTCCATGTCATACGGCTGAAGTATAATACACCCTTGTTTACTCCAAAATTTTTGAAGATTTAAAATAGTTTCTTGAAAAGTTTGAAATTTTAGTTTTTTTTTATTTTTATTTTTATTTTTATTTTTATTTTTAAAAACCATATCTTTGCCAGATTGACCTCTCATCTAAAATGTTTGCAAATTGATCTATTTGATTAGAGGAAGAAAGTTTTTGACTTAACCATCCTTTGGTCTTTTCAAATTTTTTAATTATTACGTCATCTCCAAATTTTTCTTTCAAAATTTCATGAGCGTTTCCTATTCCATCTACCAATCCTAAAGTTTGTGACTTACTACCTGACCAAAATTCTCCAGAAAAAAGTTCAATGTGTGATTTTTTTAATTTCGTGCCTCTACTTTTTTCAACAACATCAATAAAATCTTTATGTAAGTCTAATTGAATATTTTTAAGCCTTTCAATATCTTCATTTTTTTCTTCAAGAAAAGGATCAAGAGTACTTTTATTTTTGCCAGCAGTATGAACTCTTCTTTCAACACCAATTTTTTTTATTAATTCTGTAAAACCAAATGACGAATAAATAACTCCAATAGATCCTATAATAGAACTTGAGTTTGCATAAATTTCATCCCCAGCACATGCAATAAGATAGCCTCCAGACGCGGCTACATCCTCTGCAAATACTATTACTTGTTTATTATTTTTTTTTGCTTGCTGTCTGATAAAACTATAAATTAGATGGGATTGAACAGGAGATCCACCTGGTGAATTTATAGTAATTGCAACACATTTGGCTTTTTTCAAGGAAAAAGCTTTTTTAATTATCTCTTCTTGGCCAGCAAAATCTATCCCTTGTTTAAATTTTCCTGCATTTCCTATTACACCACTAAGCTTTAAATGAGCTACTATTTTTTTTTTTTTAAAAAAAGATAACATAAATATTTCTTATAGAATTATTGGTTGAATATAAAGACTACTTATAATTGAAGAATAAGGTGCGTCAATTGATAAGTAATAAATAAAAGTTAATTATACTAGTTTAAATTTAATATGGGATCAGTCGTACAGCTCAGAAATCAGATAAATAATTCTTATTTTCAACTAAAGGACTCTGTGGAAGATAAGCTTATTTTAACTGAGGAAAAATTAAAAATAAATTAATTAGCGATGTAGAACTAGTTCAAAAAATGACTGACTACCATATGAAAACCGGTGGTAAAAGGTTGAGAGCACTACTAACTTTAGGATCTGCGAAATTATGTGGTTATACAAAAGGTTCAAGGGATGTGAATTTAGCAGCATGTGTTGAATTAATTCACAGTGCAACTTTAATGCATGATGACGTTATAGATGAAGGTGTTGTTAGGAGAGGAAAAGAAACTTTAAATAAAGTTTGGAATAATCATTCGTCAGTTTTAGTGGGAGATTATTTACTAAGTAGATGTTTTGAGATGATGGTTGAAGATGGCAATATAGAGGTTCTGAAATTATTATCATCTACTTCATCAAAAATAGCCCAAGGAGAAGTTTTGCAGCTACAACATAAAGGTGAAGTAGATATGTTAGAAGAGACTTATCTAAAAATTATTTCTGCAAAAACTGCTGAATTGTTTGCAGCAGCTACAAAAGTTGGTGCAATTTTATCTGATAGTAATAAAAAAGAAAAAGATGCACTTGAATTTTATGGTAGAAATCTTGGACTTACTTTCCAAATTGCTGATGATACACTTGATTACAACGCTGAACTTAAATTATTTGGAAAGAAAATAGGACAAGATTTTTTTGAAGGAAAAATTACACTTCCAATAATTTTACTTTATCAAAGGCTGGGGACAGGAGAAAGAAATAACTTAATTGATATGTTTAGTAGAGATACTAGAGATAAAGATGATTTAGATAAAATTATTGCTTTGATAAATAAGCATAAAATTATAAATGAGTGCTACCAGAAAGCACAACATTATATTAACCTTGCCTCAAATTCACTGAGTGTTTTTAAGGATACTAAAGAAAAAGAAATTTTAAAAAAACTAACAACATTTAGCTTATCTAGAAATTTTTAGGGACTCAAAAGAGACTTAGCCCATTTTCCTTTTGAGACTTTTGTATATTTTAATCTTTCATGAATTCTATTGTCTCCATCAAGCCAGAATTCAATACTTGAGGGAGATAAGTTCCATCCTGACCAATAATTTGGTCTTGGGACCTTATTCTTATCTGCATATTTTTTTTTATATTCTTCTATTGAATTATATAACTGATCTCTGTCTTTAAGTTCTTTACTCTGTTTAGATGCCCATGCTCCTATTCTACTTTCATAATTTCTTGAATTATAATATTCATCAGCGACTTCATTGGATACCAATGAAACATTGCCATTAACTCTAATTTGTCTTAGTAAACTTTTCCAATGGAAGCACATTGCTACATTTGGATTTTGTTTTAGTTCATGTCCTTTTTGACTATCTAAATTTGTATAAAATACAAATCCATCTTGACTGAAGTCTTTTAATAATACCATTCTTACAGAAGGGACGTTATTTTTACTTGATGTAGCTAATGCAACAGCGTTTGGGTCGTTTGGCTCAGTTTTTTTTGCCTCTTCCATCCAAGCATCAAATAAATGAATTGGATCGTCTAAATCCAGAAAACAACTATTAAGCCCAAGTGAGTTTTTTTGATTCATAATTTAAACAAAATAATCTATATAATATAAATAATGTCATTTAATACATTTGGAAAGCTATTTCGTTTCTCTACTTGGGGTGAATCTCATGGTCCTGCTATTGGCTGTATTGTTGATGGATGTCCACCAAATATTAATTTAAGTGAAAAAGATATACAAAAAGAACTGGATAAGAGGAAACCAGGACAATCAAAATTTACAACACAGAGAAAAGAGGACGACAAAATTCAAATATTATCTGGAGTTTTTGACGGGAAAACCACTGGCACTCCAATATCTTTAATTATTTATAATAAAGATATGAGATCTAAGGATTATGGAAATATTAAGGATAAATTTAGACCTGGACACGCTGACTTTACATACTTTAAAAAATACGGAATAAGAGACTATAGAGGTGGTGGAAGATCATCTGCAAGAGAAACTGCATCAAGAGTTGCAGCTGGAGCAATAGCAAAGTTGGTCTTAAAAAAAAAATTAGGTACAAAATTCAAAGTTATTGGTGCTGTTACTCAATTAGGAATATTAGGATGCGATACTAACAAATGGAATGACAAGATAATTACAAAAAATCCATTTTTTTGTCCTGATGAATCGATGATTAAACTTTGGGAAAAATATTTGTTAGGGGTTAGAAAATCTGGATCATCATGTGGTGCAGTGATTGAAATAAGAGCTAGAGGAATTCCAGTAGGATTAGGTGCACCTATTTACTCAAAACTAGACTCTGATATAGCATCTAGTTTCATGAGTATTAATGCTGTTAAAGGGGTTAATATTGGTGCAGGAATGAACTCTGCACAACTAAGTGGTGAGCAAAACTCAGATGAAATTTCCCAAAAAGGTAAAAAGTTAAAGTTTAATTCAAATAATGCCGGTGGGATATTGGGTGGTATTTCAACTGGACAAGAAATTATTGCTTCATTTGCTGTAAAACCAACATCTTCAATTTTAACAACAAGAAAAACTATCGATAAATTTGGAAAAAATACAACAATATCTGTTAGAGGAAGACATGATCCATGTGTTGGAATAAGAGCTGTACCTGTTGGTGAAGCAATGATGAATTGTGTTTTATTAGATCACTATTTAATGAATAAAGCTCAATGTCAGTAGAACAATTTAATTAGTTACAACTTTGATAGAATTTTTGTTAAATAAGATATCTAAAACTTTGTTTGAAATGTGAGAAGCATTTAATCCAGCAATTTCGTACATTTCATTAGGAGTATCTTGTTCAATAAACTTGTCTGGTAAATTCATTGATCTAAATTTTAGACCTTTGTCAAATATACCTTTCTCAGCAAGTAAGTTTTTTACATGCGAACCAAATCCTCCAATTGAACCCTCTTCAATAGAGACTAAAATTTCATGCTCTCTAGCACATTTAATAATTAATTCTTCGTCTAAAGGTTTAGCAAACCTAGCATCAATAATAGTAGTTGAAACTCCTTTTAGTTTTAAATGTTCTGCCGCTAGTTTGCATTCTTTGAGTCTTGTACCTAAGCTTAATAGGCATACTTGACTACCATGTTGAATTATTCTTCCTTTTCCAATTTCAATTTTTTCTTCTATTGATGGAAGTTCAATTCCAACACCTACACCCCTTGGATATCTAATTGCACACGGTCTGTCATCAATATCTACTGAAGTATTTATCATTTTAACCAGTTCAGCTTCATCACTTGCAGCCATCACAATAAAATTAGGTAAAGTTGATAAATAAGTAATATCAAATGAACCAGCGTGGGTTGATCCGTCGGCTCCAACTAATCCAGCTCTATCAATTGCAAATCTTACCGGCAAGCTTTGTATTGCTACATCATGAACAACTTGATCGTATGCTCTCTGTAAAAATGTTGAGTAAATTGCAGCATAAGGCTTATATCCCTCTGTTGCCATACCAGCGGCAAATGTTACTGCATGCTGCTCAGCTATACCCACATCAAACATTCTTTTTGGAAACTCTTTTCCAAATATATCCATTCCTGTTCCACTAGGCATTGCGGCAGTTATTCCAACAATTTTACTATCTTTTTTTGCATGCTTTACAAGAGTATTACCAAATACTTTAGTATATGAGGGGAAATTTGATCCACTTTTATTCTGTTCACCAGTGTCTACATTAAATTTAGAAACTCCATGATAATGATCTTTAGCTTTTTCTGCGTAACTATATCCTTTACCTTTTTGTGTTTTAATATGAATCATAATTGGACCTTCATAATTTGAGTCTCTAGCATTTTTTAAAATTGGAATTAGAGTTGATAAATCATGCCCATCAATTGGGCCAACATAATAAAAACCTAATGAATTAAACATAGTACCACCAGTGAAAGCAGATCTTAAAAAATCTTCAGCCTTTCCAGCCTTTGCACTAAACCTTTTTGAAAATGCAGAAGTAATTAATTTTATAGTTTCTCTAAAACTAAAATATATTTTTCCGGTCAATAATTTTGCAAGATATGTTCTCATCGCTCCAACAGGTTTTGAGATTGACATATCGTTGTCGTTTAAAATGACAATCATTTTAGTTTTAGAAGCACCTGCATTATTCATTGCCTCATAAGCCATTCCAGCGCTCATCGCACCATCTCCTATTACTGCAATTACATTTGAGGATTTATTTTCCAATTTATTCGCCTCAGCTATACCCAGTGCAGAAGAGATTGATGTTGAACTATGAGCAGCACCAAAAGGATCATACTCGCTTTCAGTTCTTTTTGTAAAACCTGATAATCCATTACCTTGTCTTAATGTTCTAATTTTATCTTTTCTTCCTGTTAAAATTTTATGTGGATAAGATTGATGTCCTACATCCCAAATTAATTTATCGTTTGGGGTATCAAATACATAATGAAGTGCCACGGTTAGTTCTACAACACCTAGACCTGCACCTAAATGCCCACCCGTTTGAGATACTGCATCTATCATTTCATTTCTGACTTCATTTGCAACTTTTGGCAAATCCTTTTCAGAAATTTTTTTTAAATCAGATGGGAAATTTATATCTTTTAAAAATGTGTTTTTGTTTATCATCTATCTCTGTTTAAAATATATTCCAAAGTCTGTATTATTTTTTTTGAATTTGAACCGTATTTTTTTAATTTTTTATTAGTATTTATAATTAAATCATGACAATATTTAACCGCATTATTATAACCAAGTAAACTAATAAGTGTTGCTTTACCTTTTTTTTGATCTTTTCCTGTTTTTTTACCAGCTATTTTTGAATTTCCTTTATAGTCAATAAGGTCATCAGAAATTTGAAATAGTAAGCCTATATCTGATCCAATATTTTCAAAAAACCTAAGCTCCAAATTTTTTTTATTTTTAATTATTGCAGGTGCCACACAACAAAAACTAAATAACATTCCTGTTTTTTTTATTTCCATTTCAATGATTTGATTTCTTGAAACTTTTTTTTTCTCATAATTTAAATCTAGATATTGCCCACCAGCAATACCAAGATGACCTGAGCACTCAGATAATTTTTTTATTAAATTAACTTTAGTTTTTTCAGGTAAATCTAAATTATTATTTGATAAAATTTCAAATGCCATTGTCAACAATGAATTGCCAGCTAGTACAGCTGTAGACTCTCCATATTTTATATGTGTGGATGCTTTTCCCCGCCTAATTTTATCATTATCCATACAAGGTAAATCGTCATGAATTAGGGAGTAGGCGTGTATACATTCTACTGCTGCACCAATCTGTATTAAAGTTTTGTAATTAATTGAAAATAAGGAACCAAAGTCTATTAGTATTTTTGATCTAATTTTTTTTCCTCCAGGAAATAAACCATATTTCATTGCTTTGATAAGATGAGAACTATTTTGATTGTTAATAAATTTTTTTAAAAAATAATTTGTATCTTTTGCAATTTTATTAACTTCATTTTTCATTTTTTTTTACAATTTCCTTGATTTTATTATTTGTCGTTTCACTTATAGACCTAAGATTTTTTTGAAATTTTTTTTCAATGAGATTATTTAATTTTAATAACTCTTGATAAATATCAATAGAATTATCCAAATTTTTTTCATTCTCTAACGACTCAATTATGCTATTTGCTTTTTCAGTAAGTTCCTCCAAAGAGCTGTATTGATAATCAAGTGGTAAATTTTTTTCTTTCATATATTAATAATTATTACATGAAATCTAATCAATCAAATATCAAAAAAGCAAAAAAATATTTAGACAGCGAGGAATGCATAGCAGTACCAACAGAAACAGTTTATGGATTGGCTGGAAATGCTTACTCTGACTCCTCGGTAAAAAAAATATTCAATTTAAAAAGAAGACCTTCTAACAACCCTTTAATTGTTCACTACTATAATCTTAAGGCTCTGGAACACGATTGTATAATTAATGAGGATTTTAAAAAACTGTATAATAAATTTTCACCTGGTCCAATTACATATGTTTTAAAATTAAAAAAAAATTCAAAAATATCAAAATTTGTTACCAATAATAAAAATACAGTTGCAATTAGATTTCCCAAACATCCACTGCTACGAAGATTACTTAAAACTTTAAGTTATCCTTTAGCAGCACCAAGTGCAAACATTTCATCAAAACTTAGCTCTGTACAACCCTCTGATGTAAAAGAAGAATTTGGAAAAAAATTAAAATATATTCTTAAGGGAGGAAGATCTTCAATCGGGGTGGAATCTACAATTATTAATCTTACAGATAATGCATCAATATTAAGACTCGGAGGTTTAAGTGTTTCAAAAATTAAAAGAATAATTAAAAAAAAAATATTACTTAAGAATAAATCTAAAAACAAGATTTCACCAGGTTTATTTTCTCTTCATTATTCTCCTGGAATACCTTTAAGGATGAATGTAAAAAAACCAAATAAAGGAGAAGCATTTGTATTAATAAAAAAAAGAAAAATAAATTCTAAAAACTATTTTTTTCTCAGTAAAAGTAATAATTTGATCAAAGCTGCAAGAAATTTATATCCTCTCATAAGAAAAATTAAAAATAAAGGATATAAAAAAATTGCTGTTGAAAAAATTCCTAATATTGGGATAGGACAAACAATTAATGATAGGCTAGAGAGAGCATCAAAATATTAAATGAAAAATTCAATTGAAGTAATAAATCTCTCTAAAAAATATAAATCAAAGAATGCGGTCAGTAATATAAATTTTAAAATTGGTGAAAATGAAATTGTTGGCTTATTGGGTCCTAATGGATGTGGAAAGACAACCACTATTGGAATGATATTAGGGTTATTAAAACCTTCTACGGGTGAAGTTTTAATCAGTGGAAAAAATATCGAGACGAATAAAATATCATTACTACATAAAATGAATTTTATATCCCCTTATATAGAACTTCCTAAAAAATTAAAAGTTAAACAAAATTTAATTGTTTATGGAAAATTATATAACGTGAAAGATTTAGAAAATCGAATTAATTATCTCTCAGATAAACTTAGATTATCTGATCTTTTAGATAAAATAACAGGTGAACTTTCATCAGGACAAAAAAATAGAGTCAGTTTGGCAAAAGCTTTAATAAATGATCCTACAGTGCTGCTACTAGATGAACCTACAGCTTCATTGGATCCTGAAACAGGAGACTTTGTAAGAACATTTTTAGAAAATTATAAAAAAGAAAAAAAAATTTCAGTTTTGCTTGCTTCACATAATATGGATGAGGTCAAAAGATTGTGTGGCTATGTTTTAATGATGAAAGATGGAATTATTGTAGATAGAGGAACGCCCGATGACTTAATATTAAAACATGGTAGAAAAAATCTAGAAGAGGTGTTTTTGGAAATAGCGAGAAATGCAAAATGAATTTTATCAGAATTTACGGACTTTTTTTAAGACATTTTTACTTAATTACTAGATCATTTCCAAGAATACTTGACTTAATATATTGGCCCTCAATTCAAATAACTTTGTGGGGATTTATTTCAAATTTTTTTGCAGAGCATAGTACTTACTATAGTGGTGCTGTAGGTGTAATTCTGTCGTGTGCAATTCTTTACGATTTTTTATTTAGAACAAGTATTGGTTTCAACATGCTGTTTTTAGAGGAAATATGGAGTAGAAATTTTACCAACCTATTCATTGCTCCTATGAAAATTAGTGAAATCATTATTTCTTTAGTCGTTACTGCTTTGATAAGAGCTTTGATAGGACTAGTGCCTGCTATATTACTTACCTCTCCTTTGTTTGGAATTTCTTTATTGGAACTAGGAATGCCTTTGGCTTTTCTTTTTTTAAGTTTATATATTTTTGGGATTACTCTTGGCTTATTTGTCTCTGCTGGATTACTTAGATTTGGACCATCATTTGAAAACATAGCATGGTCTACAATGTTTTTGTTAGCCCCATTTGGTTGCATTTATTACCCTGTTGAAATTTTGCCAGGAATCTTTCAATCTATTGCTTATGCTCTACCACTCGTTTACATATTTGAAGAGACAAGAAATATTTTAGTGAACGGTCAAGTAAATTATGAAAATATTTTTAATGCTCTCTATCTTAATATTTTTTACATTATTCTTGCTATATCAATTTTTTATTACTCGTTTGATAAAGCTCGTGACAAAGGAACTTTAATAAATATAGGAGAATAAATGGTGCGCCTGCTAGGAGTCGAACCCAGAACCTCCTGATCCGAAGTCAGGCGCTCTATCCAGTTGAGCTACAAGCGCATATAGTATTAATATTATATTTTATGGAAAAAAACATTAATTTTATTGTTCAACAAGAAGAAAATAATTCAAGAGTTGATATTTTGATCAACCAAAGAGAAAAGTTAATTAGTAGAACTAGAGTCAAAAATTTAATATTAAAAAATAAACTCAAATTAAACAACATCATCATAAATAATCCCTCTAAAAAAGTTAATACTGGAGACCAGGTTGTTCTGGAAATCCCAAAACCAAAGTCAGCATCGTTAAATCCATTTGATTACAAATTAGATATTATACATGAGGATGATGACTTAATGGTGATTAATAAGCCAGCTGGTATAATTATGCACCCTGGAGCAGGCAACTATGATCAAACAATAGTTAATGCTTTAATGCATTATGATAAAGATTCCTTATCTAACATCGGTGACGAATTAAGACCAGGAATTGTTCATCGAATTGATAAAAATACCTCAGGATTAGTAGTAATTGCTAAAAACAATCAAGCTCATGAAAATTTATCGAAACAATTTAGCGAACATAGTATTTTAAGAGAATACCAGCTATTAATATGGGGTAAATTAAGACCATCAAAAGGACAAATAGTTACTTTCCTAACACGTAGTTCAAGAAATAGGCAACTTATGGAGGTTAGTCGCTCCAAGGGAAAGAAAGCAATTACTAATTATAAAACTCTTGAAATTTTTGAAAATGAAAAGACACCCACATTAAGTTTAGTTGAGTGCAAACTAGAAACAGGTCGTACACATCAAATAAGGGTTCACATGAATTATAAAGGAAACAGTATAGTTGGTGATGATAAATATAAAAAAAAATATAAAAAACTAAAAAATATAGATTTAAAAATTCAAAATTCGATATCTGATTTAACAAGACAATTTTTACATGCTAAAACTCTAGGTTTCATACATCCAAAAAATAATAAAAAAATGCATTTTTCCTCAAATTTGCCAAATGAGCTAAATATTATTTTAGAAATGCTAAGAAACACTTACAAATAAAACATTGAAAATTATTTGAAATTAATTAAATAAATCCTGCAATGAACACAACTGTTAGTAATAATTTACCCTCACTGTCAAACGAAGGAGGTTTATCAGCATACCTGGATCAAATTAAAAAATTTCCAATGCTAGCTGCTGAGGAAGAGTACATGCTGGCCAAAAACTGGAAGACTACAGGAAATATTAAGTCTGCTGAAAAATTAGTTACGAGCCATCTTAGATTGGTTGCTAAAATTGCAATGGGATATAAAGGCTATGGTTTACCAGTTAATGAAATGATTTCAGAAGGCAATGTGGGATTAATGCAAGCTGTTAAGAAATTTGAACCTGAAAAAGGTTTTAGGTTGGCGACGTATGCTATGTGGTGGATCAAAGCTTCAATTCAAGAGTATATATTAAGATCTTGGAGCTTAGTAAAAATTGGTACTACTACAGCTCAAAAAAAACTATTTTTTAATTTAAAAAAAATTAAAAATCAAATTGCCCCTCAACAAGAAGGAGATTTGAGAGATGAACATGTTGATCATATTGCTAAGAAGCTTGATGTAAGTAAAGAAGAAGTTGTTTCGATGAATAGAAGATTATCAGGTAAAGAATTTTCTTTAAATGCTCAAGTTGGTGAGGATGGAGATGAATGGCAAGACTGGCTGATTGATAAAGAATTAGACCATGACCTAAAGTTTGCTCACCATGAGGAAATGGAGCAAAGAAAAGATTTATTAAAAGATTCTATTAAAGTCTTGAACGATAGAGAAAGAGAAATTTTATATTCAAGAAGGTTGAATGATAATCCAACAACATTAGAAGATTTAAGTCAGAAATATAAAATTAGCAGAGAAAGAGTAAGACAAATTGAAAATAAAGCTTTTGAAAAACTTCAAAAGCATATGCTTCTTTTAGCAAAATCTAAAAATTTATTGCCAGCTAATTAAATACCAAAAGGGTTTTCAACTAATATTGTATCTTCTCTTTCAGGACTTGTAGATATACTTGAAATTTTTGCACCAATAAAATCCTCAATTGCAAAAATATATTTTTTTGCATTTTCTGGTAAATCATCCATGTTTTTTATTCCACTTGTTGAGGCTTTCCATCCTGGGAAGGTTTGAAATATTGGCTTTATTTTTAATTGATCCTCAACAGCAGCTGGTAAATAATCGATTTTTTTTCCATCTAACTCATAATGTATACACATTTTAATTTCATCCAATTCATCTAATACGTCTAATTTAGTGAGTGCAATTCCATCAATCCCAGAAATTTTAATAGTTTGTCTTACTAGAACACCATCGAACCAACCACATCTTCTTTTTCTGCTAGTAACAGTTCCAAATTCTTTTCCTCTATGTCCCAATAATTCCCCTACATCATCTTTTAACTCTGTTGGAAAAGGTCCTTCTCCTACACGAGTAGTGTATGCTTTGGTTATTCCTAGAACATAATTAATTGAATTTGGTCCACAACCAGTTCCTGTTGCAGCGCTTGAGGCTACAGTATTAGATGAGGTGACATAAGGATAGGTTCCATGATCTACATCTAATAAAATTCCTTGAGCCCCTTCAAATAAAATTTTCTTTTTTTGTTTTTTAAATTGATCAATTTTAAGCCATACAGGTTGAGAAAATTGTAGTATTTTTGGGGCGATTTTCAGTAATTCTTCTTTTAATTGTTCTTTTTCAAAAATTTTTTTTCCTAAACCTTTTCTAATAGCATTGTGGTGTATCAAAACTGATTCTAGCCTACGATCTAAATTTTGTTCAGATCTTAAATCCATTACTCTTATAGATCTTCTGCCAACTTTATCCTCATAAGCTGGTCCAATTCCTCGTCTCGTAGTCCCAATTTTTCCTTTTCCAGCTTCGTCTTCTCTTATTTCATCCATTTCTCTATGAAAAGGTAAAATTAAATTTGCAGACTCTGAAATAATAAAATTATTAACATTAACATCTACTCCTTTTAATTTTATTTCTTCTACTTCGTCTAATAGTGCCCAGGGGTCAACAACTACTCCATTACCGATAATTGAAATCTTATTTTTTCTTACTATTCCTGAGGGTATTAATCTTAATTTATAAGTTACACCATCAATAACAAGTGTATGTCCAGCATTGTGTCCTCCTTGGAATCTTACCACAACGTCAGCTTGTTCAGATAGCCAATCAACTATCTTACCCTTTCCTTCGTCTCCCCATTGCGATCCAACGACAACTATATTTTTCATTATTTAAATATTTTA
Organism: uncultured Pelagibacteraceae bacterium; assembly: GCA_902526405.1. GTDB lineage: Bacteria > Pseudomonadota > Alphaproteobacteria > Pelagibacterales > Pelagibacteraceae > Pelagibacter. The sequence goes on from CABZKL010000002.1 coordinate 84,162, forward strand.
TTTATACTCATAGAGTTTAGATGATTTATAGGACCGTGACCTTTGCCATAATTAGGATTAGATTTAATAGCTAAATTTACATACTTAATTCCAAGCTCACAAGATTTCTTTACTGGTTTTCCACATGATAAAAATGTTGCTACAGCACTCGATAAAGTACAACCAGTTCCATGGGTATTTTTTGTTTTAACTCTTTTGCTATTAAAAATTTTGATATCTTTATTGTTTACATAAATGTCATGAACAAATTCTCCTTTTAAATGACCACCTTTAATAAGAACATTATTTGCACCTAGCTTAATTAACTTTTGTGCAGCAACAATCATGTCCTGTTTTGTTTTTATTTTGGTATTTGTTAAAATTTCTGCCTCAGGAATATTTGGAGTTATCATCAACACTTGCTTTATCAAGGTAGATTTAAGTAAATTTATTGCCTTATTATCAATTAATTTTGCTCCCCCCTTTGCAACCATGACCGGATCTAAAACAATTTTTCTAACTTTAATTTGATCTAATGACTTAATGACTGATCTGATTACCTTTAATGAATGCAACATTCCAATCTTTACAGCATCTGGCCTAATATCATTTGAGGAAAATGTAACTTGATTATAAATTTCCTTAGGATTAATTGGAATAATTGATTTGACACCAGTAGTATTTTGAACTGTTACAGCTGTTATAGCGGTCATCGCATATGAACCTAATGCAGTAACAGTTTTTATATCTGCCTGTATACCTGCACAACCAGCAGAGTCAGATCCAGCGATAATTAGTACTTTTGATTTTGTCTTCAATTTATTTAATTTTTTTTGTAATTATATTTATACACTTTGCTAAGAGGTCTGTATTTTCACTTTCACCCATCACTCTTATCTTTGACTCTGTTCCTGATTTCCTAACTAAAATTCTCCCGTGTCCTTTGATTAATTTTTCTGCAATTTTAATAGAATTTTTTATATCTGATTTATTGATTATATTTTTATCTTTTACATCTATATTTTTTAATACTTGTGGAATTTTTTTAAATTTTGAAAAAAATACACTAGCTTTTTTTCCTTTTCTCA
>CABZKL010000003.1 GCA_902526405.1 uncultured Pelagibacteraceae bacterium
CTCTTTTTTAATAAATTTAAGAACATCATCAATTTTACTTTCCAATTTACTATATGTTTTAATTGGTTTTCTAGATTTGGGTTTTTCTTTTATTATTGATAAATCCATATCACCGTAAATTGTCATAGTCAAAGTTCGTGGTATTGGTGTAGCGGTCATTAACAAAACATCACAATCATCGCCACCTTTATCAGATAGCTTTTTTCGTTGATTAACACCAAACTTATGTTGTTCATCGATAATGATTAATCCAAGTTTTTTATAGCTCACTTTTTTTTGAAACATTGCGTGCGTACCAAAAATAATATCTATTTTATTATTTTTTAATTTATCTAAAATAATTTTTTTATTTTTATGATCAGTTTTTCCAGAAATTAATTCTATTTTTTTGTTATTAGGAAAAATTTCTTTCGCTAAATTATAATGCTGACGTGCTAATATTTCGGTGGGAGCCATAAAAGCAACTTGATAACCCGAGTTTATAGTATTGTAAGCTGATAAAAGTGCTATAATTGTTTTTCCACTTCCAACATCACCTTGTAATAGTCTAAACATTTTTGTTGTTATACTTAAATCCTTATTTATTTGTTTTAGGGAATTTAATTGATCATTTGTTAGAGAAAAACCCAATTTTTTTATTAGAGTATTTTGTAAACCAAAATTAATTTTTTTTCTTTTTTTTTTGATTTTTTTAATTTTTTTTCTTATTTCAGAATTTACTAAAAATGTTGAAAATATTTCGTCATAAGCCAGTCTTTGATAAAAATTATCTTTATATTTCCCTATATTTTCTGGCTTATGAAGTTCTACTATAGAATTATTCCAACTTAAATTTCCAAATTTCTTTATAATCTCATTAGAATGCCACTCATCTAATACAGGTAATTTATTAATAATTTGATTAATAATGTTATTATAAACTTTTTCAGATATTCCTTCTGTTAAAGAATACTTATTATGCACTTGTTTTATTATTGAAGAATCCTCAGATACATATTTTGGGTTTGTTAATTGATATTTGTTTTTAAAATGACTTATTTTGCCGCTTACAGTTATTTCTTTACCTAGAGGAAGAATTTTTTTTACATATCCTTCATAACTATTAAAAAAAACACATTCTAAACTTCCAGTATCGTCTGAACAAATGACTCTGTTGGGTAAGTTTCTTGTCCTTGGAAATAGGTACTTTTGAGGTGTAACTGTTACAGTTTGACTCTCACCAATTTTAAGCTCTTTTATTTTTGAAGACAAACTTCTATCGGTGTAAGATTTTGGAAGTTTCCACAAAAGATCAAATAAATTATTAATATTTTTCTTTTTAAGTAGATTTGTTGTTTTAACTCCAACACCTTTTAACGCTGTTAAATCCGACAATAAATATTTATAATTACTTTTAATATGCATATTAAATTAATATATTCTAATAATGACAATCAATATAGATGAATTAAAAAAAAAAATTATTTACAGATCTAATTACCGTGGCACAAAAGAGATGGACAAACTTTTGGGTACATTTACCAAAAAAAATATTAATAATTTAGATAATGAAGACTTAATTGATTTAGAAAAATTATTAAATATAGATGACACAAATTTATACAACTTCTATACAGGAGCTGAAACAGATTTTGAAATAGAGAATAATAAAGTAAATTTACTTTTTAAAAATTTTAAATATTAAATAATGGCGGAGAGACTGGGATTCGAACCCAGGAAAGAGTTGCCCCTTTGCCGGTTTTCAAGACCGGTGCTTTCAACCGCTCAGCCATCTCTCCGTTCGCAAGGTTTTATAATTATAATTATTTAATTCAACCTTAAAATAGTCTAATAAAACCAATAACGACTAATTCCATTAAATCTTATGAAAAGAGAATTCAATAAGGGTTTACTACTAGCTGGTTCTGGCTCATTTTGGTGGGGATTTATTGGTGTTATTTATTTTAAATCTATCACTTATATTGGTCACATAGAACTTGTTGTTCATAGATGCCTTTGGTCAACTGTTACTCTAATATTAACTACGTTTCTTTTTTCTAAATGGCATATTTTTTTTGAAATTTTAAAAAGTAGCAAAAATTTAATATACCTTTTTTTTTCTGGATGTTTAATTTTTGTCAATTGGGCAGCATGGATTTACGCTATAGCCACAAATCGAATAATTGATGCAAGTTTTGGATATTTTATAATGCCAATTCTTAGTGTGATGTTAGGATATATTTTTTTTAAGGAAGTTCTTAATAAGAAAAGAATTTTTTCGATTATTTTAGTGATAGCATCCATACTTTACTTAATTATTATGAGTTACAAATCTTTACCATGGCTTGGTTTAGTCGTAGCATTTAGTTGGGGGTTTTATAATTTATTAAGAAAAAAGATTGATGTTGATACAGATATTGGATTATTAATAGAGAGCTTATTTATATTACCATTTGCTATTGGAGCATTTTATTTAATCTCCATTAATGGATATAATGATTTTAAAATTGAAGATCCTCCTATGATGCTACTAATTTTTTTGGCAGGACCAATGACTGTTATTCCACTATTTTTATATGTTAGAGGGGTTGAGTTATGTGGACTTGGGCCAACTGGAATGATTTTTTATATAACTCCAACTTTGCAATTTTTACTTGGTTTCTTTTATTATGACGAAGTTTTTTCATTAAATAAATTAGTTAGTTTTATTTTCATTTGGATTGCTGTAATTGTATATTTGAAAGATTTACATGAAAATAATTAAATACTTATTAATTATCTTATTTACTTCAAATATTAATGTTTATGCTGATATCAATATTGAATTTGAAAATTGGAAAAAAAGTTTTAAAAAAATAGCACTTAAAAATAATATTTCTGAAAAAACTTTTGACAAAGTTATGTCTAAGACTAAATTCCTTCCTAATGTTATAAAATATGATCGTTTTCAACCAGAATTTTATGAAGATACAAAGACTTATATCTCAAAGAGAACTTCTGAAAAAAAAGTTTCTAAAGGATTAACTTTTTATAAACAAAATTCAAATCTGGTTAAATCAGTAGAAAAAAAATTTAATATTGAACAAGAATTACTCTTAGCATTAATGGGTATTGAAACAAATTTTGGAACTTATGTAGGAAAAATGGATATTTTATCATCACTTGCAACATTAAGTTTTGATCAAAGACGATCCAAGTTTTTTACAAATGAATTGTTAATACTTTTAAAACTTATTGAAAAACAACAAATTAATTACGAAACACTTTTTGGATCTTGGGCAGGTGCATTTGGTTTTTTTCAATTTATGCCTTCAACTATGAAAAACTATGCAATAGATTATGATAATAATGGATCAATTAATTTAAAAAATAATAAAGATGCATATGCATCAGCAGGTAATTATTTAAATCAAATTGGTTGGAAGGCTGGTCAACCTTGTTTTTTAAGAGTCAATTTATCCAAAGATATACCTAGAGAATATTTAAATGTTTCAGCCAAGAAACTACACAATAAACAAAAATTAAAATCGTATGTTAAATTTATTAAAAATATAAATGAGATAGACAATAAATATCAAAATCTTCAGGTAGCGATAATCACACCTGATAAAGATATAATACCTGATGCTGATACATTAAATCCAGCCTTTATTGTTTTTGATAATTATGAAATTATACTTCAATGGAACAGATCATTAAGATTTGCTTTAGCTGTTTGTACTTTAAAAGATAAATTTAAAAATGAACTTCAATAAATTTTTAATTGTATTATTAATTTTATTTTTAACAGCATGCCAACAATATGATGATAACAAAAAAGTAGTAAATTACTCTAATTATCTAAAATATAGTAATACAGGTTTTACGTTAATTTATGATGAACAACTTAAAAAAGAAAACAAAATATCAAAAAAAATTGATAATCGAGCTTTAGTCATTTTTCACAAAAAAATTAAAAAAAATTCATTTGTTAAAATTACTAATCCTGTAAATGATAAATCAATTATTGCTAAAGTTATTTCAAATAATGTTCAATTTTCAGATTTTTACAATTCAGTAATAACAAAAAGAATTGCTAATGAATTATCTATTGATTTAAATGAACCATATATTGATCTTGTTCTTATATCTGAAAACTCCACATTTATTGCTAAAAAAGCAAAAACATTCGATGAAGAAAAAAATGTAGCCGAAAAAGCACCTGTAGATGGAATTACAATTGATAATTTAGGAGCAGACTTAAATAAAAAAAAACAAGTAAAGAAACATAAATTTTTATACTCAATTAAGATTGCTGATTTTTATTATAAGGACTCAGCAGAGAATATGATCTTAAGAATTAAAAAAGAGACAAATTTGAAAAATCCATTAATAAAAAAATTATCACAGACTAAATATAGGGTATTATTAGGGCCATTTAATGATATAAAAAAACTTGAAAAATCATTTGATGAAATAAAATTATTAGAATTTGAAAACTTGGAAATATTAAAAGATGCTTAAGAAATTAATAATTTATATTTTCCTCAGCTTATTTATTCATTCATTTTCTAATGCCAATTTAGATGTAAAAGCAAGAACAGCAATACTTCAAGATTATTATTCTGGTGAAATTTTGTATGAAAAAGAACCTGATAGATCAATTTATCCAGCTTCAATGACTAAAATTATGACTTCAATAATTGCTTTTGATTTGATCAAATCTGGTGATTTAAGTTTAGATGAAAAATTTATTATTTCTGAAAAGGCTTGGAGATTATCTACATCAGGTTATTCTTCTATGTTTATTATGGTGGGAGATCAAGTTACTGTAGAAGATTTACTTAAAGGTATAATTATTGCCTCAGGTAATGATGCGTGCATAGCTTTAGCAGAGGGTATTGCTGGTACAGAAGAAGAGTTTGCTTTGTTAATGACTGCTAAAGCGGCAGAAATTGGTATGGTAAATACAAATTTTACAAACTCTTCAGGTATCAATGATCCTGATAATTATTCTACTGTAAGAGACATAATGATTATGTCTAGATATCTAATTGAAAAACACCCTGAGTTTTACAAAATGTTTGCTGAAAAAGAATTCACATGGGATCGTACTGGAGGTGATCCAATTACCCAAGGCAATAGAAATCCTTTACTTTATAAAAACCTTGGGGCTGATGGAATTAAAACAGGTTATCTTGCCGTAGAAAAATACTCTCTAGCATCCTCTTTAGAAAGAAATGGTAGAAGATTGATAGCTGTAGGTAGTGGTTTTAATACAAAAAATTCAAGATCCAAAGAAAGTACCAAACTTTTAACTTATGGACTAACTAATTATGACTTAGTCAGAATTGCTAAATCTAACGAACCTTTTCAAAAAATAAATGTCTGGCTTGGCAAACAAGACTCAGTCGAAGCTTATACAGAACAAGATATTTATAAAACTATTAAAAAAGCTAAAAAAAAATTACTAAAAGTTGTTGTTAAATATGAGGGACCCGTAGAGGCTCCAATTAAAAAAAATCAAAAAATTGCAACATTAAGAGTAGTTTACGATCAAGAATTGGTTGGCGAATATGATCTATTATCATCGAAAGAGGTTAAAAAAGTAAACTTTATATCCAGATTAATTAAATCAATTAACTATTTAATCTGGGGTGATGTCTAAAAAACCTATAATTGTTTTTGAGGGAATTGAAGGGAGTGGAAAGAGCTACCATTTAAATTCTGTTGCAAGATATTTAAAACAAAAAAAAATTAGCTTTATTAAAATACGTGAACCTGGCGGCAGTCAAAATTCAGAGAAGATCAGAAGATTAATGTTAAATAATAAATCAAATTTTAATAAAGATACAGATCTATTGTTATTTTTATCATCAAGAAGTGAAAATATTAGTTTAATTAAAAAAAATTATAATAAAAAAATTATTCTAATTGATAGATTTACAGATTCAACTATTGCATACCAGCATTATGGTATGGGTATAAATTTGAAGTTAATCAATGTTTTAAATAATTATTTACTTAAAGATATAAAAATAGGTTTTACATTTCTAAATATAGTAAATAATAAAAATTTAATTTTAAGACTTAAAAAAAGAAAAACACTTAACAGATACGATAAATTTAATTCAGTGTTTTATAATAAAGTTCAGAATGGATTTATTAAATTAGCTAAATCAAAAAAAAGATCATATATGATAATTAACTCAAATTTAGAAATTGAGAAAAATAAGAAATTAATCTTAGATAAAATAAATAAATTAATTTAATCTATGGAAACTTTATTGAAAAAAAGTTTATTTGGACACTACGAAATTTTTGACACACTCAAAAATCTTTATTTAAATAAAAAATTTCCTAATAAAATAATTTTATCAGGCGAGAAGGGTATAGGTAAATGTACTTTAGCCTATCATGTTATTAATTATATTTTATCCCTAAATGAAGATCATAATTATGATACTAAAGATTATAAAATTAACAGTGAAAATAAATCTTTTAAATTAATAAAGAATAAATCTAATCCTAATTTTAACCTCATTGATGTTGAGGATGGAAAAAAAAATATTGATATTAATCAAATTCGAGATCTAATTTCTAATTTAAATAAATCATCATTTAATGAAAGCCCAAGGTTTGTTTTGATTGATAATATAAATTTACTTAACCTTAATTCTGTAAACGCATTGCTTAAAGTAATTGAAGAACCAAATGATAATATAAACTTTATTTTAATAAATAGTAACAAACGTGTGCTAGCTACTTTAAAATCAAGATGTATAAATTTTAAGATCTCACTTACTCAAAATCAAGTGATTGAAATAGCTAACAAGATTATAGATCAAGATATTTACGACTTAATTAACAAAGAATTGATTAATTACTACACCACACCTGGCCAGTTATTAAGAGTTTTAAAAATTTCAGAAGAGCTTGAAATTGATGTAAAAAATTTATCATTAGAAAATTTTCTATCATTGATAATCAAAAATAAACTTTATAAAAAAGATAAAAAATTAATCGAATTGACTTACTCATTTATTGAAATTTACTTCAGGAATAAAGTTAATATTAAAAATATTGAAATATTAAGTTTTTATACTTTTTTTTTAAAAAAAATTATTAATACAAAAATTTATAATTTAGATGAAGAGTCTATTTTTATGGAATTTGAAGATCGAATTTTAAATGGATAAAAATTTTTATATCACAACTCCAATATACTATCCTTCTGCCAGACCTCATATGGGCCATGCATATTCAAGCATAATTGCGGATTTTTTTTCACGATTTAAAACTATCGATGGATACAAAGTTTGTTTTTTAACTGGAACCGATGAACATGGACTTAAAATTCAAAGATCAGCCGAGAAAGAAGGTTTAGATCCACTTAAATTTTGTGATCAAATTAGTAAAACATTTAGAGATTTATCTAAAACTTTAAACTTAACCAATACAGATTTTATACGTACAACTGAAGACAGACATAAGAAAACAGTTCAGCATTTATGGAAAGAGTTAGAAAAAAATGATGATATCTATCTTTCTAATTATTCAGGATGGTACTCTGTCTCTGATGAAGCTTTTTATAATGAAGATGAAATAGAAGAAATAGATGGTAAAAAAATTTCAATTAGTTCAAAATCAACGGTAGAATGGATAGAGGAGGAGTCTTATTTTTTTAGACTCTCTAAATGGGAAAAGCCCTTATTAGATTTTTATGAAAAAAATCCTAATTTTATTTCACCTGAATCTAGAAAAAAAGAAGTTATAAGTTTTGTTAAAAGTGGACTTAAAGATCTTTCAGTAAGTAGAAAAACTTTCTCATGGGGTATTCAGGTTCCTGGAAATGAAAATCATGTTATTTACGTGTGGCTTGACGCACTTACCAATTACATAAGTGCTTTAAACTATCCTAATAAAGAGGATAATTTATTTAAAAAATTTTGGCCTGCTTCATTACATTTGATTGGAAAAGATATATTAAGATTTCATGCTGTATACTGGCCAGCTTTTTTATTAGCAGCTAAAATAGAATTACCAAAAAAAGTTTACGGTCATGGTTGGATACTGTCAGGTGATGAGAAAATGTCTAAATCAAAAGGTAATATTTTAGATCCTTTACAAATTATTGACGAATACGGCCTGGATCCTTTAAGATATTATTTGATTAAAGAAGTCTCTTTTGGGAATGATGGTAATATATCTCAGGATAGATTGGAGGATTGTATAAATAGTGATTTAGCAAATAATTATGGTAATTTATGTCAACGTGTTACCTCATTTGCTATAAAAAATTGTGATGGAAAAATACCAGAAAAAATTAAATTTGAGGAAGATGACTTAAATATCTTAAATAAATTTAAAGATAATTTAGAAAACATCAGATCTAAAATTGACCAACAAAACTTAAACTTTTATATCGATTATATAGTTAACTCACTCTTTGAGGCCAATAAATATTTTAATGATCAAGAGCCTTGGAAAAAGAAGGATGATACTACTAGATTAAATACAATCGTTTTTACTTCTTTGGAAATTATTAGAAAAATAAGTTTTTTACTCTATCCAATAATCCCAGGTTCAGTATTAAAGGCTTTAAAAATATTCAATCTTGGTGAAAATGACATAAAATTAGAAGACATATCTAAAAATGAATTTTTAATTAAAGGAAATAGTATAAATAAAATAGATATACTTTTTAAAAAAATAGAAAAAGATAATGATTGATTCACACTGTCATCTTGATCATGAACCATTGATAAGTGATCTTAGTAATGTAATACAAAGATCAAAAGATGTTGGCATTAAAAAATTACTAACCATATCAACATCAATAGATAGTTTTTCTAAAATTAAACAATTGATCCACAAAGACGACATTATTTATGGTACAGTTGGTATTCATCCACACGAAAGTGATAAAAATGTTTTATCTTCCTCTCAATTAGTTCAAAACTTTAGAGAAAATGAAAAAATTATTGGCATAGGTGAAACTGGATTAGATTTTTATTATAATAATAGTGATCGTGAGAAACAAATATCGAGTTTTAAAGAACACATAGAAGCTTCAATTGAGACTAAGTCACCATTAATTGTTCATTCAAGAAATGCAGAAGACGAAACATATGAAATACTTAATTCATATAAAAATAATGACCTTAAAATTTTAATGCATTGTTTTACAGGATCTAAAGAATTTTCAAAAAAACTTTTACTATTAAACTCATATTTTTCAGCAAGTGGAATTATTACCTTTAAAAACTCCTTAGATTTGCAAGATACCTTTAAGTCGTTACCTCTAGAAAAAGTATTGATTGAAACCGACAGTCCTTTTTTAGCCCCTGTGCCAAATAGAGGTAAAAAAAATGAACCATCATTTATTGATTTTACAGCTGTTAAACTTGCAGAAATTAAAGAAATACCAAAGTCAAAACTCATTGAAATAACTACAAAAAATTTTAATCAACTGTTCTTTAACTAATAATTATGAAATTTATTATATTAGGGTGTGGTAGTTCAATGGGTGTGCCAAGACCTGATGGTTTTTATGGTAACTGTGATCCAAATAATAAAAAAAACCATAGAACAAGATGTTCAGCATTATTTCAAACTTCAGATGAGAATATTTTGATAGACACTTCACCAGACCTTAGACAGCAACTATTGAGACATAAAATTAAAAAGATAAATAAAGTATTTTATTCACATATGCACGGAGATCAAACTCATGGTATTAATGATTTAAGATCTTTTTTTATAAATAGTAGAAAACCAATTGACGTTTATGCTGATAAATTTACCTCAAATTATCTTTTGAAAACTTTTTCTTATATTTTTAAAAGCTATACGAAAGAATATCCCGCAACATTAAAATTAAATAAATTAAAAAATTATTTTTTTACGTTAAATAATAAGAGGAAAATTAAAATTAAATCTGTTGAAGTTGATCATGGTAAAATTAAATCAAATTGCTTCATTATAGATAAGAAATTAGCCTATATTAGCGATGTAAGTAAAATATATAAGAAAGATTATAAATATTTTAAAAATCTGAAATATTTAATAATTGATTGTTTGTGGTACAATTTTCATCCATCTCACTTTAATTTAGAAAACTCTTTATCAATGATTAAGGAATTTAAACCTAAAAATGCTATTTTAACAAATTTATCACCAGTATTAGATTATAAAGTTTTAAAAAAACTTTTACCTAAAAATGTTATTCCAGCACACGATGGTTTAACAATAAAATTATAGTATGTTTTCAATTTTTTTTATTAATTTACTAGACATAGGTTTAGTAAAAGATGCAAATGTATCTTCAATTTTACCTTCTTTATTAATTAATATTTTATAAAAATTCCATTTTGGAACTGCAGATTTTCCATAGTGTTTTTTTGCCCATTTATAGATTTCATGTGCATTATCACCTTTAATTTCAGTAATAGTGGATAAAGGGAAGTTAATATTAAAATTTACCTCACAAAACTTTTTGACTTCTTCATTTCCTTTTTTTTCTTGATTAAATGTATTTGAGGGTATGCCAAGCACTACCAGGCCCTTTGATTTATAAGTGTCCCATAGTTCCTGTAATTCTTCATATTGATTAGTAAAACCACAATAACTTGCAGTATTAACTACTAGGACAGCTTTATTTTCATATTCCTTAAAATCTATTATCTCTCCAGTTATACTTTCTATTTTTAGGTCGTAAAAAATTTTTTCATACTCAGCTTTTACTAAATTGTTAAAAAAAAACATAATTATTAATATACTACTTAAAAATATTTTCTTCATTTTTGTAATTACTTTTTAGGTTTATTTGGGGTAAGTAATATCAAAAAATACCCAAATAAAGTGGACAGTAATGACCCAGTTAATACACCAATTTTAACTCCATCCATATACTGCATATTTTCTGCAAAAGCTAAATTCCCAACAAAAAGACTCATTGTAAAACCGATACCGGTTAGTACACCAACACCATAAAAATTGTACCAACTAGTATCACTAGGCATTTGTGCAATCTTAGCTTTAATGGATACGTAGGAGAAAATAAAAACACCGAGTTGTTTACCAACAAATAATCCTAATAAAATACCTAAAGGCACTTTGTTTAGCAAAGATCCAAAAGTTAAGCCTTCAAGTGATACACCAGCGTTAGCGAAGGCAAATAATGGCATTATACCAAAGGCGACATAAGGACTAATTGCATGTTCAATTTTAATTAATAATGAAAAATCTTTTTCTTTTTTCCTATGAGGTATTGTCATAGCTAACAGAACACCAGCAATAGTTGCGTGTACACCTGAGTTATGCGTAAAATCCCATAGAAACAATCCTACAATCAAATAGGGTAAAAATTTTTTTATATTAAATTTATTTATCAGTAACAAAACGATAAATGCTGCCAGCATCAAAATTAAATATTTTATACTTAAGTCACCTGAGTAGAAAAGAGCTATAATAACAATTGCTCCTAAGTCATCTATAATAGCTAGTGCAGTTAAAAAAACTTTTAAAGATAAAGGCACTCTTTTACCCAGTAGTGACAAAACACCTAATGAAAAAGCTATATCTGTAGCTGAAGGTATGGCCCATCCTTTTAAAGTTTCACTATCACCAAAATTTATAAAAACATAAAATAATGCAGGCACTAACATTCCACCTACTGCTGCGATTATTGGAAGTAAGGCTTGTTTTATGTTTGAAAGTTCTCCTTGTAAAAATTCTCTTTTAATCTCGAGTGTTACAAAAAAGAAAAATATTGCCATTAAAGCATCATTAATCCAATGTATTACAGATAGTTTTAAACCAAAGTCATTTATACCTATAAATAGATATTTATTTAATGTAGAAAAATATAAATCTGCTAAGTTTGAATTGCTTATATATAAAGCAATGATGGCAGCAAATAACAAAACTAATCCGCTAGCAGCTTCTAATTTAAAGAACCATTTAAAAGGCTTTGATATGTAATTAATCATAGAATTATGACAGGTCTATAATAAATAGTTTAATATCTTTCAATGTTTCATAAAGGTTGAATAACAACACTTCTAATCCTGGAAATATGTCGATTAAAGGTTTTTTTAGAGTGTCTAGTAAAATAATTAGTGCACTTAATGATATTATAAAAACAATTAAATATGAAAAAAACTTGCTACTTTGAGTTTTTTTAATTGTCTCAGATTTAGTCTCAGTTTTTTTGGTTGTTGATAATTCAGATTTTGCTTCTCTATACTTCTCTGCTGATTGTTTTGCTATTTGATCTTTAGATTTATTATCAATTAATTTATCACCATCTTCATTTTCTTGAACAGCTATATCCTCATTTATTTGTAGAGACTCTTTTATTGGATCTTCTTTTTTATAAAACCAAACACGATCACACGATCCACATTGTAGATTTCGTCCCTCAGCTGGGATTAAATTTATATCAATATTGAATTTTTTTTTTTTACAAGGACATTCAATAATCATAAATTCTTATATACCAGATATTTATTAAAATTCTTTTAATTTTGAAACATTAATCGTTGAAAATATCAATAACTACTGTATTAGTAATGCTCTCGGAGTGTAGCGCAGCCTGGTAGCGCATCTGGTTTGGGACCAGAGGGTCGCAGGTTCGAATCCTGCCACTCCGACCATCATTATGAAAAAAGCAATAATTTATATTCCTAACAAAAGTCCAATGCAATCAGGTCTTGCAAAAGCTAATAAGTGGATATTAGAATTTAAAACAAATGACCCCACGAAAAATCCTTTAATGGGATGGGAAAGTTCCGATGATACTTTAACGGAATTAAAACTAGAATTTTCATCTAAAGAACTTGCAATAAATTACGCAAAAAAGAAAAAAATAGATTACGAGTTAATTGAACCTAAAAAAAGAAAAACTGTAAAAAAATCTTATGCAGATAATTTCCTAAAATAGTTTATGTTTAGATTTTTTACTGAAAGAAGTTGGTACTTATGGTCTTGGATTGGATCGTTTATTATTCTTTCTTCACTTTGGATTCAGGTGAAAATTGATGTTAAAATTAATGAGTGGTTCGGAGAGTTCTATGATATGATTCAAAAAGCTCTTGGAGCTCCAAATGCAATAACAATAGAAGAATATTGGGCAAGTTTACTCTCATTTATAATATTAGCAGCTATGTACGTTGGTGTTGCAGTTCTAGTTAGTTTTTTTACTTCACATTACTTATTTAGATGGAGAGCTGCAATGGTTGAATGGTATCACGGTGTTTATGACAAAGCACGTAAAATTGAGGGTGCAGCCCAAAGGGTTCAGGAAGATACCATAAAGTTTTCTAGAATAATGGAGTCCTTGGGAACAAGTTTAATTGAAGCTTTAATGATTTTAATAGAATTTATGCCAATTTTATTTGGGTTAAGTATTGGTATTCCTATTTTCTTTTTTGGCGATTGGGATTATGGCTTAATTGTAGGCGCTCTAATTTGGTCAATTGGTGGTACTATTTTTCTTATTATATTAGGCTTAATATTAAGGTTAGTTGGAGTTGAATATGATTTACAAAAAAAAGAAGCAGCCTATAGAAAAATATTAGTTATAGCTGAAGATGATGGAACTATAAGACCTAAAACGATCGATGAATTATTTGAAGATGTTAGAAGTATTCATTATTTGAGTTACTTAAGATATTTATATTTTAATATTGGTAGAATTGCCTATCTACAAGCTAATGTTTTATCCGCTTATGTATTCTTAGCTCCTGCTATAGTTGCGGGGGCTGTGACATTAGGTGTTATGCAACAAATAATTAGAGCATTTGGGAGAGTAGAAGGATCGATGCAATATATACTTAAAGCATGGCCCACAATAATAGAACTTGCCAGCGTATACAAACGTTTAAGAGAGTTTGAATATAAAATTAAAGAAGACGAAATTATTGATGAAAAAATTTAATGACAATTGATCAAAAATACATTGATAAATTTGTGAATGTTACATCAAAAGCAGCATTAGCATCATTTCATCTTGTAGGAAAAAAGGATAAAATAGCTGCTGACAAAGCTGCTGTTGACTCAATGAGATCCGAATTAAATCACCTAAATATTAAAGGTGAAATAGTTATTGGTGAAGGTGAGTTAGATGAAGCTCCAATGCTTTACATTGGTGAAAAAATTGGAACTAAGAATGGACCAGATATAGATATTGCTGTCGATCCTCTCGAGGGTACTAACTTTGCTGCATATAACCTTCCTGGTGCTTTATCTGTAATAGCAATTGCAGAAAAAAATAATTTATTTAAAGCGCCTGAAACTTATATGGAAAAAATCTCTGCAAATGTTCATGAAAAAGAGGTAATTGATTTAGATTATTCAATTAAAAAAAATATTTATAATTTATCTGAATATTTGAATAAAAAACCAGAACATTTAACAGCTTGTATTCTAGATCGACCACGACATAATTCCATAATAGAAGAGCTTAATAATCTCAAAGTTAAAATAAAATTAATAACAGATGGTGATGTATCAGGAGCTTTACTTGTAACTGATAAAAAATATAAAGTTGACATTTTTTTAGGAATAGGTGGTGGTCCAGAAGGTGTATTAGCTGCTACAGCGCTTGATACCTATAAGTGTGCTTTCCAAGGAAGATTTTTATTTAATACTGAAGAGGATAAAAATAGAGCAAGTAAAATGGGAATTAAAAATTTAAAAAAGAAATACGAATTAGATGAAATTGTATCTGGAGACTCTATCTTTTGTGCGACAGGTATTACATCTGGAGAACTGGTAAATGGTATAGAAATTAGAGGTAATGATTTTATTTCAGAAACACTTGTGACACATAAGTCTTCTGGATTTAAAAAAATAATAAAAAAAATAGAAAAAATTTAATTAAATCTTTATCTTTAGAATGAAACATTTTAATAAAGCTTGATTAATATATTTTTTTACAATAAAAAGCAGCAATTCGGTCCCTTCGTCTATCGGTTAGGACACGTGGTTTTCATCCTCGAAAGAGGGGTTCGATTCCCCTAGGGACCGCCATATAAATGTATTACTATGCTTATTTGTTGAAATCTATTTCTTCAAAGACAAAAAAAACATATGCTGGTTATACTGTTGACGTTGAAAAAAGGTTAATTAAACATAACTCTAATATTGGTGCCAAATCAACAAGAGGTTATAAGTGGAAATTAATATATCAAAAAAAATTTAAAACAAAAAGTGAAGCAATGGCATATGAATATAAACTTAAAAAAGATAAAGTACTAAGAAAAAAGATTTTAAAAAAATTTGATATATGAAAATATCAATATTACTGCCATATAAAGAAAATTTTTCACCTTCTTACGCTGGTGCAGTTTCTATTTTTATAAACGATACATTAAAAATTAGTAAATTTAAAAAGAATATAGTTGTTTATGGAAACACAAAAAACAAAACAAAATTTAATAAAAATTATGTTAATTTAAATTACGAAAAATCATTAATTAAAAGTTCATCAAAATCATACATATTAGAGTTTCTTAAGAAAGAAAAACAATCTAACTCAGATATTATTGAATTACACAATAGACCATCATATTTAAAATATTTGATTAATTTAAAATATGCAAAAAAAGTTTTATATTTTCATAATGATCCATTAGAGATGAGTGGTTCAAGAAAAATTAGTGATAGAATTTTTTTATTAGATAGTTTAGATAAAATAATTTTTAATAGTGATTGGTCAAAGTCCAGATTTATTAAGGATTTACCTGAATTATATACTTCTTCGAGTAAACTTGAAATAATTAAACAATCTATTGATCCTAAAAAAGTAAACCTTAAAAATAAAAAGAAAATAATTACTTTCGTTGGCAAATTAAATTCAGCAAAGGGATATGACATATTCGGTGATGCAACACTTCCAATACTTAAAAAATTTAAAGATTGGTCAGCAATTGTAATAGGTGACGAACCTAGAGAAAAAATTTTTTTTAAACATCCAAGATTAAAAATTTTAGGATTTCAAACTCATACAAAAGTCTTAAAATATCTCGAGAAAACATCTATTGCAGTAGTTTGCTCCAGATGGAACGAGCCTTTTGGACGGACTAGTTTAGAAGCAGCTAGTAGAGGCTGTGCAGTTATTATAAGTGATAGAGGAGGCTTGAAGGAAACTATCACTGACGGTATAATAATCAAAAATTTATTACCAAAAGTTTTCTCAAAAAATATTAAAAAACTTATTTTAAACCCAAAACTAATTAAAAAATATCAAACTAATTCAATTAAAAATTTTTATTTAACCAACAGATCTGCTTCAAAAAAAATAGATAAATATAGAGAAAATTTTCTTTTTACTTTTAAACCTAATTTTAACATTTCAAAATTAAAAATTTTACATATTACTAATCTTAATGAAAAACATAATGGCAGACTTTTTTATAATACAGGCAGAAGAATTAATAACGGACTAGTTAAATTAAATCATAAAGTTCTTACATTAAGTGACAGAGATTTATTAACAAACTATAAATCATTAACTGATGTAACTGGTTCTAAAAAACTTAATTATACTTTCATTGAGACAGTCAAAAATTTTAAACCTGATTTAATACTTTTAGGTCATGCTGACTCTATAAAATCATCTAGCTTGGAGTTAATTAAAAAAGATTTTCCTTTAATAAAAATTTCACAATGGTTTTTGGATAGAATGGATACTAAATGGAAGAATAATAAAATAAGATTCTTAGATAAAATTAAATACATGGATTATAGTTTTTGTACCACTGATCCAAATGCTTTAAAACTTAACAAATATAAAATTTCTTTTATACCAAATCCAGTCGATGCGTCTTTAGATGATTTAAAAGTATATGAAAATAAGAGTCCAGAGTACGATCTTTTTTTTGCTATGTCTCATGGTGTTCATAGGGGTGTATTAAAAAAGGGCAAATTTGATGAAAGAGAAAATGTAATTAATTATTTAATCAAGAAAAACCCAAATTTAAAATTTAATATATTTGGCATGAATAACATACAGCCTATATGGGGAGATGAATTTAAAGAAAAACTATATAATTCTAAAATTGCATTAAATTTAAGCCAGGGCAAACCACTTAAATATTACAGTAGCGATAGAATAGCGCAATTAATGGGAAATGGTATTGCTACGTTAATAAATAAAAAAACTAAGTTGAATAAACTTTTTTCTAGTAAAGAAGCTATTTTTTATAATTCAAATACAGACTTGAATAAAAAAATAAATCTAATGTTAAAAGATGATAAATTAAGAAATAGATTAGCAAAAAGAGGAAAAATTTTATATCACAAAAAATTTAATTCAACTACTGTTGCAAATTTTATGATTTGTAAAATATTTAATATAAATAAAAATTTTAAATGGTAAATTTATAAATTATTGTGAATAAAAATATTGTCATTATTACAGGTGGTGCAGGTTTCATAGGTTCATCACTTATTAAGTTTTTAGTCAAAAGTAAAATTAAAGAAAAGATAATTAGTATAGATAATTATTCAACTGGATATACAAAAAATCATATTAGAAATAATCAGGTCAAGTATATAAAAGGAAATAATAAAAATATAGATAAACACTTAAAAAAATATAGAAAAAATATAAAAGTTATTTTTCATTTTGGAGAATTTTCAAGAATTTATCAAAGTTTTATTAAATACAAACAATGTTTTGAATACAACATCCATCACTCATCTAAAGTTATTGAATTTGCAAATAATAATAAAATTAAACTAATATACTCTGCAACTTCTAGTAATTTAGGAAACGATGGTAAAGATCAAGATTTATCCCCCTATGCCTGGTCTAAAACAAAAAATATAGAGTTAATTAAAAATTATAATAAATGGTTTGGGTTAAAGTATGAACTTGTTTATTTTTATAATGTTTATGGTTCTGGACAAATAATGAATTCCTCAATGTCAGCAGTTATTGGAAATTTTGAAAGCCAATATAAAAAAGGTCTACCACTAACCATAGTAAAACCTGGCACCCAAAGGCGAGACTTTACACATATAGATGATATTATTTATGGATGTTATCTTGCCTGGAAAAAAGGTAATCAAAATGAATATATGCTTGGAACAAAAAAAACATATTCAATTTTACAAATAGCTAGGATGTTTAAAACCAAAATTAAATTTTTACCTCCAAGACCTGGAGATAGATCAGGCTCAACAATCCCAAACAATAATGCCCTTAAAATATTAGGTTATAAAGCTAAAACAGATATAAAAAATTATATTAAAGAAATTGTAAAGAAAAATTGATGTTTTCTATACTTATTCCAACTTTTAATAACTTAAAATATTTAAAATTATGTATCGAAAGTATAAAAAAGAATTCTAAATTTGATCATCAAATTGTAGCACATGTTAATATTGGTAATGATGGAACTTTAGATTTTCTTAATAAAGAAAATATTAGCTTTACATATACAGATTATAATTCTGGTATATGTGAAGGTATTAATAAGGCATCAAAATTATCTAAATTTGATTATCTACTTTATGCTCACGATGATTTTTATTTTAGTCCTAATTGGGATTTAATACTATTAAATGAGGCAAATGATATAGGTCATAATAAATTTTATTTATCTGGAGTTATGATGAATAATGGACCAATTAAATTTGATTGTGGTGATACAAATTTAAATTTTAATGAGAGTAAATTTTTAAAAGAACACAGAAATCATAATTTTCATAATTTTCAGGGGTCAACATGGGCACCAATGTTAGTACATAGAGATTTATGGAATAAAGTTGGGGGGTTTAGTGAAGAGTTTTTTCCTGGAACTGGATCTGACCCAGATTTTAATATGAAATTATGGAAAGAGGGTGTGAGAATATTTAAAGGTTTAAATAATTGTAAAGTTTATCATTTTGGATCTCTTGTTTTAAGAAAGAAGATAAATAAACTAAAAAAAAATAATAAGTATGGAAGTAGAGCAGGAAAGTTATTTTTACTAAAATGGGGTGTTACTATAAAATTTTTTAAAAAATTTTATTTAAGATCAAATGAATATTACAAAGGACCTTTAAAAGAGCCAAAAATTAATTTTAACTATTTAATTAATTTGTTTTTATGCAAAATAAATTATTTTTATTTAAAAATATTTTATAGAAAGAGTAAATTAAAATTTTAATTTTAAAACATATTTAATGAAGATATTGATATTAGGATCAACAGGTATATTAGGAAAAACATTTAGATTATTTTTAACAAAAAAAAAAATTAAAAATACCACAATTGTTAGAATAAAAAATACGAAATATTATTATTTAAAAGATTTTACAAATTTTAATAAACTAAAAAAAATTATTACAGAGATTAATCCTACTCATATAGTGAACTGTTTAGGTGTAACTAAATTTAATAATTCATTTCATTTTAAAAAACAAACTAAATTAATTAACACCAACCTACCAAAAACTCTTTCAAATTATTGTAACAAAAAAAAAATTTATTTTATTCATATAAGTACTGATTGTGTGTTTTCTGGAAAAAAAGGATACTATTCGGAAAAATCATCTAAAGATTCAAAAGATTTGTATGGACTATCAAAAAGTAAAGGTGAAGTAAAAAATAATTATTCTAGTACTATTAGAACATCTTTCATAGGACCTGAAACTAAAACACAAAAATCACTTTTGAATTGGTTTTTATCTCAAAAAGTTTACGTTAATGGATTTAGTAATGCTTTTTTTTCAGGATTGACCTCATTAGAGATAAGCTCAATTATTTATAAATATTTTATCAAAGAAAAAATGTTTTATAATAAAATAATAAATATCGGTGGTAATAGAATATCAAAATACTCTTTGTTAAAAATAATTGCAAAAATATTTAAAAAAAAAATCTATATAAAAAAATTTAGAGATTTTAAAATAGATAGATCTTTAGACAGTAGAAAATTTAGAAAAATTTCGAAGTATAAAACCAAAACCTGGAGAATAATGGTAAAAAATATGTATAATTTTATGAAGAATCATAAATATAAGTACTAAGTATTGGTTAGTTGTATTATTTATGGTTTATATAATATCTTAGCAAATGAAATTTTTAAAATTAAAGTTTTAATTTAATAAAGTTAAATGAGTATTATAAATAAAAAATATGAAAATTTAAGCCTGTATTCATCTGATTTTATGAATGCCAAACCTTACCCGCATATTGTTTTAGATAATTTTTTAGATAATGCTTTTTTTTCTAATTTAGATCTTGAAAAAATGAATATTAATCATGAAAAGGGTAGAACTTTTGATTCAGATATAGAAAAAAGTAAATGGACAAGTAAAAACGAGAAGTTATCGAATAGTCTTAAACAAATAATAGACGAATTAAATAGTAAAAGTTTCCTAGAGAATTTGTATAATCTATCACATATCAAAGATTTATTCTCGACAACAGAAGGGAATACTGCTTTAGCTAATTATCATGAAATGTATAGTTCTGGTTTTTTAGGAACTCATGTAGACCACTCATCAGAACCATATACGGGTTTACCACATGTGTTGAATATAATTCTTTACTTATCAAAAAAATGGGAGAAGTCGTGGGGAGGGTCGACAATACTTGCAAATCACAAAGGTACAAAAATAGAAAAATTGGTTGAATTCATACCGAATAGAGCAGTAATTTTTTTACATTCACCATTCACGTTTCACGGTGTTACAGAAATTAAAAATAATTTAAACAAAAGATCAACTGTTTATGTAGATTATTATTCAAAAAATTTGAATCCATACAAACATCTAAATTTGAGTTTTAAAAATGTTTGGTTTAAACATCCAACTACATTTATCTTACCAAAATTTAAAGATTATTTTCCAAAAAAAAATAGAGTTTATCTTAAAAAAATGTTGAAACACAAATTAAAATCATACTTAGCTTAATATCATGAGAAATCTTTTCAGACTTTTTGTCCCACTGATAATAAATCCATATTATTATTTTAAGAAAATTAAAAAAAGAATGATTAAAAATCATTTTAATTATGAGAATGCTTTATATAATAAAGCGAGTTTCATTTCTTTAGCAATAGCTAATACTTTAAAAAAAAAATTACAATGAATGTAAATATTTAGAAATTGGCGTATTTGATAATAAGGTGTTTAATACTGTTCCATTACCAATCAATCAGAAAATAGGGGTAGACCCTCAAAAAAAGGGGGGGGGGGAACGCATAAAATGATAAGCGACGATTTTTTTAAATCAAATAAAATTTTTTTTGATGTAATATTTATTGACGGTCTTCATAGTTACGATCAATGTAGTAACGATTGTATAAATTCAATGAAATTTCTTAATGAAGAGGGAATAATTATCTTTCATGATATGCTTCCAAGATCAGATGTTGAGGAAAAACAAGACATGTCAGGCGATGTTTGGAAAGTAGCTTGTGGAATTTCAAAAATAAATGACGCAAAATTTGTGATAGCAAATATAGATCAGGGCGTTGGTATTCTAAAGATTAAAAGAAATTCAAAATATTCTAGAATACCAGATATAAAAGAAAAAAAATTTAGTGACTATATTAATTATTTTAAATAGGATCTTCCAATCGTAAATTGTCAAGAAGACTTAGATTTTATAAATAACAAATAGATCACTTATCAAACTTAGATCTTTTAAATGAACTTAAACCTATTATAGAAGCAATCAATCCTTCTATTTTGAAGTATATATATTTAGATTTATTATATTTAATTGGTAAATTTATTATTAATTGTAAGATATTTGTAATTAGATTAGGTAAACACAATATCAAAGCCCTTAAATAACCATCATATTTTTTATGATAATAAAATTTAGACCATTGTCCATGCCATCCAGCTAGGAAGTATGCATATTCTCTCTCTTTTTTGTTTTTAAATGTTGCGGAACCGGAGCTTTTTTTTTCATGAAAATGGAATGAGTTATTGACTGTATATAATTTTAAACTCATGTTTCTACATTTTGTAAAATAATCGTTATCCTCATAGTATAAAAAGATATTTTTATCAAAGCCTCCTATTTTTTTAAATATTGATGTTTTAAATAACATTGCACCACCAGTTAATGTTTTTTTTTCTCCCAAAACAGTATTATATTTTTTATTTTTATTTTCTTTGTAATTTGGACTAATTGCTCCAAATTTCTTAATATTTTTACATCCCTTTAATAATAAACTCAAAGTATTTTTATAAATTACAGTATCTGGATTCATGGTAAAAAAGTATCTAGTTTTAACAAATTTTGATCCTAAATTAATTGCATTACCATAACCAATATTTTTTTGTAAAATTACTTTTGTATTTTTATATTTTTTTTCAACAATTTTTTTTAAATTTTCGTCATGCGAATTTTCAATGATTATTATTTTTATATCTTTTTTAAAATTATTTAAATGTTTAAAAATTTTGTTGCTTGATTTATAGGAGGGAATGACAATAGAAAGTAATTTTTTCATATCTTGATTTTATTTAGTGCGTTATTCTTAAAAATATTTGCTTCTCTTATATATCTTCTAACCATTTGAGTTGTTTTATGACCTGTCATGGCCATAATACTTCTTTCATCCGCACCAGACTCAGCAGCCACTGTTGCAAATCCGGCTCTCAAACTATGACCAGCAAAGTTTTTATTTTCGATACCTGCTAAATTTAAATATTCTTTCATCAATAAAACGACTGACTGGTCTGTTAGTCTTTTATTAGTTAGTATTGAGCCTTTGGAAAATCTTCTAAAAATAGGTCCTGATTTGACTTTTGATATTTCCAACCATTTTTTTAAACTGGTTACAGGGCAATAAATTTCATTAGTAAAGTAGGGCAGGCCTTTAATCATTCCTTCTCCAAATTGATCTGTCTTTGATCTTCTAATGATAATTTTAAGACCTTCAGGAACAAATTCTAAGTCCTCACGGTCAATTGAAATCAACTCAGTTCTTCTAAATCCACCTCCAAACCCCACTAATATAATTGATCTGTCTCTTAATTTTTTGATTTCTTCAACTTTTTGTTCATCAATTACATTAATTATAGATTTTAAATGATTGATTAATATAGGTTTTTTTCCTTTCTGAAAGCTTCCTTTAGTCCTTTTTATGCCTAATAAATTTTCAGTGATAATAGGATGTTTGGTATCTAAATAATGCCCTTTTAGCTTATGAACCATACTTATGGATACCAATCTTCTTCTCAAAGTGCTTACTTTTGAATTTTTGGATAGATGAGTTAAGTAAATAGAGATTATTTTTGGTTCTGTTGGTAAAGAATTTAAGCCATGCTTTGCGCAAAAAGCCCCAAAGTCTTTAAAATCTGATTTATAAGCTCTTAAGGTATTATTTGCTTTTGAACTCTTAAGGTTATTTAAAGTAGCCTCATGAAGCGATTTAAGATCTGTTGTTAATTTATTCATAATTACTATTGATAACAATTAATTATCATTAGTAATATATTAGATGATTTTTAATGTCAATAGTTTAAAAAAATAAATTATGGCTTCAATGAACGGATTAATAGAACCTAATTATTTTCTTATTACAGCTATAGCTTTTGCAATTCTAAGCATTATTCAATATAAGAAAGCTGGAAAAACTATTGAGACAATATATTTGTCAATTCTATTTATATTTTTTCTAATAAGCTATTTTATACTTGTGTTTGGTGATTAGAATTATCCCCATCATTCACAGGTCATAATCAAAAAATAAAAAAACAACTAAAAAGTGATACAAATAGATAATATAGCTGGTATATTACAATTAATTAAGGGGCAACCCTTAACTGGCCAGCTGGAGAAAAACCGCAAGGAACAATTTCAGAGGGCAGAAAGTTTCGCGGGGGATCGCTGAACGCGCGAAGCGGGTGGCATGGCGATAGCGAGTCAACGACGTGCCTATAACTACAGTTTTATGCACTGAAAAGTGCATAAAAACGTGGTTTTTCTCATTAGAAATTACATATATATGTTTGGAACGAAATTTGAATTAAAAGTTTGGAACTTTTTAAAAACTATACCTAAGGGATCAGTCAAAACATACAAAGAGGTAGCTATTGCTATAAAATGTCCTAAATCGGCTCGTGCTGTAGCTAATGCATGTGCAAAAAACCCATATGCACCCAAAATACCGTGTCATAGAGTAATTAGATCTGATGGACAACTAGGTGGATACTCTGGTAGAGGTGGAATTAAGACAAAGCTACGTTTATTAAGATTTGAAAAAGTTGATATTTAGTGTCA
The DNA here is from genome assembly GCA_902526405.1 of uncultured Pelagibacteraceae bacterium. Classification (GTDB taxonomy): domain Bacteria; phylum Pseudomonadota; class Alphaproteobacteria; order Pelagibacterales; family Pelagibacteraceae; genus Pelagibacter. Next base: position 24,203 of record CABZKL010000003.1, read on the forward strand.
TTTTAGGCCTATTTTATGGTCAAAAAACCACTAAAATCAACAATTTTTTGATATTTAAGGCTATTTTAGAATAAATAGCTTTTTACACCCTTCAGTTGTGCTATAAATCTATATAAGCCAAAATAAAGTATCTCTATGGCCTTTTAAAACACATATTCTATAACTGCATTGCTCTATTTTTTAATGATATCAAGGATCATTTTAGAGTTAAATTTCAAAAAATTTTTATGAATTTTTGTTGCCCTACTCACTTATCCGATTACGTATTTTAAATTTTGTGATTAATAAGCTTAAAAAACCATTGGTATTAAACAATTTTAGTATTAACATTAATTTTCTATAAAATTTTCTCAAATTTGTCATAATTTATTAAAAAATAATAGATATTAATTTTTTCAATTTATAAGATAAAATTAAACTTTTACAAATTTATAAATATTTATTAAATTAAATAACATAATAATTACAATAGTTTATATTTAAATATTAAAGTAATATATTAGATACTAGTAAATATTTACTTACTATTATTTAGATCGTATTAGCAAATATTCCCTTCTAGAAATATATAGGCCACTGAGAACAATAATAAATAAGCCCAAATAAGTCCAATTATCAGGCAATTCATGAAAGAAATAGTAACTAATGAGTATATTTGTAATTATCTCTGTATAGCCTAAAGGAGCCAATTTAGATGCATCAGCGTATTTAAGAGATAGAATAAGGAAAAGATGTGCTACAGAGGCTATAAGGCCGATTAAAGCCATTAAAATCCATTGATTTGAGGTTGGATTAACCCAAACTGAGGGCATAAATAGGCTAATTATTATAGTTCCTGTCAAACCAGATAGCAAAAGAGTTAAAAGTGGATTATCTGAAGTACTCAATTTCCTCGTGATTATAAGATAAAATCCATAACAAATTCCATTTCCTAATGCGGCCATGGTAGCTAAATTAAGTTCAATAAAGCCAGGTCTTATTACAATTAATGTTCCAATAAATCCTAAAGACACAGCTATCCACCTTTTCACCCCTACTTTCTCATTTAAAAAAAATGGAGATAAGGCAGTAACACAAATTGGAGCAACAAAAGCTAAAGTTAAAGCTTTAGGAAGTGAAATTTCTGATATTGCATAAAAGAATAAATAGGTAGAAAAAACAAAAATTAATCCTCTAATTAATTGAAGGGCTGGTTTCTTTGTCCAAACTAATGAATGCCTATTAAAGATAAGCATTAAAGATAAAGTAAAAACTACAGTAAAAAAATATCTAGCCCAGGTAATTTGAAGAACATCCATCGATGAACTTAAATATTTAGCAAATGCATCCATTACAGGAACAATCATCCAAGCAGATGCATTTAAAATTATTGCCTTCATAAAAGAAAGATATCGTTTAATAGAAGTACTTTAAAGCAAAGAATACAACAATTGGTAAAGTTATAAATGACATAATTGTTGAAACTACGATCATACTTGCAATACTATCAACGATTTTTTTAGGTGAATACATTGAACCAATTAAATAGGTCAAAACTGCACTTGGCATTGCACATTGTATTAAAAAAACACCTGCTGCAAAACCAGATAGATTAAACATTTTTATTATACCTAGTCCAATTAACGGACCAATAAAAACTCTACATATTGAAGAAATAAAAGCAGATTTAAAAGAAAAAACTTTTAATCTTGTAAGGGCTATACCTAAAGACATCAATATTAGAAATATTGCTGTATAAGCAGTAATCATAGTTGTATTTACTAAAAAAACCGGGGTTTCAATTTCATAATATATAAAGATAATTGAAATTATTATTGCATATACAGGTGGGCTTTGAAGTAAAAGCTTTAAACTAAATTTTTTACTAGCCAAAAAAACATTTATTGTAAAATGAAAAAATATAACTAATGAAGAGATAGTAGCTGCAATACCTAATCCTAAATCACCATAAGCAAATAAACAAATTGGTAATCCCATGTTACCAACATTAGGTAAAACAAATGGAGGAAGTTCTCGTATTATTTCTTTTTTTAAAAAAATTAAAAAGATTACACCTACTAAAGAAAAGGCAAATATTGCAATTAATGAATACCAAAAATACTCAATAAACATTGAGAATGTTACACCAGTAGTAGTTATAGCGTAAAAAACCATTGCAGGGCTTCCAACATTTGCAGCAAAATTTGTGATAAAAGAAGTATCTAATTTAGGATTTTTTTTACCAATAAAGTAACCAATACCCACCATAAAAAAAACAGGAAATAAAACTTCAAAAAGTTTTAAATAAATATCCATTAACCAAGTACTCTAATAAGCGTTGGTGTTTTTAAAATATTTTTATTTTTTCTAAATATAGATAAACAATTCTTTGAATTTTTCTCAGAAGTTTTGTGAGTTATAATTACTATTGTTGCTTTATTTGTTTTTTTATCAGGCGTTTGGATAAGTCTTTTTACAGAAATTTTATACTTGGCTAAACGATTAGTAATTTGAGATAAAACTCCAGGGCGATCTATCACTTCAAATCTTAAATATAGTGAATTTGTATAATTGTTTATATTATAAGGTTTTAATGCTTTTAACTGGGCAAAAGGAATTCCAAAAGGTTTTTTAATATTCCCTCTGAGTATGGACAATAGGTCTGAGAGTAGAGAAGAAGAAGTGGGACCAGGACCTGCACCTTCACCTTGAAGGATACTTTGACCAACTGGTTTACCTTCAAGAATTACTGCGTTCATTACACCGTTAACATTGCCAATATAAGATTTTTTATTGACTAAACATGGGTGAACTGTTTCAAAAAGTTGTTTATTTTTTAATTCCGTTATTCCAAGAAGTTTTATTCTTAAATCTAATTGATTAGCAATTTTTATGTCTTTTAATTCAATTTTTTCTATACCCTCCATTAAACATTTGTGGTGTGAGATTTTACTATTAAATGCAAGTGCAGATAAAATTCTTACCTTAGCAAAAGCATCAAAACCATTTAAATCTAATTTAGGATTTCCTGGTTCAGCATAGCCAAGTTTTTGTGCTTTAAGAAGAACATCATCAAATTTTTGATTAGAATTTTCCATTTCAGATAAGATATAATTTGAAGTTCCATTTAATATTCCATAAATCTTTGAGATCTTGTTTGTTGCTAATCCTTCCTTAATTGATTTTAATATTGGGATACCTCCTGCTACAGATGCTTCAAACTCTAGGTTAACATTATTTTTTTCAGCTAATTTTGCTAGATAATTTCCATGTTTAGAAATCAAGGCTTTATTTGGTGTAATGACGTGAGTCTTACTTTTTAAAGCTTTCTCTACAATCTTTTTAGATACACCATCAGATAATCCTATTGCTTCAAATAAAATATCTACTTTTTGTTTTTTGAGAATTTCTAGAGGGTTGGTATAAAAAATTTTCTTATTAATTTTAAATTTTCTTTTTTTTTTTATATTTTTTGCTGATATTGCAACTACATTGATTTTTGTTCCTGTTTTTATTTCAATATTTTTTTTTTTAGTATTCAACTCATTAAGTAAATATATACCAACCTGTCCTAAACCAACTACTGCAATATTATACATTTTCTTCATTTACTAATATCAGGATATTTACTTTTTTTTGTGTAGTCTTCTATATATATTTTATATTCATCTAAGGTCATTGACGTTATATCTTTTGATTTTTTTAATATTCTTGAAAGATTTTTTTGCTCATCTTTTTTTTTAATAGTATCTTCAGTCCAATACTGAGAATCATTATTTAAAGAACAGTTGCTATTAAATAATAGTAAAAATAAACAAAATATTAATCTCATATTAATCCAGTTGTTTCTGGAAAGTTATATTTATTGTTTAGACTTTGCACTGCTTGCCCTGCTCCACCTTTTATTAAATTATCTATAGCTGAAAGTATAATAATTTTATTATTAAATTTTGACTTGCAGACTGAAATTAGGCAATTGTTAGTATTAATAACATCATTTGTGCCTATTAGAGTATTTAATTTACAAATCTTCACAAATTTTTCTTTTTTATAAAATTTTGACAGTAAACCTAAAATCTTCATTATATTTACATTGCTATTTAAATCTAAATATATGGTACTTAGAATTCCTCTAAACATTGGTGATAAATGTGGTGTAAAACTGATTTCAATTTTCTTCTTAGAAAATTTTTTTAACGTCTGGTCAATTTCTGAATTATGTCGATGATTTCCAACACCATAAGCACTTAAAGAGTCATATAAATTTTTATGTTTAAATTTTTTGTGAACACCTCTTCCAGCGCCAGAATAACCTGATTTGGAGTCTATTATAATATTTGAAACTTTAACTAAATTTTTATTAATCAAAGGTATTAATGGCAAAAGTATAGATGTTGGATAACAACCAGGACTGGAAATAATATTATACTTTTTAAGTTCTTTTCTATTAATTTCAGGAAGTGAATAGATACTTTTTTTTATAAGTTTAATTGCTCGATGCTTCTGCTTGTACCATTTTTTATATTCTGAGGCTTTTTCAAGTCTAAAATCTGCAGCTAAATCAATTAATATATTTTTTTTATTTAAATATTTAGATATATCTTGAGCTTCTCCATTGGGTAAAGCTGTAAAAATTATATCAATATCGTCTAATAAGTTTTTATTAAATTTTCTTATTTTAGGTAATTTATATTTTGATAATGACTTTTCATAAAAAGAAATGCTCTTACCTACTGAAGAATTACCGCAGAGATATTTAATGTTTATATATCTGTGCTTAACTAATATTTTAATTAATTGTGTTCCAATATATCCTGTAGATCCGGCGACTAACGCATTCAGCTTAGGCATTTTATATTATAGCAGTTAAATATTAAAAAAAAATTATCTTTTAGAAAATTGAAAGCTTCTTCTAGCTTTTCTTCTACCAGGTTTTTTCCTCTCAACAGCACGAGAGTCTCTGGTGGTAAGTTTTTCTGTTTTTAATGTACCTTTTAAATTTTCATCAAATAAAACTAATGCTTTAGATATACCATGAACCATAGCTCCAGCTTGGCCGGTTGGTCCACCACCTTTAACACTACATCTAACATCATAGTCTGTAGATTGATTTATAATCTCAAAAGGTCTTGTTATTTGCATTTTATGAGTTTCATCTGCAAAATAATCACTAAATAATTTTCCATTCACGTATATTTTACCGGATCCTTTTTTTAACCAAACTTTCGCAATAGAAGTTTTTCTTCTACCAGTTGCATATTTACTATCTTTAAAATCTAATTTAAGTTTGGTTGATTTTGAAGATGTTTGAGTATTTTCCATATTAATTTCTTGCTAAATTTTTACTGTTCAATTTATTTAATTCAATAACCTTTGGATTCTGCGCAGAATGCGGGTGATCATTACCTGCATAAATTTTTAATTTAGTTAATTGTTTTCGACCCAAAACACCACCGGGTAACATTCTTTTAACTGCAAGTTTTAAAGTTTCACCTGGTTTTTTTTCATGTAATTTTTCAGGTGTAGCAATCTTAATTCCACCAGGGTGACCTGTATGTCTGTAATACTTTTTATCTTGAAACTTTTTTCCTGTAAATTTTACTTGTTCAATATTTTTAACAACGACAAAATCACCATCATCCATATGAGGAGTATAAGTTGTTTTATTTTTTCCTCTTATAATATTTGAAACAACTGTTGCCAATCTACCAACAACAGCATTAGTTGCATCAATTTCGTACCAAGATGATCTTATTTGGTCTTTTTTAAGGAATTTCGTCATTGTGCGAGGATTAATACTATTATTAAATTCATTGTCAATTTTATATTTACCTTGAAAATAGGTATTAATTTGATAAAAAGATATTGCCGATTTGATCCTATTGCGGGCTTTAAACTGCTAAAGAGGAATTTTCATAAAACTATCGGTAGGCATTTGAACTATATTGTGCGCCTTACATAAGTTTAAGCACTAAAAAAGGAGTATATTATGAGTACCAAGAGAAACAATCCTGAGACCATTGCGATCCATGGTGGAGATTACAGAAGTGATCCTGCTACAAACGCTGTGGCTGTACCTATATATAGAACTACATCTTATGAGTTTAACAGTACAGAGCATGCAGCAAACTTATTTTCACTAAAAGAGTTTGGAAACATTTATACCAGAATAATGAATCCAACAAATGATGTGTTAGAAAAAAGAATTGCTGCGCTTGAAGACGGTTTATCTTGTGTTACTGTTTCATCTGGCCAAACAGCTTCAACTTTTGCTGTATTAAATGTTGCTCAAGCTGGTGATAATATTGTAAGTTCAACAGATCTATATGGAGGCACTGTATCATTATTTAATAACACACTTAGTAAACTTGGTATTGAAATTAGATATGCGGATCCAAGTGATCCTAAAAATTTTGAAAAATTAATTGATGATAGTACACGTGCTTTTTATGGTGAAACTCTACCTAACCCATATTTAAGAGTTTTTCCAATTAAAGAAGTTTCGGATATTGGAAGAAAATACAATATTCCTTTAATTATGGACAACACTGCTGCACCTGTGATTTGTAAACCCATAGAACATGGTGCTGCAGTTGTTATTCATTCTTTAACAAAATATATTGGCGGACATGGAACAGCAATTGCTGGTAGTATAGTTGATAGTGGTAATTTCGATTGGACAGCTGATCCAAAAAGACAGCCATTATTTAATGAACCAGACGCAAGCTACAATAATGTTATATGGGGCAAGGCTGTACCAGAGATGACTGGCGCTAATGTTCCTTTTTCTGTACGTGCAAGAGTTTGCTTATTAAGAGATCTAGGGTCGGCATGTCCTCCAGATAACGCTTTTGCGATTATACAAGGACTTGAAACTGTGGCTTTAAGAATGAAACAACATTGTGAAAATGCTCAAAAGGTTGTTAATTTTTTAAAAAAACACAAGGAAGTAACTAAAGTAATTTACTCAACTGAACATGATAAGCATATATCAGATAGAGCTAAACAGTACCTCAAAGGTGGAAATGGACCAATGGTTGGAATAGAACTAAAAGGTGGAATTGAAGCTGGCAAAAGATTCATTGAGTCCTTAAAAATGTTCTATCATGTTGCAAATATCGGAGATGCTAGAAGTTTGGCTATTCACCCAGCTAGCACAACACACAGCCAGTTAAATGATAAGGAACTTTCTGCATCTGGTGTAACACAAAGTTATGTTAGACTTTGTATAGGTATCGAACATATTGATGATATTATTGAGGATTTAGATCAAGCTTTAAATAAATCTTCAAAAGGCAAACTTAAAGCTGTAAGTTAGGTCTCTTATTTATAAAGAAAAAATAAATAGAAGTAGTTACTAAAAAAATAGAACTTACTTGGTGTACAGCTGCAATATAAATTTGTGCACCAAGTACAACTGTAAATATTCCTAAAACAATCTGTAAAATTATAAAAAATCCTAAAATATTAACTGGTCTATATAATTTAATTATTTTATTTTTATAAACTTTAAACAATATAAACATGTAAAATAATCCAATTAAATATGCAAGATTTCTGTGTATAAACTGAACTAATGAAGGATCACTAAAAGCAGATAATTTAAATAAATTTTCAACATTATTATCATTTGGAAAATAAGTACTACCCATAAGAGGCCATGAATTATAAATTTTTCCAGCATCCATTCCAGATACAAATGCACCAATTACAATTTGTGTTAAAATTAAAAATAAAAATACAAATGGAATAATTGAATTTATTCCATTTTCAACTTGGTTAAATTTTTTTTGATATTTTAAATAATTCCAAAAAATTAATGATAAAATCAGAAAAGCGATTAATAAATGTATAGACAGTCTGAAGTGGCTAACGTCCACCCTATCAACTAGACCACTGCTAACCATATACCAACCAATAAATCCTTGGAAACAAATAAGAAAAAAAATAAGATATAAATCAAGAATTTTTGAGATTTTTAATTTGAAAGAGAAATATATAAGTGGGATTAAATAGCATAACCCAATTACTCTTCCTAAAAATCTGTGAGCCCACTCCCACCAGAAAATTACTTTAAATTCTTGTAAAGTCATATTGAAATTCTGTAATTTAAACTCAGGTATTTCTTTGTATAAATTAAAGTACAATATCCAATCTTTTTGGCTAAGAGGTGGAATTAAACCAGAAAATAATTGCCATTGGGTTATCGAAAGACCGGAGTCAGTTAATCTGGTCAAACCACCAACTACAATCATAATTGAAATGATAATAAACATTGCAATTAACCAAAAAGATAATTGATTATTAATTTTTGTATTTACAGTATACATAAGCGCTTAAATATAATATTTTTTTAAAAATCCAAATATATAAATGTCGCCTTTAAAAAGAAAAAAATTAAGCAAAATTAGAATTGAATTAGATAAGCTTGATAATTCTCTTATCAAAATTATAAAAAAAAGAACAAATCTTGTAAAAAAGGTTTTAGAGCTAAAAGATAAAAAAAACCAAATTATTGATCAAAAAAGAATAAGTACTATTTTAAGAAATATAAAAAAAAAATCAGTTAAAAATAAAATTGACCCAAAAATAACAAACAGAATATGGAAGAATATGATTTGGGCCTACATTGAATACGAAAAAAGAAATTTTAAAAAAAAATAGTTATTTACTGTGTGGTGGTAACTTTTTTTCCACAAACATTTCATGTTTTCTTGTATCAGGATTGTATTTTTTAGCTGAAAGTTTCACCTTGGCCTTTTCACCTCCAGCAGGTTTTTTTACATAATAAAAGAAAGAACTATCAGGCTTGGCTTCAGGAACTAGTCGTACTTTTACATGTGTTTTTTTTGCCATATTATTTCAGTTCTTTTATAATTTTAGAAATCTTAACTAATTTATTTTTCAGATTTTCAGCTTTTATAGATTTATCTGCCATTTCGTCAAGCTTTAAAGAAACTTCATTATTAAGTATCTTTTTAACACCATTAATCGTCATACCCTGTTCTTTTAAAAGGAACTTAACTTTCTTTAGAAGATTAATTGTTTTTTCATCATAATATCTTCTATTAGAGTTCAATATTTTTGGTTTAATTTGTTTAAATTGTGTTTCCCAAAATCTAATTATGTGTGTTGGTAGAGTGCCATTTTTGTTTACTTGAAGTTTTAAAATTTTTGCAACTTCTCCAATAGTTTTATAAGCGCTTTCAGACTTATCCATTTTCTTTCATATTTATAAATTCCTTAAATTCTTTTGAGGGCTTAAACAAAACAACTTCTCTACTAGATATAACTTTTGTCTCTTTGGTTTTTGGATTTCTCCCTATTCTTGATTTCTTTTGTCTTATAGAAAACGTACCAAATTTAGATAATTTTAATTTCTTTTCAGACTTAATATTTGTCACGATTGTTACTAAAAAATCATCAATTAGATTTTCTGAGATTTGCTTAGAAAAACCAAGCTGCATATAAACTAAATTAACTAAGTCTTTTTTAGTTAAGTTTATTCTCATTTTAAATATTATACTTTATCTTTTCTATCAAATTACCTTTCACAATTCTATGGCAAACATCAAGTGAGTTTGAAAAACCCACATAATCAGTTCCTCCATGACTTTTAACTACAGGTGAGTCTAAACCAATAAATATTGCTCCATTATACAATCTTGGATCAAGTCTTTTCTTAAATTTTTTTAAATTTGATATATTTAATAATGAGGAAATTTTACCTATAATATTTCCAGTGATTGTTTTTTTTAATTCACTAGTAATAAAATTTGCTGTACCTTCAGCAGTTTTTAAGGCTACATTTCCTGTAAAACCATCAGAAACAATTACATTTACATCTCCATCCATTAGATGATTTCCCTCAATATAACCAGCAAAATTATAATTGTTGGAATTTTTTTCATTTAAAATTTGAAAGGTTTCTTTTATTGTTTCATTTCCTTTCAATTCTTCAGATCCAATATTTAATAGCGCTACATTAGGTTTGTCATCAGGATACAATGACGTGTACAAAGATGCACCCATTATTGAAAAATCAATCAAATTTTTTGAACTACATTCAATATTTGCACCTAAATCTAATACTACACTCATCCCTTTTTTGTTTGGCCAAAGAGCAGACAATGCTGGTTTATCTATATTTTCAATCATTTTTAAATTTAGTTTAGCAAGAACTAATAAAGCACCAGTATTTCCAGCCGATATAACTACATCAGCTTTTTTATTCTTAACACTCTCTATGGCAAGCCACATACTGGTTTCTTTTCCTCTTTTTGCTCCTTCTAAAGGACTATCAGTACTTTTGATAACCTTATCCGTATGAATAATTTCGTAAAAATTGTTATTAATTTTATTTTTAATTAAATTAGATATTTGATCTTTGTCACCAAAAATTTTATAAAAGATATTTTTATTTGATTTATTATTTAAAATGATACCATCAATAACTTTTTTGGGTGAGCCATCCCCCCCCATTGCATCAACTGCAATTTTAACTAAATCAGACATTTTTTTTGATTTATTATATTACTCTTTTGGATCTAAAACCTGTCTTCCCTTATACATACCTGTTTTTAGATCAATATGATGGGACAGCCTATATTCACCAGATTTTTTATCCTCAACAATATTTTTAGTTGAATATTTCATTGTTTGGGCCCTTCTCATCCCAGTTCGGGAAGGGGTTTGTTTTCGTTTTGGTACAGCCATGATTAAAGTTTACTTACACTTTTTAAATAGGAATTCAAAGTTTTTTTTGATAGATCATTATTAAAATTCTCGAAATAATCAAGTAAATATTCAATATTTCCAAAATCACCCAAAAAAATTGAAATTTTTTTAAACTTATCAGATTTAGATAAATCTTCCCAAAAATGAATTTCTGAAACCATTGCATGGAATAAATTAATATAATCCTTCATTTTTTTATTAATAGATTGATCTCCATAACCAATTTCTCTAATACTCAATTCAAGTTGACGAAAATTAAAATCATAAATTTCCTGTAATACAATCTTATTTTCATCATTTTTAAAATTTTTCAAAAAAAAAGAAAAATGGAGTAAAAATAAGGTTAATCTATCTGAAAAATTATCTTCTCTATTTAAATATTTGTATAAATCTTTATTTCTAGTGTAATTTATTAAATTATTATAAAGATATAGATAGTTCTGCTTCATGTATAAAACATTATATATAATTTTTTTTTCATTAATAGTTTCAAATTGTACTTTTAAGCCAGTTGTTAAGCATCATGGCGTTCCTTTTTTGGAAAAAAAACAAGCTTCACTAATAGTCAACAAAAGCAACAAAAATGATATCAAAAAAACCTTGGGTTATCCTTTAACAAAAAGTAAATTTGATAATGATATTTGGATTTATATTGAACGAAAACAAACTCAATCAAGATTAAAAAATCTTGGAAGAATGAAAATTTTTAAAAATAATGTTTTAGTTTTAGAAATTGATAGTTATGGAATTCTTAAAAAAAAAGAGTTTTATAACAAAGAAGACATGAAAAACTTAAAAGTAGCAAAAGATACAACAGATGCAGGCTTTAAAAAAAATTCTTTCATTTATGATTTTATGTCTAGTATGAGGCAAAAAATCAATGACCCACTTGGCGCAAGAGATAAAAAACGTAAAGAAATTAGCCAGCGATAACAGCTAACAACAATAAAGCTACTATATTTGTAATTTTAATCATTGGGTTAACTGCAGGACCAGCTGTATCTTTATAGGGGTCACCAACTGTATCACCTGTTACAGCAGCTTTGTGAGCTTCGGAACCTTTTCCGCCATGGTTACCATCTTCTATATATTTTTTAGCATTATCCCAGGCACCACCTCCTGCTGTCATTGAAACAGCAACAAACAAACCAGTGATAATAACACCTAACAGCATTGCACCTACTGCAGCAAGCGCAGCTACTTGACCGCCAATAGCTAAAATTATGAAATATAATACAACTGGTGAAAGCACTGGCAATAAAGATGGAATAATCATTTCTTTAATTGCCGCTACTGTCAATAAATCTACCAATTTTGCATAATCAGGTTTTTGTTTTCTTTTCATTATACCTGGGTATTTTTTGAATTGTCTTCTCACCTCAACAACTACAGCTCCCCCTGCTCTACCGACAGCTTGCATACCCATAGATCCAAATAAATAAGGTAACATTCCACCGATTAATAAACCAACTACAACATAAGGATTTGATAAATCAAAAGTTACAACAATACCCTCAAGAGCTGAGCCAGCTTCTTTAGAGAAATGTTTAATATCTTCTGTATAGGCAGCAAATAAAACTAAAGCACCTAAACCAGCTGATCCAATTGCATAACCTTTCGTTACAGCTTTTGTTGTGTTTCCAACTGCATCTAAAGCGTCAGTTGTTTTTCTTACTTTTTTATCTAAATTTGACATTTCCGCAATACCGCCTGCATTATCGGTAACAGGACCATAAGCATCTAATGCAACAACCATACCAGCTAATGCAAGCATCGTAGTTACAGCGATGGCTATACCAAAAAGACCGGCAATAGAATTAGTGATAAGAATACCTGCAACAATTATTAGAGCTGGAATTGCTGTAGCCTCCATTGATACAGCTAATCCTTGAATAACGTTTGTTCCATGTCCAGTTGTTGATGATAAAGCAACAGATTTAACAGGCCTGTAATTAGTTCCTGTGTAATATTCTGTTATCCAGATTAATAATCCTGTAATTACTAAACCAATTACTCCACAATAGTACAGGTTCATACCATTAAAAGTTTTGCCATTAACTGTATATTCATTTGTAAAACCTATTACATGGTCTGTAACAGGCCATAAAATTACTAATGATGCTACAGCAGATACTACGAAACCTTTATACAGGGCATTCATAACATTTTTAGTGTTACCTAATTTAACAAAAAAAGTACCAAGTATTGAAGTTAGTAAACATGCAGCACCAATACTTAATGGATAAATCATCATATTTAAATCACCCACAAAGAAGATTGATGATAAAACCATTGTAGCAACAATAGTTACTGCATATGTTTCAAATAAGTCTGCTGCCATACCTGCACAATCACCTACGTTATCACCTACGTTGTCAGCTATGACGGCTGGATTTCTTGGGTCATCTTCCGGGATACCTGCTTCTACTTTGCCTACTAAATCAGCACCTACATCGGCTCCCTTTGTAAAAATTCCCCCACCTAACCTTGCAAAAATTGAAATTAAAGAAGCACCAAAACCTAATGCAACAAGAGCATTAACAATCTCTCTTTCATTAATATTAAATTTTATTAATAAATAGTAATAAACAGCTATTGCTAATAGTGCTAAACCAGCAACCAACATACCAGTTACTGCACCTGATTTGAAAGCAATAGAAAGGCCTTGGGCTAAACCTTTTCTTGAAGCTTCAGCTGTTCTTACATTAGCTTCAACAGAAACCAGCATCCCAACATAGCCAGCAATACCTGACAAAGCAGCACCAATTAAATATCCTAAACCAACTAAAGGACTAAATGCAATACTAACAATCACTAAAACAACAACACCAACAATTGCTATTGTTTTATATTGTCTTGCCAAATAGGCTTTTGCACCAATTTGAATAGCAGATGCAATATCTTGCATTTTTTTATTACCTGAGCTTGAATTAAGAATATTTTTTCCTGTGAAAAATCCATAGACAATGGATAAAAAACCAGCGGCAATTGTATATAACAAGATCGTTTCGACTGTTGAACTCATGAAAACCTTAATGTTGTTGGTTGTTAAATTTTAAGCTCGCACAATACAAAAAAAGCTAAAAAAGACAATAATTAACTTTTAGAATTGATGAACATAACCTTTGTTTTTAACTACTATTTCCTTACCTTTTTCGTCAATAATTACTGATCTTTTTTTATTTGAACAAATTTTACCTATTTTAGAAATTTTAATACCAAGATTTTTGGATGTTCCGGCTATGATTCTAGATTTATCTTTGCTTGCAGTAAATAAAATTTGATAATCATCACCATTAGATACCAATTGAATCTTTTTCATGGTCTTCATTTTTATTATTTTTAACAAATTCTTTGAAATTGGTATTTTATTTTCATACAAGGTAAATGATAAATTTTGACTGTTTATCATTTTACTCAAATCATCAATCAGACCATCAGACAAATCAATAGAGGAATTTGCATAGTTTAATAACTTTTTAGTCAACTTTATTTGTATATCAGGTAGATAATATTTTTGAGCAAAATATTTTTTTAGTTCTTTAGATACTTTAATTTTGTTTTTTAAAATTTGAAGGCCCATAAAGCTATCACCCAAATAACCTGTTACATAAATGTCATCATTTACTAAAGCCTTATTTCTATAAATAATTTTTTTTGAATAACCTAGCGATGTAAAAGTAAAACTAAGTTTATTAGAAAATGTGGTATCGCCTCCACATAAAGAAATATTATATTTTTTTTGTTCCTCTTTTAAAGATTTTGAAATTAAAGATAAGTTTTTTTTTGAAAAAGTTTTGGTATTACCTGATCCAGCTATAAAATAAAATTTTGGCAACACACCTTTACAAATTAGATCTGAAATAGAGGATCTTAAAATTTTTTTAATAACTAAATCAGGGTATTTAAAATCAATAAAATGATAACCTAAATTATATGTATCAACAGAAATAACTATCCCCTTTTTCTTATCAAAAAAAACATCATCATTTAAATTTAGAGCAGATTTATTTTTTTTTGATATCTTTGAAAAATAATTTTTAATTAATTCAAATTCATGCATTTTTAGATCTCAATTTTTTTCCAACATTATCTAGTAAGGCATTTAGATATTTTGTCTGAGAATTTTCTAAAAAAAAATTAGATGAATTTAAATATTCCTTGATAATTATATTAAGTGAAAGTTGAGGTTTGTACATAAATTCATAAGTTGCTGCTTTAAGAATAGTTTGAAAAACTTTATCAAGATTTTCAAATACAAAATCATCACCTAGTTTTGTGTTTAATTCATCTAATATAAGGTCATTTCTTTCTATGGTTCCTGTTACTATATCTTTAATAAATTTTTTAAATCGGTGTTTTGGGAATTCTAAATTATCATCTTCATTATAAAATTTACCATATAATTTTTGAATAATTATAACTCTTGGATTATTTTTTGGATTAAAATGAGTTCTCATTTTTGAGACAAAATAGAAATTACAGCTTTAGCAGCTTCAGCACCTTTTCGTTTTCTTACTTTAGCTTGTTTCATATTAAGGCATGTAATAATGCCGTTACCGATAGGCTTTTTATTATTTACAGATATGTCCATAATTGCATTGGTTGATGCTTGAGAAATAAAATCAAAATGGGGAGTTTGTCCTTTGATAACACATCCGAGTGCTAAAAATGCATCATACTTTTTAATATTTTTTGAAATTGTAACTGGTATTTCAAATACACCTGGAACAGTTATAATTTTAATTATATTTGATTTTGGAATTAAACTTAACGCACTGCTCAGTAATCCTTTTGATATATCTTTATAATAATCTGCAATAACTATTAAATATTTTTTTTTCATTAAATTAGTTCCTGTTTAGTAATCTTTATATCATATCCCTCTAAACCAATAACCTTTTTCGGTGACTTAGTAATCAATATCATATTTTTAATTTTTAAATCTTTAATTATTTGAGCACCTATTCCATAATTTCTTATGAGTTTGTCATTGCCTCTCTTATAAAATTCTTTGTTTTTGTAATCTTTTAGAGTCTGTGTAACAGATCGTAAATTAGTATCTTTTATAAAAACTAGAACACAACAAGAGTATTTTTTAAAATAATTTAAAGTTTTATTAAATGAATTTGGTAATTGTTGACTGATTAAATAATTTTGAACTACATTAGATGAAATTACTCTAACTCTAGGTGTGACACCTTTTTTAATATTTCCTTTTATTAATGCAAAGTGTTCAGCACCATCTAATAAATTTTCATATATTCTTATTTTATATTTTTGATCTTTTACTTCAATATTACTTTGTTTTTTTAAGCGTATTAATTTTTCTTTTTTAAGTCTGTAAGCGATTAGATCTTCAATTTTTCCAATTTTAAGTTTATGTTTTTTTGCAAAATTAAAAAGATTGTCACCTTTTGCCATTGTTCCGTCTTCATTCATAATTTCACATATAACTGCTGAATTATTTTTTTTAGCTAGTCTAGATATATCTACTGATGCCTCTGTATGTCCTGCTCTAACTAATACTCCTCCATCTTTAGCTATAATTGGAAAAATGTGACCTGGGGAAACAATATCATTTTTATTAGCATTTTTTTTTGATGCAATTTTAATTGTTCTAGATCTATCTTTGGCAGAAATTCCTGTGGTTATTCCTTTTTTTGCCTCTATTGAAATTGTAAATGCGGTTTTGTTTCTTGATTGATTGATAGGTGACATTAAACTTAAATTTAATTTTTTTGCCTGGACACTATCTAAAGCAAGACAAATTAATCCACGTCCATACCTAGCCATAAAATTTATATTTTTTGCATTGGTGTCAGAAGTAGAAATGACTAAATCACCTTCATTCTCTCTTTTTTCATCATCTACAAGAATGAACATGCCACCTTTTTTGGCTACATTGATTATTTGTTCAATTTTAGCAAAATTATTTTTTTTCATTAAAATAATTTCTAACGTATTTAGATAAGATATCTATCTCAATATTAACTAAGCTCGATTTCTTTAAAGTAGATAAATTTGTTTCTTTATACGTGTGAGGGATAATCCAAATTTGGAATCCTTTTTTTGTAACTTTCGAAATAGTAAGAGATATACCATTTACACTAATAGATGCTTTTTCTATTAAATGTTTTCTTTCCTTCTTAGGGATTTCGAATTCAAAAACATATGACTTATCAACTTTAGAGATCCTCAATACTTTACCAACAGTGTCTACATGACCCTGACATATATGTCCTGAAATTTTAGTCCCATATTTTAAGGGTAATTCTAAGTTTATAATATCTCTAGGTTTTAAAAATTTAAACTTTGATCGTTTTATTGTTTCATTTGAAAGATAAAATTCCATATTTTTTTTTTTAAAAGAAATCAATGTTAAGCACACGCCATCACAGGCTACTGATAAGCCCAAATCTCTACTTGAAACTTTAAGATTACTTTTTACAAAAATGTTAAGCCCCTTATCTCTCTTTAATATTTTAGAAATAGACCCTTGATTATAAATAATTCCGTTAAACATATTATTTGTTATATTGAGTTATTATATCTTTTCCATAGGTAGAATTAAGATTTTGTCTAAATGTATATTTTTTATTTAATACTTTTAATCCATTAAATTTAACAAAATCTGAATTTGTTGGAAGTTTTTTTTGACTTTTGAATAAATAAAATTCATTAAATATTTTATTCTTTAATAAGTTTGTTGTTAGAAGATCGCCTCCTTCCACTAAAGTATTTCTAAAACCTAAAGAATAAAGTTTTTTCAGAATTGATTTTAAATCTAAGTACTTACTGTTATTTAGTTTTGCTTTAATTAGTTCTATTTTCATTTTTTTAAACATAGAAATTCTTGACTTATTTGCTCTATTATAAAAAACGATAGTATTTTTTTTATTAGCTGACTTAAAAATATAAGTATTTTTGTTTAAACTTAAATTGTTGTCTAAGATAATTCTTACTGGAGAAAATTTTTCAAAACCTTTTATTCTGCAATTTAATTTAGGGTTATCAATATTTGCAGTTTTACTTGATGTTATTATCGAGTCGTTTTTGTACCTTAATAATTGAGTAAATTTGTCAGAATATTTGTTAGTTATTTTTGTTTTAAATTTACTATAAATAAGTTTGTTTTTTGAAATAGCTATTTTGCCTGTCACAAAAGGCTTTCTATTTTTTCTATTAAAAAAATATGGAGTATAAAATTTTTTTACTTTTTCTTTTAAAAGACCTATCGAAACGTCAATATTATGAGATTTTAAAATTTTAAAACTTTTTTTTCTTACTCTTTTATCGGTATCTTCTAGTGCATAAACTACTTCAGATATTTTTGATTTAATTATTTCATTTGTACATGGTGGGGTTTCACCATAGTGGCTACATGGTTCCAATGTAACATACATTTTTGCACCATTGAGTTTTTCATTACAATTTTTAATTGCATTAAATTCTGCATGAGGTCTACCATCATAAGAAGTGTTACCAATTGAAATAATATTATCGTTTTTAACTATTACACATCCAACAGATGGATTTACTCCTGTTAACCCTTCTCGAGATCTTGCCAAGTCTAAGGCAATCTCCATAAATAATTTATCTTTTTTAGAAAATTTATTTTTTTTTGAAGACATCTATCTTGTCCACGAATTGAACAAAGTCTTGTTCTTCTCTGAAGTTACGATAAACAGATGCAAAACGAACATAAGCAACGGGATCTAATTCTTTTAATCCTTCCATTACCATTGTACCAATTGTACTTGTCGAAATTTCACTTTGACCAAGTTCTTCTAAAGCTCTTGAAATTTTACTTATAAACTTTTCTGCTGTTTCTGTGTCAATAGGGCGTTTTTTTAAAGATAAATAAATAGATTTAGATAACTTATCTCTATCAAAAGTAGATTTTCGTCCATTCTTCTTGACAACCATTATTTCTCTAAATTGAACCCTTTCAAAAGTTGTAAAACGAGCCCCACAAACACACAGTCTTCTTCTTCTTATCGCTGTACCATCTTCTGTAGGACGTGAATCAACAACAGAGGTTTCACCCTTTTTGCAAATAGAACAAATCATTAATTAAAGATTCTTATATATCGGAAATGAAGAAGTTAAAGCAATAACTTCATTTCTAACTTCATCTTCTACTTTACTGTTGTCATCTGGGTTTTCTGATAAGCCTTTAAGAGTTTTTGTAATCAATTCACCCACTTTTTTACATTCGTTTAAACCAAAACCACGTGTTGTAATAGCTTGAGTTCCTAGTCTTATACCAGATGTTACCATTGGCTTTTCTGTATCAAAAGGAATACCATTTTTATTACACGTAATATTAGCTCTTGATAAACTTTCTGCAGCCAAGTTACCTTTTACATTGTAAGGACGTAAGTCAACCAACATAAGATGAGTATCCGTACCATCAGAATAAATTTTAAAACCATTATTTTTTAAAGTTTCTGCTAAAATTTTTGCATTTGCTAAAACGGATTTAATATAGTCCTGAAAGTCAGGCTGAAGAGCTTCTAAAAAACCAGCTGCCTTAGCTGCAATGACATGCATTAATGGTCCACCCTGGTAGCCAGGAAAAACTGCTGTGTTAAATTTTTTAGATAATTCTTCGTGATTAGTTAAAATTATTCCACCCCTCGCACTTCTAAAAACTTTATGCGTAGTAGATGTTACTACATGAGCATAGTCACATGGGTTTGGATATCCCTTTCCAGCAACCAAACCTGAAAAATGTGCCATATCAACCATTAGATATGCTCCAACTTTATCTGCAATTTCTCTAAATCTTTTAAAATCTATAACTCTGGAATATGCACTTCCACCTGCAATTATCAATTTTGGTTTATGTTCTAAGGCAAGTTTTTCAACATTGTCATAATCTATAAGTTCAGATTTTTTATCAACGTCATACCCTATCGGATTAAACCATTTTCCTGACATTGAAATTTTTAAACCATGAGTGATATGACCTCCTGAATTTAAACTCATGCCCATAAAAGTATCACCAGGTTTTAACAGCGCCAAAAATACAGCACCATTAGCTTGTGCTCCTGAGTGTGGCTGAGCATTGGCAAATTTACAATTGAAAAGTTTTTTTAGTCTTTCTATTGCTAAATTTTCAGCAACATCAACATGTTCACAACCATTATAATATCTTTTACCAGGGTAACCTTCTGCGTATTTATTTGTTAGCACTGAACCTTGTGCTTCTAATACTGCTTGAGAAACAATATTCTCTGAAGCAATCAATTCTATATGTTGTTGCTGTCTCAAGAGTTCATCTTGAATTGCCTTGTAAAGGTCTGGGTCTTTTGAAGATAAACTGTCTTCAAAAAAACTTTTATAGCTATCATTTATATAATTTTTTTCACTAGACATTATATTTTTTTAATCCTTTTTAAGTGTCTACCACCTTCAAATTTAGTATTCAAAAAAACACTAACACAATTTAAAGCATTTTTTTTAGTTAACAACCTTGAACCTAATGTAATGATATTTGCATCATTATGCAATCTTGATAATTTTGTTGATTTTAAATTAAAACATTGAGCAGCTCGAATATTCTTATGTTTATTTGCAGCTATATTCATCCCCATTCCAGATCCACAAACTAAAATTCCAACATTATTTTTGCTAATTTTTACTTTTCGAGCGACCTTATGAGCGTAATCGGGGTAATCTACTCTGTTATCAGAGGACGGCCCTAGATCAAAATAATTCATTTTTTTTTTAATTAAATGTTTTTTAATGATTTCTTTTAATTTAAAGCCAGCGTGATCAGAAGAAATATATATATTTTTCAAACTAATTAAATTTATAATCAAGAACACAAGCTACAAGGTGAATTCTATTTTCTTCTCCTCCATTAAATGCATTGTGATATTTAGTATTATTTGTAACCCATACAGAACCATCTGCGGGCATATGTTTTGCAACATTATCTATTACCATTAAACAACCTGGGTTAGTAATAATTGGTATATGAAGTCTTGGCTCAGGATCTCTGTGCCAACTCAAAGTAGATCTTGGCTCTTTTAAAAGAATTCTTATTCTACCCAATTTATATTTTGAAGAAAGCACATCATACACTTCCTTAAAATATGTGTTTTCATAATCTTTAATAAATTCAGAATATTGCGATTCATCAACCTTAATGTCTCTTGAAACTTCTTTTCCAGTTTTATCAGGCTTGGTCCAGTAAACTCCTCTAGCCTTGCTGCCTTTTATTGAATCTGGATCACCAGGGATTTGAGTTAGTGAAATGGCACCAAAGTGAGTTACACCGCCACCATCATCAAATTTTTTAATATTTACAATTTGACTGTATGCTTCTTGCAACTTATCTATGTCAAATTTTATGCTCTGTTTTTGAAAATCACTGAAATCTAAAATTCTTTCTTCTTTTTTTATATTCAGGTCTACAATTTTTGTGTTATCTATAGTCATCGAAATTGTGTTTTACTTATAATTTTATTTATTTGTATAATACTTTTGTCGCATTAATAAAGTATATTTGAACATGATTACAGGAAAATATCCAAATTTAAGATTACGAAGAAATAGAAAGGAATCGTGGACTAGAAGGTTGGTTCAAGAAAACACACTGAGTCCAAATGATTTTATATTACCAATTTTCTTAATAGATGGATCAAATAAAAAAGAATCAATATCCATAATGCCAGGTGTTTTTAGATACACAATAAATAGAGTTTCTCAAATAGTAGATAAAGCAATTAAAAAAGGTATTCCGATGGTTGCTCTTTTTCCTAAAACGAAAAATACTTTAAAAAATGATTTAGGTACTGAGTCATTAAATGAAAATAATTTAGTTTGCAGAGCCATACTAGAAATCAAAAAAAGATATAAAAACCAAATTGGAATTATGTGTGATGTTGCACTAGATCCTTATACATCACATGGTCATGATGGATTAATAAAGTCTAATCAAATAATTAATGATGAAACTATTGAAGTGCTAATAAATCAATCTCTATTACAGGCTGAAATGGGATGTGATGTTCTTGCTCCTTCAGACATGATGGATGGGAGAATAGGACAAATAAGAAAAGCACTTGATAATTCTAATTTTAAAAACACACAAATTTTATCCTATGCAGCAAAGTATGCCTCAAGTTTTTATGGACCTTTTAGAGATGCTGTTGGTTCTAAAAGCTCACTTAAAGGAGATAAAAAAACTTATCAAATGGACTTTAGAAATAGTAATGAGGCTATGCGCGAAGTTGCTTTGGATATAAAGGAAGGTGCAGATATGGTTATGGTTAAACCAGGGATGCCATATTTAGACATAATTAAATCAGTAAAAGAAACCTTTAAAATCCCAGTTTTAGCATACCAAGTTTCTGGAGAATATAGTCTTTTGGAAACTGCTATTAATAAAAAACTAATACAAAAAAATGCAGTTTATGAAAGTTTAGTTTCTTTTAAACGTGCAGGGGCAAACGCTATTGTTTCATATTATGCTGATAGAATAGATAAAATTTTAGAATAACTATTTCAAAGAATTTAAAAAAATTACTCTACTATTAGGATAATTTAAATTGTTTGGCTTCAGAATTGTTTTATCCAAATAATCTCCAACCAATTTCAATCCACTTAATAAGATATTTATATCGGTTACTTCTAAATCCTTTTCTATAAGAAAGTTAGGAACATATTTCTTTTCAGAATAAGAAGTTGCGAAATAAACAGTTTTGTTATCTTCTAAATTTTTTTCTACCAAATTTTCTAGCTCAAGATCGTAACCTAGTAATTTTAGTAACTCTAATTCCCAAAAAATATATTTTTTAAGCCACTTTTGATCATTTAATAAATTAAAAAGGTCTTCGATTAGAGAGTAAACTTTTTTATTTGTCTGTGCTTCAGCTGTTAATATTTTAATTAAGTTCATTGCTGAGGTAATACAAGAAAGCTTTTGCTTATGATCAAAATAAAATGGACTGTAAGCATTTAAAATTTCAATTTTAAAATAACCCATTCTATTATCGTTTTTTGAATTATAATTAACATGAAGTTTATTGCCAACTTGAAGATAATTTTTAATTTTTTTTGATGTTCCTCCAAATATAATGCCTGAAACTTTACCTCTATCCAAGGTATATAATTCAGCAATTATAGAGTTTTCACTATACCTGCTTTTGCTAACTAAAAAACCTTCGTCAATCCAATTCATCGTTTTTTCAATTTATATTTTCTAGACATTTGATAGCTGCATTTTGCTCAGCATCTTTTTTTGATTTACCCAATGATATAAAAAATTTCGTATTAGGAAGCTTGACTCCCACTTTAAAAATAGGTTTATGACGTGGGCCTGTATTAGAAATTATTTTATAAGTTGGTAATTTTTTATATTTTTTCAAAGCTAGTTCTTGAAGTTTTGTTTTAGCATCAATTTGAGTAACAACACTTTTTTCAATATGACTACCCCAAAGTTTTAAGATAATTTTTTCAGCTATATTTAATCCCTTGTCTATATAAATAGCCCCCATTAATGCCTCACAACTATCTGAAATAATTTTGTCCTCAATTTTGATAATTTTATTTTTTGGGTTGAAAGTTTTTATATACTTTTCTAATTCAATTGCTTTTGCAACTTCTAAACATGTTTTTTTATTTACTAATGATGCAAATTTTTTATCAAGTATACCCTCTTTTTCATTAGGATAAATTTTTAAAAGTTTTTGAGCAATAACCAGCCCAAGCACTCTATCTCCTAAAAATTCAATCTTTTCATA
Source organism: uncultured Pelagibacteraceae bacterium (assembly GCA_902526405.1). Classification (GTDB taxonomy): domain Bacteria; phylum Pseudomonadota; class Alphaproteobacteria; order Pelagibacterales; family Pelagibacteraceae; genus Pelagibacter. Next base: position 47,677 of record CABZKL010000003.1, read on the forward strand.
ATTTTCATTTGGGTTAAAACTTTTGTGTGTTAATGATTGAATTAACAAATTATTATTTTTAAATTTTATGTTTAGTTTTTTTTCTAATTTTTGATAGTTTATTTTCATCAATTAATTTTATCAAATGTTCTATTAAATCTAATTGATTTATGCCATTTCCAAAATTCAAAAATACTACCCAGCTTTCTATCAGAAGAAAAAAAAATAAATTGGGCTTTACCAACTAGATTATCTTTATGAACATAACCGACGCTTGTTAAATATCTACTGTCTTTAGAACAATCTCTATTATCACCTAAAAAAAAATAATGGTCATCAGGAACAGTAAAGATATCTGAATTCTGGTAAGTGTATTCTTTTAAGTAGACAGTGTGAAATTTTTTTCCATTCGGTAATTTTTCCTCAAATTTAAAAACATCAATAATTTCACTTCCACAATAAATATTACTTTTGCTAAGAGTTTTTGACTTTAATATTTCACCATTATTTAAATAAAGGTTAGAATCTATAAATTGAATTTTATCACCTGGTAGACCAATAAGTCTTTTTATATAATCTGTTCTATTATCTGCTGGAGTTTTAAAAACAACTACATCTCCGCGTTCTGGACTACTAAACATTACTCTTTTGCTGAGTATCGGAGGACTAAAAGGAAAAGAATGCTTACTATAGCCATAAGAATATTTTGTAACAAATAGTCTGTCCCCAACTAGCAATGTAGGCTCCATAGATGATGAGGGAATATAAAATGGTTGAACTAAAATTGATCTTATTACTAAGGCAATAACTAGAGCATAAAATAAAGTTTTTATATTTTCAGAAAAAAAATTTTTGTCTAACTTCATATTGATTGAATAATTGCAAAGGCTGTCGAATAGTCTTTTTCATCAGAAATTGACAGGAATGATTTAAATTTTTTAATTTTATATTTTTGTTTTACAATTTTAATAATTTTTTTATTTTCAGCGTATCTAGGCATGCCTTTTTTGTCATTTGTGATTTCAATGTCTTTAAAGTTTAAATTTGAGGAAAATCCAGTCCCTAAAGCTTTAGAAAAAGCCTCTTTTGCTGCAAATCTTTTTGAAAAAAAAGCGACTTTATTTTTAGTTTTTTGAGATAATTTAAGTTCTTTATTACTATAAATACGACTTTTGAATTTATTATTCTTAATTGACTGTTTGATTCTTTTATTATCAATTATGTCGACCCCAATTCCAAGAATTTTCATCTTATTTTAATATTCTTTTAAAATTTTTAATTACTTTTGACAAACCAAAAAATACAGACTCACCTATAATGAAATGACCAATATTATACTCATGAATTTCTTTTATTTTTGAGAGTAATTTAGTAGTTTTGTAATCTAAACCATGCCCTGCATGAACCTCTATACCCAAAGAATTTGCAAGCTTAGAACTATTTATAATTCTTTGAAGTTCTTTACTATGCTTTTGTTTTAATTTAACATTATTTGATAATTTTCCTGTATGGATTTCAACACAATCTGCTCCGAGTGATCTAGAAAGTTTAATATCCTTTAAAGAGGGATTGATAAATAAACTGGTTCTTATTTTGGCTTTTTTAAATTTAAAAATTATTTTTTTTAATTTATTAAAATTTTTTATTAAATTTAACCCTCCCTCGGTTGTAATTTCTTTTCTATTTTCTGGCACTATGCAGATGTAATTTGGTTTAATTCTTAGTGCATTAGATATAATACTTTCATTCATTGAAACCTCGAGATTAACTAAAATATTTTTCAAATTACATATTCTTTTTGCATCTTTGTCATTAATGTGTCTTCTATCTTCTCTTAAATGTATTGTTACAGAGTCTGCTCCACACTTGACTACATATAATGCAGCACTTACTGGATCTGGATGTTTTTCACCTCTTGCGTTTCTTAGTGTTGCAACGTGATCAATATTTACACCTAATCTTTTCACTTAATAAATCTACTTCCTGGTGTTGTTATTGGTACAGATTTAAGTATTTTAGGCAATTTTTTTAGGCTATATACCGGCACATCTATTTTTAAATGAGAGACAATTTTAGTTTTTATTTTTAAAGATTTTTTGGATGATCTATCTATAATAGATGCAAATCCTAATAACTTAGCATTTGCTTTCTTTATTAGTTTAGCACATTCTAAACTTGATTTTCCTGTTGTAATAACATCTTCAATAATTAAAACTCTGGCACCTTTATTAATATTAAAACCCCTTCTAAGTGTAAATTTTCCTTTAATTCTCTCACAAAAAATTGTTTCTTTTTTAAGAAGTCTGCCAATTTCATAACCAATAATTATACCACCCATTGCTGGAGCAAGAATTAAGTCAATTTTTTTATATTTTTTTTTAATTTGTTTTGCTAAAGATTTGCAAATTTTTTCAGCTAAGTTTGGGAAACTTAGAAGTTTTGCACATTGAATATATTTTGATGAATGCAATCCAGATGATAAAATGAAGTGACCTTCCAATAATGCATTAGTTTTTTTTAAAATATTTAAGGATTTTTTGTGTGAAAGCATTTCTTTTTTCTTCGTGTCTAATTATCTTAAATTTTATACTCTTTTGTTTTAGCACTGCAATAAAATTTGTGAAATTTTTAAGGTTTCTTATAATTAATTTAAATTTAAAATTAATATAGTTTGGATTTTTGCCTACCATCTCTAAACTAGAGATATTTAATTTATGACTTCCAATTAACGAACTGATATCACCAAGTTGACCAGGTTTATCGGGTAAAGACATCCATAGCGTTGTATTATATTTTTTAATTTTTTCCTCTTTTTGTTCACCTTTATCGTGCCAATAACGTCTTATAGCAGCTCTAGCTTTTCCAGTTTTAGTAGTGGGTATCCAATGGAGTGATGGGGAATTATTTTTTGATGTGATTATATTTACACGATCACCATTATGCAGAATTGTTTGTAGATCACTTTTGTTTCCATTTATTTCACATCCAGTTGCAGAGTTACCAATTTTTGTATGTACAGCATAAGCGAAATCAATAGCAGTAGCCTCTTTAGGTAATTTTATTACTGAACCTTTGGGCGTAAAACAAAAAACGTTTTCCTGAAACATCTGAAGTTTAGTGTACTCATATGAATGTTCAGGATTTTCATTTTTTTCTATAATTTCAACTAAATCTTTTAACCAATCATATTCCTTCCAGCTTAATGAATTAAATTTTTCTGAAGATTTATATTTCCAATGTGATGCTATACCTCTTTCAGCAAATTCATGCATTTCACTTGTTCTTATTTGTATTTCAATTGGTTTTTTATTTGAACCAATTACTGAAGTATGAATAGACTCATAACCGTTAATTTTTGGAGAAGATATATAATCTTTAAACTTTCCAGGAATACAATTCCATTTTTTATGAAATATTCCTAAAGTTTTATAACAGGCATCAATATTTTTTAAAATTACTCTAAATCCAATAATGTCGGTTACTTGTTCTAGAGAAACTCTTTTTTTTTGAACTTTTCTCCAAATTGAAAATGGAGTTTTTTCTCTTCCATAAATTTCTGCATTGATATGATTTTCATTTAAAATAGAGCTTAACTCAAAAGAAAGTTCTTCAAATAAATTTTTCTTATCGAGTTTGATTTCGTCCAATCTTTTTTTAATTAATTTTCTTGCATCATTATTTAAAATTTCAAAAGATAAATCTTCAAGCTCATCACGGATTCTATGCATTCCCATTCTGTCTGCAAGTGGTGCATATATTTCCATTGTTTCTTGGGCAATCCTTTTTCTTTTATCTTCCTTAGTTATTGCTTTGATTGTTCTCATATTATGAAGTCGATCAGCAATTTTAACTAATAAAACTCTAATATCTTTAGAAGTTGCTAAAATTAATTTTCTAAAATTTTCTGCTTTTGAGTTAAAACTTGCAGTGTTTTCAAAAACAGAAATTTTAGTAACTCCATCTACTAAATCTGCTACCTCAGGCCCAAATTCATTTTTGATTGTCTCATATGTAGCAACAGTATCTTCAATTGTATCATGTAATAATCCAGTAGTAATAGTTGCGCTATCTAATTTTAATTCAGTAAGAATATTTGCAACCTCAATCGGATGAACAGAGTAAGGGTCACCAGATGCTCTTTTTTGATTTTGATGTGCCTTAATAGCAAAGTTATATGCTTTATCTAATCTCTCATGATTAAGAAATTTGTTATATACTTTAACTTTATTTATAAGTTCATTAGAATTCAGCATTCTTTACTATATCATTAAATTAAATTTGTTTAATAGATGTAATATCGTCCACAGGAAGTAACGAAATTAGGGTCTTAATATCTAATTTTTTAGATGGGTGTTTCCAGTTTTTTTCAATCTCAAACAAGGGGAATAAAACAAAATTTCTTTTATGCATTCTTTTATGAGGTAAATTTAGCTTACTTTTGATATTTAATTTCATTCCATGAAAATCAATAATGTCGATATCGCATATACGGGGAGAGTTTTTTTTTGATTTTTTTCTACCTAAGCTAATCTCAATTTTTTTACAAATATTAAGTAAACTTAAAGGATCATGATAACTAATAATTTTCAATATTATATTTAAATATTTTGGATAATTGGTGTTAGGCCATGATGGTGTTTCATAGTATTTTGAAATTGAAATAAATTTTATGTTATTTTCTTTTAAATGAAATTTAGCTTTTTCAATATTTTCAATTCTAACACCAAGATTTGATCCTATGCCTAAATAAACTATTTTAGCTAGATTTTCTGATATATCTTGATTTTTCACGGTTCCAATCTCTGTTTTTTTTTGTTGCTCTTTTATCGTATTGTTTTTTTCCTTTAGCAACTGCTAGTTCAATTTTAGCTTTACCTTTTTTAAAATACATCTTTGTAGGTACAATGGTAAAGCCGTCTCTTTGCATTTTTCCAATAAGTTTGTTTATCTCTCTTTTGTTTAACAAAAGTTTTCTTTCATCTGTTGGATTGTGGTTTGAATAGCTTGCTTGTTTATATGGAGAAATATGTGAATTAATAAGTACTATTTCACCTTTTTTTTCAACTGCATAAGCATCCGCTATATTAACTTTACCATCTCTAATCGACTTAATTTCAGAACCTTTTAAAACGATTCCTGCCTCTAAAAGATCTTCAAAAAAATAATTAAAACTTGCTTTTCTGTTTAAACAAATAATCTTTAAACCAGAATTGGTTTTTTTGTTCATCAAATAAGTTTTGCAGATTCTATGGCTTTTTTTATAATTATTTTAGTCTCTTCTGTAACTTTAACCAATGGTAATCTAACTTCATCGTCACACAAATTCATTAGTTTAGCAGCATATTTTACTGGACTAGGGTTGCTCTCTACAAACATTGCGGTATGTACTGGTTGCAAAATGTCATCTATTTCTTTTGCTTTAGTAAGATTTTCATCATTTTTAGACGTTGAATTTTTTTGAAATTCTGAGCAAAGCTTTGGTGCTATATTTGCAGTTACACTAATAGTCCCAACTCCTCCTCTTTTATTAAATTCAAATGCGTTATCATCGTTTCCTGTTAATTGAATAAATTCATTACCCATTTTCTTTAACTGTTGATCAACTCTGTCTAAATCACCAGTGGCATCTTTTACACCAACAATATTCTTTAATTCATATAGTCTTGCCATTGTATCAACTGACATATCAATTACTGACCTGCCTGGTATATTATAAATTATAATAGGAATTCCACATTTATCATTAATAGCTTTATAATGTTGATACAGCCCCTCTTGAGTGGGCTTGTTGTAATATGGTGTTACAATTAATGCACCATTTGCACCTGCCTTTTCAGCATGAGAAGTTAGAGAAATAGCCTCCTCAGTAGAGTTAGAGCCCGTACCAGCAATAACTGGTATTTTTCCATTACTTTCTTTAATGCATAAATCAATCACACGCTCATGTTCAGTATGGCTGAGAGTTGGAGATTCTCCAGTAGTACCCGCAGGGACTAGTCCAGACGTACCATTGTCAATATGAAAATGAATTAGCTTTATATATGCATCTTCATCTAGACCATTATTTTTGAATGGAGTGATTAAGGCAACATTTGATCCTTTAAACATAAATACTTATAACATAGTTTAGAGATTCATATACTAAAAGATTATGTGCAAAAAAATATTATTTATTCTTGGAATGGTCTTATTTGTTTCTCTTAAAATAACTAACCTTTACGCAGAGACAATACAAATTGTTCCTCCTCAAAAACCTACTTTATCATCGGAGGAGATAATTAAAAAAATATCAAAAAATATTATTACTCCTCTTAAAAAACCTACAAAATTAAAAAAGGTTGAAAAAAAGGTTGTTGTTAAGGAAATAAAAGAGAAAAAGTTAAGTTTTAAAATTCCTAAAAAAAAACCAAGTGTTGCAGGAGTAACAACTACTAAAAACATTAAAATATCTAAATATTATAGCAAAAAAGATTTTGGTTTGGCAAAAAAAGCAATTTCTGAAATGCAAAAAAGTAAATGGACCTCAGCTTTAAATATTTCCAAAAAAGCTAAGGATAAATCTATTTATAATTTTATTCAGTGGAGACATCTACTAAAAACTGGAAATCAAGCCTCTTTTTACGATTATAAGGTTTTTATAGACAGTAATCCTGAATATCCAAGAATTGATAGATTAAGATTTTTGGCAGAACATAAATTGTCTACGGCTAATGTTTCGCCCAAGAAGATAATTACATGGTTTGGAGCTAACGAACCGCTTAGTGGATATGGTAAAATGATATTAGGTGAAAGTCTCCTATTAATTGGTGATAAATCTAAGGGTACAAAGTTAATTAAAGAAGGTTGGATTACAGCAAAATTATCTAGGAATGATTTAAAGTTTTTTAGAAAAAAATTTAAAAAAAGTCTAAATGCAGATGATTATATTAAAAGAGCAGATTATCTTGCATGGAATGGAAAGCATTGGGATCTTAAAAGAATAACAAGATATTTACCAAAAGATTATGAGCTTTTATATACCGCGAGACAAATACTAATAAGTAAGGGATATGGAGTTGACCAAGCAATTAAAAATGTGCCACAAAAATTTAAAAATGATGCAGGTCTTAATTATGATCGTTTAAAATGGAGAAGAAAAAAAGGTCGTGTAGACTCTTCAACAGAGATTTTACTAAAAATTAAAAATGATAAAGATTATTTAGTGATGCCAGAAAAATGGTGGAAAGAAAGAGAAATAATTTCACGGGCTCTAATTTATAAAAAAAAATACGAAATTGCTTATAAAATATCAAGTAATCATGGTATGACTGAAGGGTCAGACTTTGCAGCAGCAGAGTGGATGAGTGGCTGGATAGCTTTGAGTTTTTTAAATGATCCTTTAACAGCAAAAAATCATTTTAAAAATTTTTATGACAACGTTAACTATCCAATTAGTACCTCTAGAGGAGCTTATTGGCTTGCTAGTGCATATGAGAAACTTGGAGATAAAGAGCAATCGAATAAATGGTATTTAGAAGCATCAAAATATTTAACTACTTATTATGGTCAATTAGCATTTTTAAAGATCAATCCAAATGGAAAATTTGAACTTAATAAAGACATGCAAGTTGATAAAAAATATCGACTTATTTTTTTTAATAAAGAACTGGTTAAGATTACTTATCTTTTAGATGAGCTTAAAAAAGATAAATATACTAAATTTATTTTAAGACATCTAGCCAATGATGATATTTCCAAAGGTAGTGAAATACTAGCAGCTGAACTTGCAACAAATATAAATAGATATGACTTTGCTATACAAGTTTCTAAAATTGCTTCCTATCAAAAAAGGTTTCATAATAAATTTAATTATCCCATTATTAGTACACCAAAAAGTATTAATGGAAGAAAAATCCCAGATAGCGCTTTAATTTTATCTATTATAAGACAAGAAAGTGAGTTTGATATAGAAGCCAACAGTCACGCGGGTGCAAAAGGATTAATGCAACTAATGCCCTACACCGCAAAATTAGTTTCTAAACAAGCAAAACTTCCTTATTCAAAATCAAGATTAACTACCGATCCTGAATATAATATCAATTTAGGTTCTCATTATATTGCAGGCCTTATCTTACAATATGATGGTGCCTACCCTTTTGCAGTTGCCGCTTATAATGCAGGACCAAACCGAGTTAAGTATTGGAAAAAAATTAATAAAAATCCACAAAAGAAACAAATTAATTATGTTGATTGGGTTGAGTTAATAAAATTTAGGGAAACACGAAACTATGTTCAGCGGGTAATGGAAAACTACAATGTTTACAGATATATATTAGAACAAAGGCCTATTATAATGAGAAATTTCTTTAAAGATCGTCCTCTATTTTAATGGCGGAAGAGGAGGGATTCGAACCCTCGGTACAAGTTTCCTCGCACGGTCATTTAGCAAACGACTGGTTTCAGCCTCTCACCCACTCTTCCGTATGACATTGTGTAATAAGCGATTGTATTGAAAATTCAATCTTTATAAAGTAATTATTCAATTATTATGAGAAATAAGTACTCTATATTTTCTTTATTTAAAAATGCTTTGTCGTATCATGAAAATTGGCAAAGAGCCTGGAAAGATCCAGCACCTAAAAAAGAATATGATGTTGTAATTGTTGGTGGTGGTGGTCACGGTTTAGCAACAGCATATTACTTAGCAAAAAAGCATAGTGTGCAAAACATTGCTGTAGTAGAAAAAGGTTGGATTGGTGGTGGAAACACCGGTCGTAATACAACAATTATTAGATCAAATTATTTATGGGATGCTAGTGCAGGTTTGTATGATCATGCCTTAAAAATATGGGAAGGTTTATCACAAGAACTAAATTATAATGTTATGTTTAGTCAAAGAGGTGTAATGAATCTTGCTCACAATTTACAAGATGTCAGAGATTTAAAAAGAAGAACTCACGCTAACAGACTGAATGGAATAGATGCGGTTTATTTAAACACTGAGGAAGTAAAAAAATTTTGTCCAATTATAAATACATCACAAGATATTAGATATCCTGTTTTGGGTGGTACTTTACAAAGAAGAGCTGGTACAGCAAGACACGATGCAGTTGCATGGGGATATGCAAGGGGTGCAGATGAAATGGGAGTTGATATCATTCAAAACTGTGAAGTTAAAGGTATCAAGAGAAGTGGTGATACAGTTGAGGGTATAGAAACAACAAAAGGATTTATTAAAACTAAAAAAATTGGTGTAGTTGCAGCAGGACATTCTAGCGTAGTTGCTAATATGGCAGGTTTAAAACTTCCACTTGAAAGTAAACCCTTGCAAGCTTTAGTTTCTGAACCTGTCAAACCAATTATTGATACTGTTGTTATGTCAAATGCTGTTCATGCATATGTTAGTCAATCAGATAAAGGTGAGCTAGTTATAGGTGCTGGTACAGATGATTATATTTCTTATTCTCAAAAAGGTAGTCATCAAATTGTAGAAGGCACTTTGAATGCAATTTTAGAATTATATCCAATTTTTAGTCGTATGAGAATGCTAAGACAATGGGGTGGTATTGTCGATATATGTCCTGATGCAAGTCCTATTCTAAGCAAAACATCAATCAAAGGATTATATTTTAATTGTGGTTGGGGTACAGGTGGATTTAAAGCAACACCTGGTTCTGGAGATTTATTTGCTCATACTATTGCTAATGACGAGCCTCATAAACTAAATGCTGCATTTAATTTAAATAGATTTGTAAGTGGTGACCTTGTAGATGAACATGGTGCTGCAGCAGTTGCACATTAATGTTTTTAATTAATTGTCCATATTGTGGAGAAAGAGATCAGCAAGAATTTAAAGCTGGTGGAGAAGCTCACATTGAAAGACCCAAACAACCAACTGAATTAAGTGATGATGAATGGGCAGAATATTTATTTATGAGAAAAAATATTAAAGGTGTGCAGTTTGAAAGATGGAACCATACTCATGGTTGTCGTAAATGGTTTAATATGGCTAGAGATACATCTAATGATGAAATAAAAGCAATTTATAAAATGGGTGAAAAACCACCAACACAATAAAATGACACAAAATCTAAGGGTAAAATCAAGTGAATTTATAGATGAGACTAATA
>CABZKL010000004.1 GCA_902526405.1 uncultured Pelagibacteraceae bacterium
GGCTATATGGAAACAAATTTTAATGAATTGATTTATGGGAAAAATTAAAACAACTCATGTAGGAAGTTTGCCTAGATCATATGAATTATCAGACCTTTTATTTAAGAAAGACCAAAATCAAAAAATTGACTTAAATAAATTTGATCAAATAGTTAGTAGAGATGTAAATGAGGTAGTTAAAAAACAAATTAATGTTGGTATAGATATTGTAAGTGACGGTGAAATGTCAAAGATCAGCTATGCAACTTATGTTAAAGATAGATTGGACGGTTTTTCTGGTGAAAGTGAGAGAAAAGCACCTAAAGATTTAGATGACTTTCCATCTTACAAGGAAAGAATTGCAAGAACAGGTGGTACACCTAAATATACAAGACCATGTTGTACTGGTGAGCTCAAAATAAAAGATAAATCATCTTTAACTAAAGATATTAGTAATTTTAAAGAAGCATTAAATAAAAATAATCATAAAACTGGTTTTATGAATGCTGCATCTCCTGGTGTTATATCTGCTTTTTTACCAAATAAATTTTATAAAAACGATGATGACTATTTAGAAAATTTATCAAATTTAATGAAAGAGGAATACGAAGAAATTACGTCAAATGGAATAAAATTACAGTTGGATTGTCCTGATTTAGCTCTAGCAAGACACATGACTTTCAAAGATTTAGATGAAAAAGAATTTTTGATTAGAGCAGAAAAACAAATAGAGTGTCTTAACAATGCTATAAAAAATATTGATAGTTCTAACATAAGGCTTCATATCTGTTGGGGAAATTATGAAGGTCCTCATTTACATGATATTCCTTTAGAAAAGATAATGCCAATTGCATTAAAAGCTAATGTTCAAACATACTTAATTGAGTCATCTAATCCAAGACATTCTCATGAGTGGCAAATTTTTGAAAATTTAAAAGTTCCAAATGATAAAATAATTGCCCCAGGTGTAATAGACTCAACGACTAATTTTGTAGAACATCCCGAGGTTGTAAAGAATAGAATTTTAACTTTTTCTAAAGTCATTAATGCAGAACAATTATTAGCAGGAACAGACTGCGGATTTAGTACTTTTGCTGGCTTTGGAAATGTTGATGAAAATATAGTTTACAAAAAACTTGAGTCTTTGGTAAAGGGTTCAGAACTTGCGTCAAAAGTGATTTAATTATGACTTTTATTACCTATAAGGAGTGGGTATAGTTTTTACTTAAATTATAATTTAACAAATAATATAGAGAGAGAATATATGAGAAAAATACTAGTTACTTTATTGTTTCTAATTTTTGGAACATCTGCATTTGCAGATTGTAACATTAAAAGTGGATCAATAAATATTTTGGCTAATGATTTTCCTGCATTGAGAACTTTCGTTGAAACTTCTAAACAATGTAAAGGAAATGCTGATTTTAAAGTGACTCACTCATCTGAGCATAATAAAATCGCAGTGCCAGCATTAACTGCAAACCCTTCTGAATTTTCAGCAAGAATTGCTGCAAACAGTTCGATTGTTCCTTTAATGAACCAAGATTTAATTAGACCATTAGATGATCTTGTTAAAAAATATGGAAAAGGAATTCAAGACTCTCAATTGATTACAATTGATGGAAAAGTAATGGCTGTAGCATTTATGGCTAATACTCAGCACTTGTACTATAGAGAAGATATTTTAAAAGATATGGGCATAGCTGTGCCAAAAACATATGAGGAAGTTGTTGCCGCTTCTGAAAAAATTAGAGCTTCAGGAAAAATGCAACATCCATATGCAGCTGCTTATAAAGCTGGATGGAACTTAGCTGAAGAATTTGTAAACATGTTTATCGGTCATGGTGGTGAATTCTTTAAATCTGGAAGTGCAGAACCAAACATTAATAACGCTAAAGGTGTTGCAACTTTAAATATGTTAAAAAAATTATCTGAATTGAGTAATCCTGATTACTTAACTCATGATAGTGAAGAAATTAAAGTAGAATGGGAATCTGGAAATGTTGCATTGATGACGTTATGGGCATCTAGATCAGGAACTCTTTTAGATGATGAGGGTGATCCAAATATTACTAAAGCAACAAAACTAGCTGGACCTGCCACTGTTGGTGGAGGAAATATTCCAGCAGCTACACTATGGTGGGATGGTTTTACTCTTGCAAAAAACAGATCAGATGCAGATGCAGATGCTACATTTAGAGCTTTAGCACATGCAGCATCAAATAAGAAAATGGTTGCTGATGCTGCTGATCAAGCTGTTTGGTTAGTAGAGGGATTTGTTCCAGGACCAAAATCTATTGGTGTAATCGAGGCTGTAAAAATGAAAGCAAAACCATATCCAATGTTGCCACAAATGGGATTAATGCATGGTGCTTTAGGAAGTGAGATTGTTGAGTTTTTACAAGGTAAAGAGTCAGCTGAACAAGCATTGAAAGACGTTGAGGCTGCTTATATCAGTAAAGCTAAAGAACAAGGCTTTCTATAAAATCTAAAAATCTAAGTGGGGAATTTTTCCCCACTTAATTAATATTTAGATGCCCAATAAAACATTTTTTTGGTTTTTTTTACCGACAGGTTTAGCAATGATCCTGTTTATAGGGCTACCAATAATATCAACTGGCATACAATCATTTTATGCGCAGCATGATCAAATAGTAAAAGAAGTTAAAAAATGTGATCCATTTGGGTGTACCGTTTCAATTGTTGTTGATAATGAGGAAACCTCTAAAATTAGAGAAGCAAAGCCTCTTGGAAAATTTAATGGTTTTGGAACTTATACTGACCGAAATCATTTGGCAGTTGATGAAATAAAAAAATTTTGGAATGAAACTGATAGTTTTGGTGCTTTTATAGATCAGGTTACCAATCTTCCTTTTTATAAAGCTTTAATATTCACTTTAACATACTGTTTATTTGTAACCCCGAATGTGCTTTTGTTAGGTTTTATAATAGCACTAAGCTTAAATGCGGTTGCCAGAAAAATTAGGGGACCATTAATTTTTGGAACAATTTTACCCATGATAGTAACTCCTTTAGTTGGTTCTTTGGTTTTATTTTGGATGATTGATTCTCAAGGAATAATTGGTGCAAATATTCAAAACTTGATGAATGATCCTTATTTATCCCTTAAGTCCTCAAAAACATTAACTTGGATTACAATAATTATTTATGGTATTTGGCATCACTCCCCTTTTGCATTTGTAGTATTTTATGCCGCTCTTCAAACAGTCCCTCAAGAACCGGTGGAGGCCGCTATTATTGATGGTGCATCAAGATTTCAAAGAATTAAGCATATTGTACTTCCACATATTTACCCTGTGGTTACTTTCGTAGCATTGATCTCTTTAATGGATAATTTCCGAGTTTTTGAACCAATAATTGGATTTAGTGCAGAAGGAAGCGCACAATCTTTATCATGGTTAATTTACGATAATCTGGTTAATGAAGAAGTAATATTATTCGGCTCTGCTGCAGCAACTTCTATTATGACTATAGTTGGAATAGCAATTTTATTAGCTCCTGTTTTGATAAGAACTTGGAAAGAGTTTAGGATAGCAAGGTAATTATGGATTATGGATTAGATAAAAAAACGACAAGTTTAAAAACTTTTAATACAATTTTTATAATTGTATGGCTTTTGATTGCTTGCTTTCCATTTATTTGGACATTTTGGGGATCATTTAAAGTAAGAGCTGATTTCTTTTCTAGATCAGATTGGTGGTATGCTATTTCAGCTTTTAATACTTTAATTGAAACTGGAGGAAAATTTACTACAAACGCCTATAGTCAAGCATGGACTGAAGGAGAGTTTTGGAAGGCATCAAAAAATACTGTTATTGTTACAATTTTTGTTGTTAGTATTTCTTTATTCCTTGGAACACTCGGCGCATATGCTCTATCAAGATCTACAAGAAATTATGCGTTTTGGTTACTAATTCTAGCTTTAATTTTTAGAGCAATGCCACACATAACTTTAGTATCTGGATATCTGTTTCCATTTTTTGAACTTCAAATTTGGGGAATATTACCTACAACAATTGTTGTGTTGGTTGCTATTAATCAACCATTTACACTATGGCTTCTATATTCCTTTTTTAAAACAGTACCTAGAGAACTTGATGAGAGTGCTTTAATAGATGGATGTTCATATTTTCAAACTTTCAGACACATTATAATGCCAGTAATGTGGCCAGGGGTGATAACTGCGGGCTTGTTTAGTTTAATGCTAGCTTATAATGATTTTACAGTAACTGCATTACTATTGAATCAGGAAAATCACACAATGGTACCAAAGATACAAAGTTATTTAGGAACTAACCAACATGAGGGTAATTTAATGTGGGCCGTATCATCTGTTGTATCAGCCACAGCTCCTCTTTTTATTTTAGTAATGTTTTTTCAACGGCAAATTATTAGTGGTCTAACAGCTGGAGCTATTAAAGGTTGATAAAATATAAGGCGCTATTATTTGGATCAATTGGGACCATCGTTGAAACATCTGAAATTCAAAGAAAATCATTTAATAGTGCATTTAGAATTGCTGGTCTTAAATGGAATTGGACAAAAGAAATTTACAAAAATTTACTCAATAAATCTGGGGGTGAAGAAAGAATATTGAGATATGCAAAACAAACTAAAAAAAATGTTAATTCCAAAAATATAATCAAATTAAAAACAAAAATATTTAATAGCTACTTAAAAAAAAATAAACTTAAGTTAAGAACTGGCGTTAAGGAAATAATAAAATATTGTAAACAACAAGAAATCAAACTAGCTTTTGTCTCTTCAACCTCAAAAAATAATATAAATTCAATTTTTTTTTGTTTAAGGGATAGTTTAAATAAAAAAGATTTTGATTTTATTGGTAATTCTAAATTAGTTAAAAAACTTAAACCATCTGCTGAAATATATAAATTGGCTTTAAAAGAACTTAAGCTAAAACCCAAAGAGTGTATTGCAATAGAGGATACACAGGTTAGTCTCAATTCTGCTGTAAAAGCTAAGTTGAAATGTTTTATTTTTCCTGGAAATTTTCACAGATCAAAAAAATTTAATGGTGCCTTTAAGGAAATAAGTAAAATAAATAAGAATATATTTAAATCTTAAGTTTCAGGAACAAACAATAGGCATAAACCATTATTGCAAAATCTTTTTCCAGTAGCGGTTGGACCATCAAGAAAAACATGTCCATGATGAGCACCACAATTTGCACAATGGTATTCTATTCTTCTCATACCAAATGAATAATCTATTTTAGTTTTAAAAGCACCTGGGAGTGCCTCACTAAAAGATGGCCAACCAGTGCCACTATCAAACTTTGCCTCAGATGAAAATAATTTAGCTCCACAATTAGCACAAAGGTAAAATCCTTTTCTTTTCTCATTAAGTAATTTACTTGTAAAAGCTCTTTCTGTTCCCTCATTAAACATGATTTCTTTTTGCTTTTTAGTTAAATTTTTATTGATAATTTTTTTAATTTCCGAAAAAGCAAATTTGTAAGGGGCTATAAGTAATGAAAAAAATGACAGACTTACAATTTTTATAAAGTTCCTTTTATTATTCATTCTATACTAATACGAAAAAAATTTATTATTTCAATAATTACCTGTGTCACAACAAAAATAATAATTAAATAATTCACTTTTATAGAATCTTAGTTACAATCTAAAAAATATTAAATTAAAGGAGAATAATGAAAAAATTTGAAGAACTAATGAGCGTTAGTAACGAGATTGAAAATATAACTGCAGAAGATGCAAAGAAAAAAATTAGTGACCCAAATGTTCAATTTATTGATGTTAGGGACAAAGAAAGCTTTTCAAAGGGTACTATAGGCAATGCTATACACATGGACAGAGGTCTACTTGAATTTTACTTGGCTGAAGGAAGCCCTCTTGAAAACAAAATTTTTAAAGACAATCCAGATAAAGAGTATGTAGTTTTTTGTGGTGTAGGTGGACAAGGTACGTTAGCTACCAAAACTATGAAGGATATGGGAATTAAAAATGTAAAAAATATCTCTGGTGGTATGGCTGAGTGGAATAAAATTAAAGATTAATTGAATAAATTATTTCTCTAATCACATATAAAGTAATTATAGACATTATAAAAATTATTATCCAATTAATTATATTCCAAATTTTTTTATTATTTAGATATTTTGAAAAATAATTTGATGCATATCCAATAAAAAAGAAAAAAAGTGTAGACGCTATAGAAGCTCCAACACCAAATATTATTTTATCATTTAACAAAAAACTTTTCGAAAAATTACCTAAAAAAAATATAGTATCTGAATAAACGTGAGGATTTAAATAAGTAAAACCTAAAGTTTTAAAAATTACAGTAACTAAAGAAATTTTTTCAAAATTTTGATTTAAATCAATTTTTTTAATACTCAATTTTATTTTTGAATAAATAAAATGAATTAAAAATAAAAATAAAAGAATGTTAAAAATTAATTCAATTGTAGTAGTAAAATATTGATCAAAATAATAAAAAAGAAAAATACCTACAAATATAAGAAAACAATCTGAAATTGAGCATATAAAACAAACAGTAAATGTGTATTGTTTCTTTAAGCCCTGCTCAATTACAAATATATTTTGAGCTCCTATAGCTAATATTAAGCTTAGACTTGTAAAAAAACCAAGTAAAAGAAATTCCATTAAAAAATAATTATTAAATAATAATTATTCCGAATTTGCTGTAAGAGTTTTGATTTCTAAAATATTTTCGTTTGGATCTTTAACAAAGAAAGTTTCTTGTTCATATTTTGTACCTTTAAATCTTAAATAAGGCTCATCATAATATTTAGTTCCACTATCTTTTAATCTTTGTTTTAAACTATCAAAATCTTTTCTAGATAAATGCACTCCAAAATGTGGGACTGATACATTACCCATGTCAACATCGTGTCTTTCACTATCTAATTTATGCTCACTTTTATGTAGGGTTAATTCATTTCCCCAAAAATCAACATCGGCCCATTCCTGAGCTGAATTATCTAATCTACATCCTAAAGTTTCACTATAAAATTTTTTAGCTATTTCTAAATCTCCACATGGAATTGCCAGGTGAAAACAGTTAGTGTTTTTGTACATAAATTATCCTTTAATTACTCAATATAATCACTATATATCCTGTAAATTAAAAATTCAACCAGCATAAATGAACGATTTTTTACAATCAATAATTGACCGTGATCCTGCAGCAAAATCAAAATTAAGTTTAGTTTTGACTTACCCTGGAGTGAAAGCTGTCTTCTTTCATAGGTTGGCTAACTTCTTTAGTACCGCAAAATTTCATTTGATAGCCAGAATCATTTCACAATTTTCTAGATTTCTGACTGGTATTGAAATTCATCCTAAAGCAAAAATAGGAAAAAATTTATTTATTGACCATGGTATGGGTGTTGTAATTGGGGAGACATCCGAGATTGGTGATAATGTAACCATTTATCATATGGTAACTCTAGGAGGAATAGCCCCAAGTATAAATTCAAATGATCAAAGAAATGTTAAACGTCATCCAACGATTGAAAATGAAGTTGTAATTGGATCTGGTGCACAAGTTTTAGGTCCAGTTACTGTTGGGTGTTGTGCAAAAATTGGAGCAAATGCTGTAATTACAAAAGATGTTCCTGAGAAAGCTGTAATGGTTGGGATACCTGCAAAGAATGTTGGTATGGCAGACAGTGAATTTAAACCATATGGTATTACTCCTGATAGTGATAAAAAATCAGAATAATGAATGATTTACAAAATGATTTTATTTCAGGGATTGGAAATACTCCCTTAATAAAATTAAGAGCAGCTTCAGAAATTACTGGTTGCAACATTTTTGGAAAAGCAGAATTTTTAAATCCAGGTGGATCGGTAAAAGACAGAGCAGCTCTTGCTTTAATTAAAGATGCTCAAGAAAAAAAATTAATTGCTAAAGGTGGAACAGTTGTTGAGGGTACGGCTGGGAATACTGGAATTGGTTTAGGTCTTTTAGGAAATTCACTAGGATATAAAACAATCATAGTAATGAATGACAATCAAACCCAAGAAAAAAAAGATCTTTTAAGAAATCTAGGTGCTGAATTAAAATTAGTTCCAGCTAAACCTTATAAAGATGATAACAACTTTGTAAAAGTTGCAGCAAGGTTAGCTGATGAACTTAGACCTTCAAATAATAATGGAGTAATTTGGGCTAACCAATTTGATAATACAGCAAATGCCAAAGGTCATTACGAAGGAACAGGTAAAGAAATTTGGGATCAAACCAATGGTAAAGTTGATGGATTTGTATGTTCTTCAGGAACTGGTGGAACAATTTCAGGAGTTAGTAATGCTCTTAAAGAAAAAAATAAAGATATAAAAATTTTCCTTTCAGATCCAAAAGGTTCTGCTCTTTATAATTATGTAAAAAACGGAGAATTAAAATCTGAAGGTGGATCAATAACGGAGGGAATTGGATCTAGTAGAATAACTGCAAATTTTAAAGATGCTAAAATTGATGACGCTTATTCAATTGATGATCATGAGGCATTGCCAATTCTTTATGATTTAATTCAAAATGAAGGATTGAGCTTAGGGACCAGCTGTGGGATTAATATTGCAGGAGCTATCAGAATGGGTAAAGAATTAGGCCCAGGAAAAACAATTGTTACAATTCTTTGTGATAGAAGCGATAAATACGCAACTAAAATGTTCAATAAAAAATTCTTAGAAGAAAAAGGTCTACCAATACCTAGTTGGTTTTAAATATAAATTTTATCAGAAAGACCGTAAGTTAGAACTGCACTTAAAATAGTGAGTACTCCTGCAGCAATTACTCCTTCATTTGTTGTTTTTTCGTTATGACCAAGCTTATTAATGTTAATAGTGTAAAATCCAATGATAAAGTACATTAGATTCTGAACAAAAATTAAATTAAAAAAACTCCATGTTCCATTAACACCACCGTCTCTTACAAACATTATATAAAGTGCCATTAATATGGAGCCAACAAAAGGAGCTCCAAAAAATCTTACCATAGCCGCTGAACTGTAATCCATTCCATATTGATCCATAAATGATTTAGTTCCAACTACAGTCCTAAATGCATAAACAGCATAAACAATAAAATGAACAATAAAGATTAATAAGTAAAATATTCCGTTAAATTTTTCGACCATTAATTACTTTTAGCAAAGATTTATTAAAAATAAAAAAAAATTTTGTAGCATTCCCCAAATAGTTGAAAATAATATTATCATCAACAAATATGTATGTTTTTTAAATTACATATGACGATATACTTTACTAATTGAAATTATAATCCTTGAAGCTCTATTTTACCGCATATCAAAGTTGCAATGATAACATTACTTTAACAATTATCAGTTAGACTAATGTTGATGTAAGTTAAATATATAGGAGTAAAAAAATGGATGCAAAAGAAGTAGTTAAAAAAGGATATGAACTTTTTGGTAAAGGAGAAATGGAGGCATTTATGGAAATGGTACATGATGATATCACTTGGATTTATCCTGGAGATAAGCATCCTATGTCAGGAACTCATAAAGGAAAAGATGCATATATGAAAACCATGATGCAAGTTCCACAATTTTGGAATAATTTTTCAGTAACCCCAGATATGATGATTAGTGAGGGAAATAAAGTGTTTGTTAAGGCAACTGCTAAGGCAGATGGAATGGATACTATTTTTGGTCATTACTTTGAAGTAGGTGATGATGGTAAACTGACAATGTTTATTGCGTTTGACGACACACTAAGCATGTTCAATGCAATGAAGAAATGAGGAGATAAAATGAAAAAAATAATATTAATAATAATAATTTCGCTTTTAACAACCTACTCTTTAGCTGAAACAGGTAAATTTAATGCCTCTGGAGCGGGGTCTTGGGCAGTAAATGTAATGGATGGTGGCAATGGAAATATGAGTATTACATATGATGGTAATGCTGGACTGTCCGATAAAGAGGGAAGTATTTTTGATAAGTCTACAATGCACTGTATTGGAGGATTAACATTAGTTGCAGGTAAATTTGATGACGAAACAGGTATGTGTACTTTTTACCTAATGGATGGTGAAAAAGTCTTTATAAATTATAAAGGTAAAGGTACTGGAGGCCAAGGTGGTTCTGGAGATTTTGTAATTGTTGGTGGAACTGGAAAATATGAAAAGATTTCTGGAACAGGTTTTTCAAGCAGACAAAATATTAAAGGTAAAGCTGGAATGGCTCATTCATTAAATCAAATGAGTGGAAATTATACTTATTAATTAAAAAAAAGGAGATCAATAATGAAAAAAACGATGTTAACATTACTATTTAGTGTTGTTTTTTCATCAACTGCAATTGCAGAGATGTCTGATAGTGATAAATCTAAAGCTTGGGAATGTAGTGGTATTTATATGGCAAACTATTTTTTACCACCCGGAGAAAGTTTTGAGTACAGTATGAAAGAAAAATCAATGGCATCAGTTAAAGTTCTAAAATCATATGCTCTTGAAATAGGTATTTCTGGAAAGGAATGGGATGATGGAGTGAACAAAGCTGTTGATAAATATAATGGTGCAAAATATGATAAAGTAAAAACAGAAGCTTGTCATACTTTTGTAAATTCAGCTGTTCCAGACGGAGAAGAGCGAGTTAAAAAAGTAGTACAAACTTTATATTAAATTAACAAAAGGAGAAAATAATGGAAAAAGAAATGTTAGCATTAGTAAATTTTAAAGAAGGTAAAATGGAGACTTTCATGGGATGGATGCAATCTGATCAGGGAATGGGTGTTAGAAAAAGCGTTGCCTATCCAGAAAAAACTATTGGGGCAATGAAACCAGATAAAACAGGTATGTTGTTCAAGGTTTCAGTTCATAATGAACCTGGAATGAAAGAATTTGTATCTGGAAATAACCCTACTGCAAAAGCCATTTATGAAGAATGCATAGAAAGTGCTCAGCTTTGGGAAATGTCAGAGATAAGTCTTTAACTTAATAATTAAAAATGCAAGCTGGTTATGCTATTTTTAATATAGAGGTAACTAATCCAAAAGATTATAAAGAATATGTTGAAAAAGTTAAACCGATTGCAGAAAAATTTGGTGGTGATTACATAATTAGAGGTGGTACAAACCAAATTATAGAAGGAACTTGGCAATATAGCAGAACTGTTGTAATAAAGTTTCCTTCCTATGAAAAAGCATTGGAATGGTACAATTCGGAAGAATATCAACCAATAAAACAAATCCGATTAGTTAATGCAAACACTAATGGGATAATAATACAAGGAGCATAAAAATGTCGATATTAGAAAAATATAGCGCTGCTTTGAAAAACAAAGATGAAGCAGCAATGAATGAACTTTTGCATGATGATTTTAAATTTACAATGCATAAGTCAGGAAATGTTTTAAATAAAAGTGACGTAATGAAATGGGCTATGAGTGGTGACATTAATCAAGATAAAGTAAGAATAGTTTACGAAAATGATGAAGTAGGTGTTCATCATGCTTTTGTAACATTTAATGATGGTAATGTTGAAGCTGTAATGGCTGTTTACAAATATAAAGATGGAAAAATAGCAAGCTTGGAGACAGGCGCTACTCCAATACCTAAATAATTATATAAATTTAGCGAGATATCATTTAAAGTCATTAAATGAGTCTCGCTACTTCCTATCTTTTTCTGGGAATTGCTGTTTTCCTAGGTGTTACTTCTAATAGTTTTGCAAAAAGTGCTGAGGGATTTACCCTTCTATTTCCAAGTATCATTACTGCAATTACTATAGTTCTATGTATGTATGCACTTTCTTTAGTGATGAAAAATATACCAATGGGCATTACCTATGCGTCATTCGCAGGATTAACAATCATAGCAACTGTAATTGTTGGTGTTATTAGATTTAATCAGATACCAAATTTATATTCATTAATTGGATTAGCTCTTATAATCATTGGAGTGTTAATGGTTAACTTATTAGGAAATAATTAAATATGATTAAAAAAAAATATGCACAATTTGTTTTTATTTTCTTAATGTCTTTTGGCATGAGTTTGATTATGAGTGGTGTTGTTGTAGCCGTTAATACAAGTTTAACAGATGGATTTTTCGGAAGGTGGTTTTATTCTTGGATGTTTGCTTTTCCTGTTGCTTTAATAGCTGCTATTTTAATAGCACCAATGATAAGATCTCTAATTGATAAAATTACTATAGAGTAATTATGAAACCTTTTTTAGGATATTTATTTTTAGCAAATGGGATTATATTTGGAATAGCATCAAATAGTTTGGCCAAGATTTCTGATGGTTTTACAAAATTTACTCCATCGTTCTTATGTATATTATTTATGTGTATTACTATGTTTTCAATAGCAAAAGCAATGTCCGCTCTTCCTGTTGGGTTTGCTTATTCTACTTATAGTGGATTAACTGTAACAGGGGTTGTTCTATTTGCTGTACTTAAATTTAACCAAATTCCAAACATCTATGGGATAATTGGAATAATATTAATTATAATTGGTGTAGTGATGGTCAATTATTTGGGAAGAATAAGTTAATAAACTCTAATACTTTTAAAAATTATCTGGTAATTCATGAATTCCATTTTCATTCAAGTTTAATTCAAATTCATCTTTCACATTTTTTATATCAAGAGGCGAGTATAAATGAGGATACATATCACCATTAGAGGCTTGCTCCCAAAGCAAATGATCAAGATTTAAGGTATGTACTTTTAATAAGATTAAATTATTCTGTTTAGAGAAGTATTTTTTTAAAGTTTCTAAAACTTGATCCTCCTCAGAAAAGTGAATATATCCATCCTCTAAATCCTTTGATGAACCAGAATAAACACCACTATTTTTTGCTTTAGTCCACTCTTCTTTATCTAATATTTTAAAAATATACTTTAAATTCATAATTAATTAAAATTATTAACTAACAGGTTTTAGTAATTTTAAAAATTTTTGATGAATAGTTTTATTTGAAGAAACTAAAATGTTGCCACCTTTAGTTGCGTCTTTATTATTCCAAGTATTTAAGAATCCGCCTGCAGCTTTAATGACTGGTATTAATGGATGAATATCCCAAATTTTATTAGAGCATTGAATAACAATATCTAGTCTGCCCTCAGCTAAATGTGAATAACTTAAAGCATCACTGCAGGGAAATTGCATTAATTTTAAAATTTGGGGAATTTTTTTTTGTTTATTAAGAGATAAAGATCCATGAAATGCTGCAGACACTCTAACATTTTTAAAAGTAGCTTTTTTATTTACATAAATTTTTCTTTTTTTTCCATTTTCTACAACGTAGGCTAATTTATCTGAGTAATTTAAATAATATTTTTTTAAAACTGGAAAATTTGCTAATCCTAAAACTGGAGTGTCTTTATAATTTAAAGAAATTAAATTACTCCAAGTAGGATTTCCTATTACAAATGATCTTGTTCCATCTATAGGATCAATTACCCACGTAAATTCACTCTTTGATTTTTTATGTCCAAACTCTTCTCCTATTACTTGATGATTTGGAAATTTTTTTTTTATTTTTGATCTTATGAATTTTTCAAAAGCCTTGTCTGACGTTGTTACAGGGTCGTAGCCTTTTCCTTTCAGTTTATTTGAAACTTTAAAAGTTCTATTTAATTTAGAATAATAAAAATTAGTAAGATCTTTTGCTAATTGATTTAAAAAATTAGCAAATATTTTATATTTTTTTTTATCTAAATTATTCACAAGGAACTCTTACTATCAAATTAATTTTGGTTAAAGTTAATTTTTAAATTTATATCTTTCAATTTTTAAATAAACTCTCAATTTGAGCTTCTGCAGCTTTAATCGATTTATCATAATCAAGAGCCATTTGGTCAGCACTGATTACTTCTACCTTCTCTATTCCAAAAAAATTTAAAATAAATTTTAGCCATGGAGTTAAAAAATCTTCAGCACTGTTAAGTTTTGTACCACCTGAGGTGATTACTAAATAAGCTTGTTTATTTTTTAGTAGTCCTTCTCTTCTTCCATTAGGTTTAAACTTAAAAGTTTCTCCAATTCTAGCTGCCAGGTCTGACCAAGCTTTTAATGTAGCTGGTGGACCGTAATTATAAATTGGAGCTGAAATAATAATTATATCACTTTCCTTAAGTTCTTTTACAAGTTGATCTGATAATTCAAACATTTTTTTATGATGTTCAGTTTGATCTTTTTCATCAATTTTCATCCCTGACTCTGTAAGCCCACTTACAAAAAGCATTTCTTCATCTAAATCCCTATATAAAACTTCGTCTCCTGGCTTCTTTATTTTATCTAATAATTTTTTGGCTAAAGCTCTTGAGGTTGAGCCTTTTTTTCTGGCACTTGAGTCTATTTGATAGATTTTCATCTCTTCTTTTTAGCCGAAATTTTGCATAAAAGGAAAAACTTTAATTATATAAAAACCAATTGCCTGTAATTGATTAGTTAAAATTAAAATACCTGTAACTAAAAGAGTTATTCCACCTATTTTTGAGATTAAATTTATGTTTTTTCTAAAATTTTTAGAAAATAATAAAAATCTTTGAATTAAATATCCTGACAATACAAAAGGTATAGCAAGACCTAAAGAGTAAGATATCAGTAATATTATTGCTCTTGATAATGTTTCTTCAATAGAGGCTAAAGCTAAGATGGAGCCTAAAATAGGTCCAATACAAGGAGTCCACCCAAAACCAAATGCAAGACCAATTACATATGGAAACAAAATATTTCTAGACTCTTTTGCATCAAATCTTTTTTCAAAGTTTAGATAAGAAATATTAATGATACCTAGTAACTGAAATGAAAATATTACAATAATTATTCCTGCAATAATTCTTAGAACCTCAGAGTTTTGTAAAAGTGCTTGCCCTAAAAGAGATGCCGAAGCGCCTAATAATACAAATACAGTTGAAAAACCTAAACAAAATAAAACGAGAGGAAAAAAATTTGTTTTTTTTGACTCTAGTATTTCTTGAAGTGATTGGCCCGAAATATACGAAACATATCCTGGAATTAAAGGTAACACACAGGGTGATAAAAAACTTATTAACCCTGCACCAAAAGCAATTAAAAACTCAAACATTACCCAGTATTTTTCATGGCTGCAGATATACCTGCAATTGAAGTTAAAAGTGCATTATTTAAATCTTTTTTATCAGATATTTTTTTATTTTTTTTAAGCTTGTGGATCACAATGGGCTGTATGATATTTAGTACTTCTGAGTATATATTTCTCACAATTATTAATGTTCTAGATTGTTTTCGTGTTAATAAGATTTCTTTTGTAGTAATTTTTTTATTTAATTTTTTTATTACTTCAAATTGAAATCTAAGTTTTTTTCCAACCCTTTTTAGTTTTTCGTCTGCTAAATATTTCTCATAAATTTTTGAAATTTCTGGATCAGCTTTTGTAATTACCATATCAAGTATATCTAACATTGAATTGAAAAAGGGCCAATTTTTTTCCATATCTATTAAAGTCCTTCTAAACTTTTTTATATAAGCATATCTTAAAGCTTCAGCGCTACCTAACCACGCAGGTAACATTAATCTAACCTGTGTCCATGCGAATACCCAGGGTATAGCTCTTAAACTTTTGATATTGTCTAAATTCTTTCTTTTTGATGGTCTGGATCCAATAGATAATTTACCAAGCGCTTGATGGGGTGTGACATTTTTAAAATATTTTATAAATTCTGAACTTTGATTGATATTTTTTCTATATGAACTTTTTGAAATATCTGACATTTTTTCAATTAGTGACCTCCAATCAGGTTTTGGTGTTGGTGGTGGATTTAATGTTGCCTCAGTTACTGCCCCGATGTAACTACACAAATTATATTCAGCAATTGGTTCATAACCATATTTTTGCTGAATAACTTCACCTTGGTCTGTAATTCTTATTTTTCCATTTACAGAATTTGGTGGTTGAGATCTTAGGGTTGCTTGAATTGGTCCTCCGCCTCTTCCTGGCGAACCTCCTCTTCCATGAAAAAAACTGGCATTAACACTATATTTTTTTGCTAATTTAACAATCTGCTCCTGCGCTTTATATTGATGCCAACTTGCACATATTTTACCTGCATCTTTGCTAGAGTCAGAGTAACCTATCATTACTTCTTGTTTATTCTTTATTAATTTTCTGTACCATTTTTTTGAAAACAAATTTTTGATTATTTGACTTGCATTGACTAAATCATCTAACGTTTCAAATAACGGAACAACTCTTAATTTATGCTTTATTTTTGCTTCTTTTTGAAGAAATGAAACTGCTAAAATATCAGATGCAGAAGTGGTCATTGAAATCACATAGGCACCTAAACATTCAGAAGGTTCGTCAGCAAGTATTTTAAATGTGGACCAAACTTCATTATTTTCTTTATTAGAAAATTTAAAATTGTTTATACAATTTTTTTTTGAAAGTAATTTAGATTTTAAGAAATTAATTTTTTCATCCTCAGAAAATTTATAATAGTTTCTATTAAATTTTTTTTTAACTAACTCAGCGATTAATTGAGTATGTCTCGAGGACTCTTGTCTAATATCTAATCTAGCTAGATTTATACCAAAGCACTTCGCTCTTCTCATAAGATCTAACAAATCTCCACTAGCAATATTTTCATTTTGATTTTGCTCTAACGACTCTCTTACAACTCTTAAAGGCTTTAAGATTTCTTCAGTAGATCTTAATAAAATTTTTTGGTTCAAAGGTTTTTTGTCAATTAAGTATTGTTCAATAGATCTATGAGTCAACCTTATTTTGTCTCTTAGAGGTCTTAAAAAGACACGATAAGGTTCGAAAGACTTTCCTACTTGATTGGATATTTTTTTTGAACATTTTTTCATGGAGTAAGATCTAATAATTTTAGTCAACGTTTTTTCGTAAAGTTTTGCAGCTTCCCATCTTGATAATAAAATCACTTGTTTGGTAACTTGAGATGTTACATTTGGATTTCCATCTCTATCACCACCCATCCATGACCCAAATTGAATGGGATTAAAATTTTTTGGTAAACCTTTGTTCATATTTTTAACAAAAATAGAATTCAATCTTCTATATACTTTTGGAATTGTGTCCCAAAGACTATCCTCTATAATTGCTAGACCCCACCTTGCCTCATCAAATGGGGTCGGTTTTGTTCTTTTAAGATCATCTGTGTTCCAAATAATTGAAAATTCATCTCGCAATTGTTTATCTAATACTTTAATTTTTGAGGGATAAGATTTAAAAAGGTCTCTCTGCTCTAAAATTTCAATAATTTTATGATATTTTTGAATTAAAGTTCTTCTTTTCACCTCTGTAGGATGAGCTGTTAGAACTATTCCAATATCTAAACTCTTTGCAAGATTATAGATTTTACTGTTTGGTATTTTCTTATTTTTAAAAAGATTTTTAAATATTTCCTCTATAAATATATTGTATTTTAAATTTTTTCTTTTTGTTTCATATTCATCTAAGTTCCTAGCAGTATCTATTGACTCTGCTAAATTTATGAAATTTATTAAATGACTAAATGCTCTTGTTAATCTGAAAGTATCTTTGGGATTAATATTTTTTATAGTTTTAACTAGTTTTTTAAATGAATTGTTGTTTTTAATATTGATTTTATTAGCTTTTGATAGCTTTCTTACTTTCTCAACTAAATTAAAAAACTTTATACCCTCTTGATTTTTGATGACTTCGCCAAGTACTGTTCCTAAATAACGGATATCTTCCCTGAGTAACTTTGTTGGTATTCTTTCATAGTAAAGATCTCTTTTTTTCATCAGCTAAAATAAATTTTTTTTGTAAAAATCCCTTACAGTTTGTTTTTACACTAAATAAAGAACCAGAGTATCTAAATTTTCGCAAATCTGCACTGTTCATTCCTTTGGTTGCTGATGTCACAAATAGCTGATTATTATTTGTTCCACCAAATGTGCAATTAGTGATGTTTTTGGCTTGAAATTGAATTCTATGAATTAATTTTCCTTTATTGTTAAATACTGAAATACAGGCACCATGATAATGAGCTACCCATAAATTTTTATTATTATCTAAAGTCATACCATCTGGAACCCCAACTTTATTTGAAAATTTTTTGAAAATTTTTTTATCTAAAATTTTATTATTTTTATTTATTTTTATTTTATAAATTTTTCTTTTAGAACTATCTGTGTGATAAAAATTTAACTGATCTATAAAAGCTGGACCATTTGTAATCCTATAATTTTTATCAATTTTCGTTAATGATAAATTTTTATCTAACTTATATAACGATCCCTTTTCAATTTTTCTTTCTAGGTTATCCATAGTTCCAAACCATAAATTTCCAGCTGGATCTGTTTTACCATCATTAATTCTATTTAATTTAATCTTTGGTTCTATTAATATTGATTTAATGATTTTTTTAGACTTAAGATTTTGAATTCTTATCTCACCTTGTAATCCTAAGATAAATATATTTTTTTTTATATGCGCTAAAAAGCCGATTTCTTTATTTACTTTAATTTGTTTTTTTTTATTATTCTTTGTATTTAAGATACAGATTTTCTTTTTTTTTATATCAACAAAATATATCGAGTTATGTTCTTTAACCCATAATGTGCCTTCGCCTAACTTACATTTACTATTCCAAATAACTTTTGGTTCTAAGGTTTTGATTTTATTCATGTACTTCAAATTCCTTGATAAAGTCTTTATTGGGGTTGATACCTATGCCAACATTATCTGATACTGAAGCAAAACCATTATTTTTCTTTACCTGGTCTAGAATTGAAAAATCTTCATCTGGAAGATCTGTAATAAAAATATTTTTTTCTGTTGTGTCAAATTCTAACATAGATTTTGAAGGAAATAATCCGCCTGGCATATCTGGTTGTGAAGTTAATAAGTGTAAATTAACAGCTATACTGATAGCTGATCCCCAAACATGATTTATAACAGGAATAAAGTTTGCTTGAGCTAATGCAACAACTTTTAAATACTCAGTAATTCCCCCTAAACCACAAACTTCTGGCTGTGCAATATCTATACATTTATTTGAGATTAATTTATTCCAACCATATTTTGTAAATTCAGCTTCCCCACCTGCAATACTCGTAGATATTTTATTTCTCAATTGTCTGTACCCGTCATAATCCTCTGGAGCAACTGGCTCCTCAAACCAAAATATATCCAGCTCATCTAGCCCTTTACCTACATAAATGGCATCTTTTAAACTATATGCGTGGTTGGCATCTACCATTAACTTGAAATCTTTGCCTATGCTTTCTCTAACGGCTTGCACTAATTTCAGATCCTCCTTAGCACCTATACCTATTTTCATTTTCATAGCCTTAAAATTTTTAGACTTAATTTCTTTCGCTTCCTCTTTAAATAAATCGATTAATTCTTCTGTACTTTTTTTTTGTAACATCATCCCATAACCATAAACTGGAATATGTTCATTACATTTTCCGCCTATTAGTTGATAAAGTGGTGCTTTAGTTTTTTTTCCAAGAATATCCCACAAGGAAATATCTATACCAGATAGTGCCTGTATAGGCATTCCTTTTTGACCACTGTCTCTTAAAAGATTGTATACCTTTTGCCAAATATGCTCTTTATTTAATGGATCTTCTCCAATAATTAAAGGCTGTATAACTTTTTCAATAATATATTTATTTGCTAGTGCAATATTTCCTGGTCCAAAACACTCACCCCACCCTGTTATACCCTCATCAGTGTTAACTTCAACAATGTGAGCAGTTCTTTGCTTATAATATTGTTGAGAATATCCAAGTTCTTTATCTAACTCATATCTTAGCACATGACTTTTAACAGAAGTTATTTTCACAATTATTTAAAGAGCAACAACTTTTGAATTTTGCTCACCTAAGTTTTCAACAGATAATTTCATAGTATCACCAGCTTTTAAAAACTGCTGGGGCTTCATACCCATACCTACTCCAGGAGGAGTTCCAGTTGTTATTATATCACCAGGTTGTAAAGACATGTACTTGCTTAAATAAGACACAATATGATCAACATTAAATATCATAGTGTTCGTATTTCCCCTCTGCATTTTATTACCATTGACATCTAAGCTCATTTTCAAATTATTCACATCCGAAATTTCATCTTTAGTTACTAAATATGGTCCAATTGGTCCATAAGTGTCATGAGATTTTCCTTTAACCCATTGACCCATTTTTTCTATTTGCCACTCTCGTTCACTTATATCATTTACTAAACAATAACCTAAAATATGATCTTGGGATTGATTTTCAGATATATGTTTTGTCTCTTTTCCAATAACTATTCCTAATTCTACTTCCCAATCAAGTTTTTTTGACCCTGATACAATCTGTATGTCATCATTGGGACCATTGATACAGCTAGTAGCTTTCATAAACACTATTGGTTCAGATGGTGCTTCAGCTCCAGTTTCTGCAGCATGGTCAGAAAAATTAAGTCCTATTGCTATAAATTTCCCTGGATTAGTTATACATGAGCCAATTCTCTCACTGCCAGATATTTCAGGAAGTGATGATAGGTCTGCACCTTGTAGTTTAGAAATTGTATCAAAATTTAAATTATGAGGATTTAAATCTTTTATATGCGAACTTATATCTCTAATTTTACCATCTTTATCTAAAGCGGCGGGCTTCTCTTTTCCCTTTTGTCCTACTCTTAATAATTTCATAATTCTCCTTTTTGTTATTTAATTATATTGAAATCCCACCATCAACAGAAATTGTTGTACCCGTTGTAAAAGTAGCATCATCACTTGCTAAATAAACAGCTACTGCAGCTATTTCTTCAGCGGTACCTAATCTACCCATAGGTTGTCGTGCTATAAAATCTTTTTTAGCCTGAACAGGATCTGGACTTTGATTAACCCTATCTTGCCAAGATGGTGAAAAAACTGTGCCTGGTGCTATCGAATTACATCTTATATTTTGCTTAACAAAATCGGCTGCAATAGACTTGGTTAAACCAATTACAGCTCCTTTTGTCGTGCCATAGACAAATCTGTTTACAAAACCTTTTAAACTAGAAGCACAAGAAGAAACATTAATAATACTTCCACCATTTTGTTTGACCATTAATGGTAATATAGCTTTGCACATAAAATACATAGACTTTACATTTACATCGCTAGAAAAATCCCAATCTTTTTCTTCACAATCAAGAATACTTCCATGATGAACAAACCCTACAGCATTAAATAAAACATCTACTTTGTCTAAAGATTTTGTGAACTCTAAGATTGCGCTATTGTTTGTTGAGTCTAATGTTTTTACAACAATATTAGAAAATTCTTTATTTAAATCAGCTAAAGTTTTATCATTTAAATCTGTAGCAATGACATGTGCTCCTTCATTATGAAATGCAATAGCGGTAGCTTTTCCGATACCTTGTCCTGCTGCTGTAACTACGATTTTTTTACCCTCTAATCTTTTGCTCATTTTTTATTCATCCTTTCAATTTCCATATACAGTGAACTGTGATCTTTATTTCCATGACCATTTTCAACTAAAGTCTTATACATTTCTTTAACCAGATTTGAAATAGGTAAATGCGTATTAAAACTATTTGCACTATGTAAAATATTGTTCATATCTTTTAGATGAGTAGAAGTTTTTCCTTTAGGACTAAAATTTTTATCTATCATTCTTTTCCCATGAGTTTGTAAAATTTTACTATCAGCCCAACCTCCAGATAAAGCACTAATCATTTTAACGGGATCTGCTCCTGCTTTCTCACATAACGTTACTGCTTCCGCTACTGCGCCTATTGTTAGACCAACAATAATTTGGTTAGCAAGTTTTGAAATCTGGCCACTACCAATTGGACCAACTAATGTAGGATTTCCCATTGTCTTTAAAATTTCATTTGCTTTGTCAAAAATATTTTGCTGACCTCCAACCATAATCGCTAAGGATGCTTCCTCTGCACCTATAGTTCCCCCTGAAACAGGTGCATCCAGATAATTTATATTTTTTGATTTTAAATTATTTCCATGTTTAGTTGCTGTTGATGGTTTTACAGAACTCATATCAATTACTGTAGCTTCTGATTTTAATCCTTCCAAAAAGTCAGAACTACTCATGATCTCATCAACGGCGATATCGTCTGTTAACATCGTAATTACTACATCGCTTTCACTCACCGCTTCTTTAATTGAACTTGATATCTCTGCACCCTGATCTTTTAAAGGAGCAGCTTTATTTTGAGATCTGTTAAAAGCTTTTAAATTATATCCTGCTTTTAATATATTTTTAGCCATTGGTAGGCCCATAAGACCTGTACCAATAAAACCGATTTTAAGCATTATTTTGGTTTAAATTCGTGGAAATTTTGTGTCATTGCCTCAGGGAAAAACATTACACATGCAAGTACAATCAATTGAATTACGATAAATGGGGCAAAACCTCTAAATATATCTGTTAAAGATATATGTGGTGGTGCTACAGATTTTAAGTAGAAAGCTGCGGGTCCAAATGGAGGACTTAAAAATGAAACTTGCATATTCACACAAAATAAAATTCCAAACCAAATTGGATCAAATCCAAGCGCAATAACAATTGGTAGAAATACTGGCATTGCTAATAAGACAATCCCAACCCAATCCATAAATGCTCCCATAATCAAAAACATTATTTGCATCATAAAAATTAGATACATTGGTTTTAAATCATAAGCTAATATAGTCTCTGCTACATATTTTGGACCTCCAGCAAGAGAATAGGCACCTGCTAAAACTGTTGCACCAAAAGTAATAGTTAAAATAGTTCCTGATGCTTTAAATGTTCTAGTTAATGCGTCTTTAAATAAAAACCATGTTAATTCTCTTCTAGCAAAAATTATAATTAATGTAGCAACAACTCCCATTCCAGCTGCTTCTGTAATTCCAGTTATACCTGAATAAATTGAACCTAAAACAATTATCACTATTCCTATTGGTGGTAACAGACCTGGAAGATATGACATTTTTTCTTTTAGAGTTAAAGGCGCTTCATCACTTAATGGTGCAAGATGTGGTTGTAATCTTGTTCTAATTAAAATGTAAGTAATGATTAAACCTGAAATCAATAAACCTGGAACAATTGCTTCTTGGAACAACATTGTTATAGATGTTTCTGTCGTTAAACCATAAATGATTAAAACAATAGAAGGTGGGATCATTGTACCTAAAGAACCTGAGGCACAAATAATTCCAATGGACATGTCTTGATCATATTTTAATCTCAACATCTGAGGTAGTGCAATCAATCCTAATAGAACTATTTCTCCTCCAATAATTCCACTCATGGCAGCCATGATTGTTGCCATGATAGCAGTAACAACACCTACTCCACCTCTTGTTTTTCTTAACCACGCATTCAAAGCATCATATAAATCTCTTGCTATATTTGAGCGTTCAAGCAAGGAGGCCATAAATATAAATAAAGGTACTGATAAAAAGGAATATGTAACCACGAGAGAATAATATCTTGAAAGCAAAATACCTAATGCATGCTCACCAATATAAAGAAATACTAATACTGCACCCATAAAACCAGAGGCAAAACCCATTGGAACACCAATAGATATAAGAATTAGTAACCCAACTATAAGTATTAATGAAAGTGAGCCTATTTCCATTTTATTTTAACTCTTTAGATGGATCGTATTGTTTTTCTTTAGGATTTCTCCAATCGATAATTAAATTATTTACAGATTGAACGGCAATAAGAAATACACATATAAGTGTAAGAGGCTTCATCGTAGCAGGAATAGGTGGATCCCAATATGTTGCAAATCTCTCCCAATTTACAAATGATCTAACTGCATCCTCCATGCCTCCATAAATTACAGCAGTCGCGAAAAGCACAATAATTATAGTGCTAATTAAGTCAAAAATTCTCTGAGTTGGTCTGCTAACCCAATCATATAGTAATACTATTCTAATATGGCTTCTTAACCTTGTTGCATAAATACCACCAACTAAATAACAAACACCAGCCAACCATAAACATAATTCATTAGCCCACAAGGTTGGTTTAAAAACTATGTACCTCATAAAAATTTCATACATCATGACAAGTACGATTATCGGTATCAAATACTTAATTGTATGACTTAAAAATAAAGAAATTCTATCAATCCAATTTATTGGAAAATCATCTTTGCTTGCAACTTTTTCATTTTGTTCTTGTAATTGTTTATCAAGCATAAGCTAAAATTTTAAATTAATAAGAAGGGCCTTTTCAGGCCCTTCAAGATTTTAATGTGCTTTTACTTATAGGATACCGTTAGCTTTCATGTAAGCTGTATGTATATCTATAAGAGCATTTGCTTCAGGAGATTTTTTTCTCCACTCTTCCCAAGCACCAAGTGCAGCTTGTCTAAACTTAGCTCTATCCTCTTTAGACCAGTCATGAAGAGTAACACCCATTTCTTTCAAAGCTTTTACAGCTTCAGCGTTTTTTCTCTCCACCAAACTTGTGATAGTTCTTCCACAAATTTCTATAGCAGCTTTCATTGCACCTTTTTCATGCGGTTTTAACTTGTTCCATACTTTAGTATTACAAGCTAAGTGGTCAGCTGGCATAGAGTGAAAACCTGGGTATGTAGCATATTTATTTTGCTCATAGTGTCCACCTGCATAGTTAGTTGCTAAAGATGAATAGTCAGCACCATCAATTAGACCAGTTTGTAAAGCAGTTGGAACTTCACCAAAGTCCATTACGATTGGTTTAGCACCTAATGCAGTAAAGATCATACTTTCCATTCCTGGAGGTGATCTAAATTTAAAGTCTTTGATAGATGCAACATCTGGAATTGGTTTACTAGATATTAGAGACTCATGTCCTGGTATCCACCAACCAATTAAAGTCATTCCATATTTATTGTAAAGGGCATCCACAGCTTCTTGAGCTCCTGGAAACTTTAAGAAGTCATATTGTTGATATGGGTTATCATATCCGCCCATTACATCACCTGCAAATTGAAACGCTGCATTTTTACCAGTTTGATAACCAGCACCAGTCATATCACAGTCGATAATTCCAGTTTGTGCAGAGTTAAATACCTCAGCAGATTTTCCTGTTACTGAAGATGAGTAGAACATTTCTACTTTTAGGCTTCCACCAGAAAACATTTCTACGTTTTTAGCAAATTGAGCTGCAACTTCTCCGTTTGGTGAACTAGCAGTAAAGTGTGTTTCAATCTTTAAAGTCTTTGCATTTGCAGAGCCAAATAAAGCAACTGAAACAATAGCTACTGCAGCTATAGTTTTTGATATTAATTTAAACATTATCTTCCTCTCGTTTATGTTTTTTTACAAATTTAAACATAAATGAAATTTGTTTTCAACACATGGGGACAAATTTGTATTTATAAATTATATATAAATTTTAAATTACAACTTTTAGTTGATTTAAATTACTTTTGAAATAAGTGGTTTATTTTTGAAAAAACAATAAATATTATCAACAGCCATCATGCTCATTGCTAACCTTGTTTCATGAGTAGCACTCCCGATATGGGGTAAAACAAAACAATTATCTAATTTTAAATATCTTTTATCTAAATTTGGCTCATTGTTAAAAACATCAAGACCTGCAGCATAAATTTTTTTATTTTCTAACGCATCAAGTAATGCATCATCATCAATAGTTGATCCTCTTGAAGTATTAATAACTACTGCATGTTTAGGTAATAAACTCAATGTTGATGCATTTAGAATATGTTTTGTGTCTGGTGTAGCTGGT
The DNA here is from genome assembly GCA_902526405.1 of uncultured Pelagibacteraceae bacterium. GTDB lineage: Bacteria > Pseudomonadota > Alphaproteobacteria > Pelagibacterales > Pelagibacteraceae > Pelagibacter. The sequence continues at coordinate 25,708 of CABZKL010000004.1, forward strand.
GTATGTATGCTTACAAAGTCACACTCAGGTAACATTGAATTTAAATCTGAATAATATTTAGCCCCATCCTCTAAGTCCTCTGACAGTTTGTTTCTGTTATAATAAATAATTTTCATTCCAAATGCTTTAGCACTTTTTGCTGCTATTCTTCCTATTCTTCCCATCCCAATAATTCCAAGTGTTTTACCAGTTACTGAGTTACCAATCATAAATTTAGTAAGATCTGGTTTTTGATTTTTCCAATTATCTGATCTAACTAAATTATAAGCTTCTCCAATTCTTCTTGATGCTGCCAATATCAAAAGAATAGTGGTTTCAGCAACTGCTTCATTAAGAACATTTGGAGTATTTGTAACTTTAATTTTTTTTTGTTCTGCAGATTTAATAGAAATATTATCGTAACCAACACCAACTTGAGCTATAATTTTTAGTTTTCCATTTAATTTACTAAAAAAGTTTTCACCAATTTTATCAAAACCTGTTGAAATCATTCCATCATAATCATTAATAATTTTTATTAATTCAGTTTCTGGAATAGGCTCATCTTTAAGATTAAGCGTTACGTCAAATTCATTTTTAAGTTTTTCCTCTGCTAAATCAGAAATTTTTCTAGAAACTAATATTTTTGGCATATATTAGTGTGAGTCTCTTGGTAAACCTTTGGTATGTGATACATCTAAATACCTGCCCCGAGAATTAATACATGCTCCATCTTCAAGCTGTCCTACTGTATTTCTAAAAATCTCTTGCCAAGGAGTCTGGTTATTTGCCTTAAATAACTTTTTATTTTTTCTCCTTTTTTTAAATTCTGATTTAGAAATTAATAAATCAACCCTTCTTTTGTTTAAGTCTATTGTCATTTTATCACCAGTTTTTACAATTCCCAGATCTCCACCTACTGCTGACTCTGGGGAAACATGAAGTATTGAAGGACTTTCTGAAGTACCACTCTGTCTACCGTCTCCTAGTGTTGGTAAATGACTTATACCTTTTTTTAACAATCTGTCTGGTGGTTGCATATTAACAACCTCAGCAGACCCAGGGTATCCTACTGGCCCGCAGCCTCTTACAATTAATATTGAATTTTCATCAATTTTTAATTTCTTACTATTTAATCTCTTATGGTAATCCTCTGGTCCTTCAAATACTACCGCTTTTCCATTAAATACGTTTAGGTGTTTAGGATTGGATAGATATCTTTCTTTAAATTCTTTACTAATTACTGAGGTTTTCATAATTGCTGAGGAGAAAAAATTGCTCTTCATTACTAAAAAACCAGCTTTTTCTGCTAATGAATTTTTAAATGATTTAATTACATTATTATCTACATCAATTTTTTTCCTTAAATTCTCTTTAACTGTTTTTCCTGTAACAGTCTTTATGTTCGTATGAAGTTTTTTATTTTTAATTAATTCTTTCATCACAGCAGGAATTGCTCCAGCTCTATGAAAGCTTTCCATTAAGTATTCTCCTGCAGGCTGGCAATTAACTAATAGAGGAATATTGTGTCCTAGTTTTTGCCATTCAGAAAGATTAAATTTAATTCCCATATGTTTTGCGATTGCACTCAAATGAGTTGTACAGTTACTTGATCCACCTATTGCACTTGCAACGACAACAGCATTTTCAAATGCTTTACGGGTCATAATTTTTGAAGGAGTTAAATTTTCATGAACCATTCCTACAATTCGTTTTCCAGTTTCGTAAGAGATTTGTTCTCTTTCTCTATAAGGTGCAGGTGTAACTGCTCCACCAGGTAAAGACATTCCTAGTGCCTCAGCTACTGAATTCATAGAGGATGCTGTGCCCATTGTATTACAATGCCCAGCACTTGGTGAAGATGATGAAACCATATCCATAAACTCCTCATACTTTATTTCTCCTTTAGCCAACAATTTTCTAGCCTCCCATACTACCATTCCTGAACCAGCTAATTTTCCTTTATAAACTCCATCTAACATTGGACCACCAGATAAAACTATTGCTGGAATATTTACTGTGGCTGCTGCCATTAAGGCTGCTGGAGTAGTTTTATCACATCCAGTTGTTAATATTACTCCATCAATTGGATAACCATACAAAACTTCTACTAAAGATAAATATGATAAATTTCGGTCAAGCATAGCTGTTGGTCTTTTGCCTGTTTCTTGAATTGGATGTGTGGGAAATTCCATAGGAATGCCGCCCACTCTTCTTACTCCATCCTTAATTCTTTTACTTAAAGATAAAAAATGTCGATTGCAGGGAGAAAGATCACTGCCAGATTGAGCAATTCCAATGATAGGATTTCCTGATTGTAACTCTTTTCTAGTAAGTCCATAATTTAAATAACGCTCTAAATATAGAGCAGTCATGTCTGGATTTTTTGGATTATTAAACCATTGTTGACTTCTGAAACTCTTTTTTCTTTTTTTTGGCATAATATTTTATAATGGTCTGTTTAAAATAATAGTTATATAATAATTTAATGAATAATCTAATAGTTTTAAATCAGAATGACAATGTTGGCGTAAGTCAATTTATCATTCCTGAAAAAACTAAAATTGAAGGTCATGAAATCAGTACTGTTGATCCAATACCTTTTGGTCATAAAGTTTGCTTAAAAACAATTAAAAAGGGCGATCCTATAATAAAATATGATCAAATTATCGGTTTTGCATTAGACGATATTAAACCAGGTCAACATGTGCATTCACATAATTTAGAATTTAGAGAATTCAAAAGAGATTTTAAAGTTACAGATAAGAAGCATGTTGTAGATGAAAAAGCTGATACATTCTTTAATGGGATTTTAAGAGATAATGGCCAAGTAGCAACCAGAAATTATATTGGAATTGTAAGCACTGTAAATTGTTCAGCGACTGTAACAAAAATGATTGTCGAAAAAATTAAATACTCTAATATTTTAAAAGATTATCCAAATATTGATGGGATAGTACCAATTACTCACTCTACAGGATGCGGAATGAACACTGAAAGTGAAGGGATGCAAATGTTCCAAAGAACTATTGATGGATTTAAAAATCATCCAAATTTTTCACATGTATTTGTTATAGGTTTGGGTTGTGAATGTGCACAAGTTAGTTTGTTTGACGATTCTTTAAAAAAGCATAATAGAATTCATTTTCTTACTATTCAGGATGAAGGTGGAACAAAAAAAATTGTAGATAAAGTTCTTTCACAAATCAAAAATTTATTAACGGAAGCAAACAATGTTGAAAGATCTTCTCAATCTGTTGGCCATTTGACACTTGCTTTGCAGTGTGGAGGTTCCGATGGGTATTCAGGGATAACCGCTAATCCAGCATTGGGAGTCGCCGCAGATCTTTTGGTAAAAAAAGGAGGAAGTTCAATTTTATCTGAAACTCCAGAAATTTATGGTGCAGAACATTTATTAATTAATAGAGCTAATTCACAAGAAACCGCGGACAAACTAATTAAAAGACTAGAATGGTGGAAGCATTACACCTCAATCAACAATAGCTCGATGGATAACAATCCTGCACCAGGAAACAAGAGAGGTGGACTAACAACTATATTAGAAAAATCATTAGGAGCAGTTGCTAAAGGTGGAAATTCTATACTTCAAGATGTCTTGCAATATGCTGAACCTTTAAAAAATAAAGGATTTAATTTTATGGACTCGCCTGGTTACGATCCTGTATCTGTAACAGGACAAGTTGCATCTGGAGCAAATGTGATTTGTTTTACTACAGGTCGAGGTTCATGTTTTGGATGTAAGCCTGTTCCAAGTCTTAAACTTTCAACTAATTCTGCTATGTATGAAAAAATGTCAGAAGACATGGATATAAATTGTGGAACTATTGCAGAAGGTAAAGAAAAAGTAGAAGAAGTGGGTCAAAATATATTTCAATTAGTAGTTAACACAGCATCAGGAAATAAATCAAAAAGTGAGATCAATGGCTACGGTGACGAGGAGTTTAATCCTTGGCAAGTAGGCGTTGTAATGTAATTAAAAATCTCACAGTGCCAAAACAAACTTCATTAATTAATGTAATTTTATTAGCTGCTGGTGGTTTTTTCATGTTTGTTTGCATGGATTCTACTGCAAAATATCTCGGAACTGTAATGCCAGTAACACAAGCAATATGGGGAAGGTTTTTCTTTCATATGGTTTCCTTAATTATATTTTTTTTAATATTTAAACCCAAAGTTAATTTAAAGAAAAATTTTAAAGTACAAATAATCAGATCAACTCTAATGGTTACTGCTACATCATTTATGTTTTATTCTTTACAAAAATTTGATTTAGTTGATATTTATGTGGTCTTCTTTACTGCGCCACTAATAGTCTCTTTGTTATCAGCATATTTTTTAAAAGATATTTTAACCCCTAAAGGTATAGCCTTAATGCTACTAAGTTTTGGCTCAATTGTTTACTCTTTAGGACCAAGTATGAAAATATTAAGCCTAGATTTAATTTTTCCTATTGTGCCACCAATATGCTGGGCTCTATATCAGTTTTTTACAAAAGTTGTATCAGGAGATAATGATCCATTTGCTGCAATCTTTTATACCTCAATATTAGGAGCAATCATTTTTAGTATTTTTATATTTTTTAATTGGACTCCATTAGAAAAAAATATTTACTGGCTTTATTTAACTCTTCTTGGTTTTGCTGGGTTTGTTAGTCATTCCTTAATTATTTATGCAATTCAGCTTTCAAATTTGTCATTTGTAACTAACTTTCAGTATTCTCAATTGGTCTGGTCAACAATTATAAACTTCGTAATTTTTGGTGTGCCATTTGATTATAATAAAATTATAGGTGTTATAGGAATTATAATTTTTGGTATAATGTTTATTAGAACAGAGGGGAAAAAAACATAAACTAAGGAAATTATGAAAAATGTTGGATTTATTGGTGTAGGATATATGGGTTATGGAATAGCCAAAAATATTTTAAAAAACAAAAATAAACTTTATGTAATAGCTAACAAAAATAGAAAACCAATCGAAAAGATTGTCAAAGAAGGAGCTAAAGAAGTCAATTCTTTTGAGGATTTTGGGAATAAAAATTTAGATGCTCTATTTATGTGTGTTACTAACACTCCAATTGCAAAATCAATTTCAGAGAAAATGTCTAAAATATTAAATGATAAAACAATTGTAATTGATATTACTACTCATAACAAATCAGGCTCAATTGAAACCAACTCTATTTATAAAAAAAATAATATTAGCTATGTGGAATGTCCTGTAATGGGCGGTCCTGTTCAGGCAGAAGAAGGTGTCTTAGGTGGAATTGTTGGTGCATCAGAGGAGAATTTCAAAAAGGCTGAACCTTACTTAAAATTTTTTTGTAAAGATTACTTTTATTTCGGAGAAGTTGGAATGGGAGCTAAATCAAAACTTTTAAATAATTTTTTATCTTTAGGTAATGGCGCTTTAGTAAATCATTTAGCAATAGGTGCTAAAGAATTAGGTTTGGATTTGCAAAAAGTATTTGATGTAGCAAAACTTGGTTCTGGAAATTCAGCAGCGTTAAACCGAGTATTTGATAATTTATTAAAAGGTGATTTTACAGGGTTCAAATTTACAGCTAGTAATTCGGTAAAAGATTTAACTTATATACAAGATTTATTAAAAGATTTTCCTGAAGCTGAGAAAGTTGCTGAGGTAAATAAAAATTATTTCCAAAAAGCAGTAGATCAAGGATATGGAGAAAATTTTATTAGTGAATTGATAAATAAAAAATAATTCAAAGACTGATTTAAGATACCGGGAATCTACTAAAGCATTAGGTTGTATTCAAGAAATATATTTTATTAAAATTAAAATAAATTAATTGAAATTTATTTAATTATAATTAACTTTTTTATGAGGAGGTTATTATGTTAAAACTATCACCACCTGACACTTAGCTGAATAGCTTAATATTTCAAAAACAAACAAAAAATAAAATCCTTTTGGATTTAAATGCCAAAGAGGCAATATAAGGGAGCTCTTTAGGTAACATCTTAAAGAGCGAACCCTTAAAATTTAATTAACAGATTTTAAAATTTCTAGTGGAAGTGGTGCTTCTGGATACTTTTTTTGACATAATTTTTCATATGTTTCACAAAAACTCATAATTATCTTTAATACTGAAACTTGTTTTGAATTTTCTTTAATTATTAATTTAGATATTAAATTGTTACGTATTTCCTCTAATTCTTTAATTTGTTCTCCCGTAAAAAACTCACCGGTTTCTATTTCCCAATAAGTATTATCCAGTTCTTCATCGCTTAATTTGTTTAATTTATTTTGTAGTTCAATTATTGTTGGATCATCAGTTTGCTTATTTCTCATTGGTGAATTCTTTAATTTTCCAAGACATTTATCCCTTAATCCTTCAATAAAATGATCGTATGGTCTTCCTTCTGCTAAATCTCTAAAATGATTGCTAGTAAAATATTTATTTATAGCTAGCTCTGTTGAAACTTTTTCTTTGCCTTTAATTACAGCTATTTGAACGTAGATTTCCTGACTAATATATTCCTCAAGATGGTCTGTTACTTTTTGCGGAATCACTGCTTGATATATTAATGAGGCATTCGATATTTACTGTGACATGCTTTACAGCTGCTCCACATAAATTCTCGAAGAGTAGCTCGAATATCGTCACTATCTTCAATCACTGAAGTCAGTTTTATCATGTTATCTGATGATTTTTGCATTAAAGCATTAAAAACATCTTTCTCTTCCCAAATTATAGGCAAGGATTCTGTTTTAAATCCTTCTTGAGTGTTTTCAGGAAATAGTCCTATCAATGTTTTATAATTTTCACTCATTTCAATCATCAATTCTTTTGCTTTATCAAAATCTCCATTTGAAGATAAGGCTTGGACACGCTTTGCTGTACTGTAATTCTTACTAAAAAGGGCTTTTCTAGCTTTGATGATTTCTTCTGCAGACTGATCAGCAATACTTTGGGTTCCAACTACTGTGAAAAAAAGAGACAACAAAACTATACCAAAGCAACTAGTTATATGTTTTACTAAAGCATGCATGTTAAAAATACCTTAACAGAGTATGGTATTATTTCAAAGGTGTTACATTGGCTTAGTGCAATATTATTACTAATCCAAATTCCTCTTGGTTTTTATTTAGTTGATCTTGATTTTGGAGAAGAAAGATTAACTATAGAAAATATTCATATTATAATAGGCTTATCAATATTTTACTTGGTTATTATAAGACTACTGAACAAAATTTTTAACCCCACACCAAAATTAGATCCAAGCATTTTTAAAGGTCAAAAATTTATAGCTAAATTAAATCATATTCTTTTATATGTGGCAATTTTATCAATAACCATTTCGGGTATTTTAAAAAAATTATTTAATGGTGAAACATTGGTGATATTTTTCAAAGAAATTAAAATCCAAGATAACTTTGTATTAGCTGATCAATTTTATAACATTCATATATTCTCAAATTATACAATTATTGCTCTGATTGCCCTTCACATTTCTGCTGTCATAATTCATAAGCTATTTTTTAACGAAAATTTGTTAAAAAAAATTCTCTAAAATATTTAGTGACAGTTAATTCCAAACTTTTTTAATCTCCAATAATTATATGGCCATGGAGTTAAAAAACCTACAATCAGCATAATAGGTACAACCCACCAGGTTAGAATTGCACCACCAGTTAGAATATAATCTGTTGAATTCATCATAATTTCCATACTTAGCATAGAAATTAAACTCATGCCTGATGCTGTCTTTACTGCTCCATTAAATGAGAAACCTTGTCGTATTAAAATTATAGTCTCTAATATTATGCTTGTAATTAATCCATTTATAATAGCTAAAATCATTATGCCTAACAGTGGAAAAGGTATTTTAGTTAATTGAAAAAATAATATAGTTCCAAAATCACCAATAGCGCAACCTAACAAACACCAACTAGTGTTTTTTGCACTTCTTTTCCAAGTGTGTTTACATGCCCAATGAAATGTGGAGCTAATCATAATTATTTGATAATAATAAAAAATGATTTTTAAACAACTGTTTGACACAAAATCATCGACTTATACTTACCTAATAGCTTCGGCAAAAGGTCGCGAAGCAATTATTATAGATCCAGTTTTAGAAAATGTTGACGAATATATAAGTCATTTAAGGGAACTCGATTTAAAACTAGTGAAAGTAATAGATACTCATATTCATGCTGATCACATTACTGGTGCATCAAAATTAAAAAGTAATACAAATTGTACAACAATCATGGGAGAAAATTCCCCTGCAGAAACTGTAGATATAAAACTTAAAGACGATGGAATTATTGAAATAGATCAATTAAAAATTAGGGCAATGTTTACCCCAGGTCATACTTCAGATAGTTACAGTTTTTTAATGGGTAACTATTTATTCTCTGGCGATACTCTTTTAATTAATGGGACTGGGAGAACTGATTTTCAAAATGGTAGCTCTAAGGATGCTTATCATTCTCTTTTTCACAAATTATTAAAATTACCCGAAGAAACAATTCTATACCCTGGTCATGATTATAATGGAAAAAAATCTAGTACTATTGGTAAAGAAAAAGAGCACAACCCAAGGCTTCAAGTAGAAAATGTAGATCAGTATATTGAAATTATGTCTAATTTAAATTTATCAAAACCAGTGATGATTGATCATAATATATCTAGAAATCTTAAACTTGGAGACAATTAATTATGCCCCTTATAAAAAGAGGCATAAATTATAAATAACAAGAGAGATAATCAATCAAAAATAAATATAAATTCTTTAATTAATTAATTTATTTATATAGTTAACAGAAATTTTTAATAACTACATTTGGTCAAAACAGCTATGCATTAACTGGGTTTAACAGACTGAGAAAAGTTAAGATAAAAAAACAAATATGATTATCCAATAAGATAACAGGCCAGAGAATATAGTTGCAATAACATTTTTAGAAAAATAACCAACAATAATTGCAACTAACGCACCAAATATTTTAGGATCATTCATTTCTATATAAGCCCCATAATCATTAATAAATATTGCAGGAAATATAATTGCAGGAAATACTGCAGATGGAACATAAGCTAATACAGCTTTGATTTTTTCACCAAGGAGATCTCTTCTAACTAGAGCAATCATAGTCATTCTAGTAAAATAAGTTAATATTCCAGCAATTGTAATTGATAGCCAGGTCATTTTTTTAACCTCAATAATAATGCTGCAACAAATAAAGCTATAACAGGTGAAATAAGAATATAAGATTTAAATGGCGCTTCAAAAAATAATAAAGAACTTATACCGCAAACAAGCATTACAATTACATGATCCATTTTTTTTAAATCTTGAACAACAATTGCAATAAAAGTTAAAGGAATTGCAAACTTTAATCCAAGTTCTTCAGGAACAAATGAACCTAATATTATCCCTGCAAGTGTTGCTATTTGCCAACAAACCCACATTGTAATTCCTGTGCCTAGTAAGTGATAGTGCAGATATTGTTCGGTTTTATTTTTTTTAAAAAATTTATTAGACTCAGCAAATCCTTGATCAACCACAACATAAGAAATTAATAGCTTCTTAATCAAAGATAATTTTTCTAAATACTCAGATAAAACTGCCCCATAAAGCAAATGTCTTGAGTTGATTACTCCTACTGAGGTAACAGCAACTAATGAGGAAGCTCCACCTGATAATAATTGTAAAAATACTATTTGTGAGGCTCCTCCAAATATAATGATGGACATAGCGTAAACTAAGTATGGATTAAAACCTAGGTCTACACCAATTGCTCCACAAATTATTCCAAAAGGAATTACTGAAAGCATATGAGGAGCAATATCAAGCATACCTCTTGAAAATAACTGTTTTTTTGAAAGCATTTATTTTGTTTGTATTAAAAACAAACTATATGATCAATATTAATTGGTCTTTTAATACCAAATTTTTCATCCACTTCATGCTGATGAACGTGATGAGAGTGAACAAAGACAGGGATCAATAAATCACTATTGGTCTTTAAAGTATAAATAAAATTTGTTCCCCTAAATTTCCTATCAACAACCTCTAACTTAAGATTACTTCTATCATCATGCTCAAGATCTTCTGGTTGTAATAACAATTGCACATCAGAACCTTTTGGATAATGTTTTATAAAATTACCTTTAATTGTTCCTAAATCTTTATTTTCTAACGAATTTTCACCTGTTACTTTAGCTGGAATTAGTATTCCTCTATTTAAAAAATTTACTACTTCAACAGAGTTTGGGAAATGATAAACATTATAGGGATCATCAAGCTGCTTTATCTGGCCGTCTAAAATAATGGCACATTTATTTCCTAAATAAAAAGCTTCATAGGAGTCATGAGTAACTATTATCGTTGTAATTTTTAATCTGCTTAGTATTTTTTTTAATCTTACTTGAATTTCCTCTTTAAAACTTTGATCAACATTTGATAGAGGTTCATCTAATAGCAAAAGATCAGGTTGAGTTAGTAGAGATCTTGCAAGAGAAGCTCTTTGTGCCTCACCTGCGCTTATTTCATGAGGATATTTAGGTAATATTTTTGAGATATCTAGAAATTCAACTATTTCTTTAAAACTTATTTTCTTTCTTCTTTTTCCTTTGTTTTTCTCTGCGCCTAACAATATATTTTTTTCAACAGTGTAATGTGGAAATAGACTATTATCCTGAAAAGCTAGGGATATATTCCTATGCTCAGGCTCAATATTTTCTTTTTTAGAGGATAACAATTTACCATTTAATTTGATTGATCCTTTATCAATTTTTTCTAATCCAGCTATTGTTCTAAGAATTGTTGTTTTCCCAATACCTGATGGACCAAGAATACATAAAGTTTCGCCTTCGTTTTCAATGTTAAAAGAGGCATTCTTAACCTTAGTTTTACCACCTATAATAAAATCAACGTTTTTAATTTCTAAAAAATTTTTAATCATTTTTCTCTCAGAATATATTTAGATGTAAGCATAATAAATGCAGTTGCAATTAAAATTAAAAATAATGAAGGTGCAGCAGCAGCCTCAAGTAAATCCTCAGATGCAGAAATATAAGCAGTTGTTGCAAATGTTTCAAAGTTAAAAGGCCTTAAAATTAATGTAATTGGAAGCTCTCTGATTATTTCAAGAGAAATTAATATTATAACAAACAAGAGCGAGTTTCTTAAATATGGAACATGAATATTCATAAATGTTTTTTGTTTTGAATAACCAAGAAGATAAGAACTTTCATCGACAGAGATATTAATTTTTTCATATCCAGATTTTATTCCATTAAATGCTAAAGAATAAAATCTTATAAAATACACAAGAACTAAACCAAGGATAGATCCTATAAACACTTTTTTTATAGACAATAGGCCTAGGGCCTGAACAATATTTTCATCAAACCATGCAATAAAGGTTATAAATGCAACTGCTAAAATGACTCCAGGAATTGCGTAGCCAGAAATAGATAGAGTAGATAAAATATTTAATACTTTATTTTTTGACACTCGATTTCCGTAATTTGAAATAAGAGAAAAAATTATTAAAACTGAGCTTGATAAAAATACTAAATAAATTGTATTTAAAGTAAGAGTAACAATTTGAAGATCAAAAAAGTTTTCAGGAAATTTGATAGTCCAATATAACATTTGACACAATGGAAATAAAAAACTCAAAAAGAATAAAATAAAACAAATAAAAAATGCAATAAAAGCATTTGATCCTGAAAGCTGTATTTTTTCTTTCTGTTTAAAGCCACCTTTTGTATTCGAGTGGTATCTTGCTTTTTTTCTAGATAAATTTTCTAAAATAAAAAGTGCAAATATAAATATTAAAAGAAAGAAAGATATCCTATTTGAAAAAGCTAAATCATCAAATGCTATCCAAGAATTATAAATTCCAGTTGTTAAAGTGTTGATTGAAAAAAAATCAACTGCCCCAAATTCAGCTAAAGTTTCCATCGCTACAAGAGATAAACCAGCGACTATAGCTGGCCTAGCCGCTGGTAAAATTAAAGAATAAAAAGATTTTAATTTTGAAAATCCTAAACTTCTTCCTAAATCAATTAAGTTTTGAGATTGGTAAAGAAATGATGCTCTTGTAAGAATATATACATAGGCAAATAAAGAAAAAGAAAGTGAAAGAACAGCTCCAAACAAACCATCAAATTTTGGAATGTGCTGGTTGTAATTTCCTGGTCCAAATAAATTTTTTAAAACAGAATATAATGTTCCAAAATTCTCAAAAAAAGCTGTTAATGAATAAGCATAAATATAGGGAGGTACAGCGAAAGATAATATCAGAGCCCATTTAAAAAAATTACTAAGTGGAAATTTATAAAAGGAAACTAAATAAGCTGCGCTAGTCCCAAATATAAAAGTTAGGACTAAAACACAAATTAATAGAGTAAATGAATTAAATATATATTCTAATAAAAAAGTATCTTTTAAAATTTGATAGTAATTAGAAGTATCTACAAAAAAGCTAGAGAAAACCGTAATAATTGGGATCGCAACAATAATTGAAATCAGTAAAGAACTTAGAAACCAAAAATTAACTTTTCTTAAATACATTTTTACCCTTATAATCTAAGTGAACATAATCAATAGTAGGGTAATAACTATTGAGTTATGTTCACTTTCTAAAAACTATCTTTTTAAATCAAAAACATTAGTAATATGATCAATATCACTTTTTTTAATTTTAGATAATTTTCTATTATTTATTTTATTTTTGATTTTTTCAACTTCCAACGTGCATGGTTCACATGTTATCTGACCCATTAGTGAACCCCTCGCATCAGAAGAATTATTTGTATCAAAACTAAATAAATTCTTTTTCACTTATTTATTACTTCCAACCTGCTGCAGTCATTACTTCTAATGCTGCTGCTTGATTTTTTCCATAAGAAGCTAGTTTAGTATTCATATCTTGTTGAAAATCTAATCCTAGATTATTTACTACTAATGGACTTGGTGAAACACCTTCAATCATTGGAAACTCAAATGTGTTGTTGGTGAAGTGCTCTTGAGACTCTGGAGTCAATAAAAACTCTACAAGTTTAATTGCATTATCTTTATTTGGTGCTCCTTTTACTAGAGCTGCACAACTAACATTCATATGTGTTCCTCTACCATTTTGATTAGGAAAGAAAGCTTTTACTTTTTTAGCTGCTTCTTGTTGCTCTGCACCTTTTTTACCAGATAACATAAGAGCTAAATAATAAGTGTTAGCTACTGCAATATCAGCTTCTCCTGCTGCTACTGCCATTATCTGAGCTCTATCGTTTCCTTTAGAGTCTCTAGCCATATTTGCAACAACTCCTTTTGCCCACTCAGCTGTAGCTTTTTTTCCATTATTTTCAATTAATGAGGCTACAAGAGATTTATTATAAATATTACTAGATTTTCTTATTACTAATCTACCTTTCCATTTAGGATCAGCTAGACCTTCATAAGACATTCCAGATAATTCAGCACCAGTAACTCTTTCAGGTGAATAATAAATTATTCTAGCTCTTTTTGCTATTCCAACCCATTTATTTGTTCTAAAGCTTTTTGGAACAGCAGCTCTTATAGCTTCAGATGATAAGCCACGTTGAAGATGACCTTTTGCATCCATTGCACCACATCTTCCAGCATCTGCAGTGATGTATAGATCGGCAGATGAATCTGCACCTTCGCTGATGATTCTTTTTTCTAAAGCACCTGATTTACCGTTAATTAAATTTACTTTAATTCCTGTTGCTTTAGTAAACTTTCCATAAAGATCAGCGTCTGCTTTATAGTGTCTTGCATTAAATATATTAACTTCATTTGCAATCGCGATAGATGATGCAAATACAGAGAATACTAATGCTATAATTGATATTTTTCTCATATCTCCCTTTGTATTTATGTTTATTTGCGAATGAGAATTATTCTCAATGCGAATGATTATCAATCGCATATAATGTCGCAGTTTTCAATGATTTTTTGAGATTATAAAGGAAAATATTTGTCTTTTAAGAATTATTTCCAATCACCAATCTTACTAAATAAGAAATTCCTAAAAGCTTGAACTCTAGCGGTATTTTTTAGGGATTGAGGGTAAACGAAATGTGCCTCGGTAATTGGTCCCTCTACTTTAGGTAACACTTTAATAATATTGCTAGAACTTGATACTAAATATTCGGGGAGTGCAGCTAGCCCTACACCAGACTCAACACCATACAATAATCCACTTACACTATTAACTTTCATAACAGATTTTCTTTTTTTTCCATCATGCATACCTGTCTTTAAAGCCCAATCAGGATTATAGACTGGTGAAGGTGCACCTTTTCCAAATGAAATAAACTTATGTTTATTCAAATCATTTACAGTTTTTGGCATACCATTTTTCTCTAAATATTTACTTGAACCATAGATATAGTACTTAATATCAACTAACTTTTTTTGAATATAGTTAAGCTGTTTAGGTCTTCTCATAAAAATTCCAATATCAGCTTGTCGGGTACTTAAATCTAATTCTTTATCATCAAAAACTAATTCTATTTCTATTTCAGGGTTCAGCGTCATGAATTCCTGAATTCTTGGCGTTAACCAATGAGTTCCGAAACTTCTAACAGTAGTAATAGTTAATTTTCCTGTGGGTTTATTTTTTTGATCTCCTAATGATGTTTCAACTTCTTTAAGTTTACTAATTACTTCATGAGCAGTTTTAAAAACATATTCTCCATTTTCAGTAAGAGTTAATCCTCTTGCATGTCTCTCAAATAATTGAACTTTTAAATCTTGTTCTAGAGATTGAATTTGTCTACTTATTGCAGATTGACTTAAATTTAAGTTAACAGTAGCGTTTGTGAAGCTACCAGCTTCAGCCACTGCATGAAAAATTTTTAATTTATCCCAATCCATTATTTATTTAAATCCACTAATACTCTTCCAGAAATCTCACCTTTTAAAATTTTTGGATAAGTTTCTAACAATTCTTCTAAACCTACAGTTAAGATTGATTTTTCTAACAACTCAAAATCAATTAAATTTGAAGCTTCACCCCAAATAAATTCTCTTCTTTTGATACTACAATTAGCAGAGTCCATACCCCAAAGCTTAATACCTCTTAACATGAATGGTATAACACTTGTATTTAACTCGTTATTATTTGCATTACCACAAACTGCTACAATTCCATTAGGTTTAGTTTGAACAATTGCATTTGCTAAAATTTTTCCACCGACAGTATCTACTACTCCGTCCCATAATCCTTTGTCTATAAGTCTTGGTTCTTTGTCAAATTCAGCTCTATTTACAATGTTTTTAGCACCTAAAGACTTTAAATAATCTGCCTTAGAATCTTTTCCTGTAACTGCGGTCACGTTGTAACCTAGTTTTGTTAATGCTATAATTGCTACACTCCCAACTCCTCCAGTAGCACCAGTTACTAATACATTGTTAACTTTTTCACCTAATAAAATACTTTCCCTTGCTTGAATTGCAAAAGCACTCATTAATGAAGTAAAGCCTGCTGTTCCTAAAATCATTGCTTGTTTAGTTGTTAAGCTGTTAGGTTTTTTTACTAAAAAATCTGCGTTTACTTTTGCTACTTGCGAATATCCACCGAAGAAAATTTCACCTACCCTAAAGCCTGTTAAGATTACTTCGTCACCCTCTTTAAATTTAGAATTTTCACTTTCTAAGACCTTTCCAGCAAAGTCTATGCCTGGAATATGAGGAAATTCTTTTACTAATCTTCCACCATTTTTTAAAATCATTCCATCTTTAAAATTTAAATCTGAATAATCAACTTGAACAGTTACATCTCCATGTTTAAAGAAACTTTTATCAATTAATTTTACTTCTCTTGTAAAATTTTCGCCTTCTTGATTTATAATCAATGCTTTGAATTTGTCAGACACTTTAATCTTTTGGTATACTAATAAATCTTAAATATCTGTTTTGATAGCTAAGGTCTTCTTTGAATTGACCTAAATAATAATTTGTTACTGTTGTTGCTTGTTCTTTTTTTATTCCCCTCATAGTCATACACTGGTGAGTAGAGTCTATTGTAACAGCTACTCCTTTAGCATCTAAAGACTCCATTAAGGTTTTTGCTATTTGCATTGTTAACCTTTCTTGAGTTTGTAATCTTTTTGAAAATACTTCTACAACTCTTGCTAGTTTACTTAAACCTACAACTCTTTCTTTCGGAATATAAGCAACATGAGCTTTTCCAATAATTGGAGCCATGTGATGCTCACAGTGACTTTGAACTGAAATATTTTTTTGAATAACCATGTCGTCATATCCATCAACGTCTCCGAAAGTTTTATCTAAAATTTTATCTGGATCAACTTTGTAGCCACCAAAATACTCTTTATATGCCTTCATTACCCTTTTGGGTGTTTCTAAAAGACCTTCTCTGTTAGGATCTTCACCCAACCATGTAATAATTGTTCTAAAAGCCTGCTCAGCTTCCTTGTCAGTTACTTCTCTTGTTTCAATGATTTTATTGTCTATATCTTTTACTAATTTCATAGCGCCTTTTTATACAGTAATTACTTAATTTTAAAATATTTAATATAGTGAGAATTATGCTAAATAGTCACTACATATGTTCAAAAAAAGAGAAAATGTGCAAGAAATTGAAGAAGGAAATCTTTTATCACCAAAATTTGATAATGATGGCCTAATTCCTGTAATTACTATGTGTTCTCAAACAAAAGATATTCTAATGCATGGTTATATGAACGTTGAGGCATTAAGAAAAACAATCGAAACTAGAGAAGCACACTATTTTAGTAGATCTAGAAAGGCTATTTGGCATAAGGGTAAGATTAGTGGTTTCGTACAAAAAGTTACTGAAATTCGAATTGATGATGATCAAGACTCTGTTTGGTTAACAGTGGATATAGGAGATGGAGCTAGTTGTCATGTTGGATATAGATCATGCTTTTATAGATCTATTCCCGTGGGTCCAATTGAAAATGGTCGAAAAATTGAAATGAAGTTTCTAGAAGATAAAAAAAAATTTGATCCAGAAGAAGTTTACAAAGGTCAATCTAATCCAACTAAAATTTAAACATGAGCGATAATATACAGCTCATAAAACCTTTCGGTCCTTCTATTCTTAAAGTCAAAATTCCAGAGCAGATTTTAAATGAACTAAATAAATATATTGATGAAATTATTGAAAATAATAACAAGTCAAAAGAATTAAATCATGGTAACAAACTTATTGGTGACGTGACACAAGAGTTTAAATTAGAAAATGATTTTACTAAAAAAATAGGTTGGATCAATTTTTTAGCAACTTGTTCATCGAAATGGATAGAAATAGAACTAAAAAAAAAAATAAGTAAATTTGCATTGATTAATTCTTGGGTAGTAAGACAGTTTGAAAATGAATATAATCCAGTTCATCACCATAATGGACATTTATCTGGTGCAGGATTTTTGAAGTTACCAAAATCTTTTGGTGAATATGTTCAAAAAAAAGATAAGCCTTACTTTGGAGGAACATTAAATTTAATTCATGGATCGCAACAATTTTTATCAAATTCATTACATACCATAACACCTGAAGTTGGAGATTTTTATTTTTTTCCAAACTATTTGATGCATGCAGTTTATCCTTTTAAAGGGACTTCAGAAGAAAGAAGGTCTATTTCATTTAATGCATTTATAGATGACGATGTATATAACGGTAAATAACAATTTTTTATGATTAAAAAACAAAAAAATGTATTGGGAGAAGATTTAGAAGAATGCTCTAATGAGCCTTTAACTGGATGGTTAAGAGATGGATGTTGTAATACAGATGAAAATGATCACGGGGTCCATACGGTTTGTGCAAAAGTTACAACCGAGTGTTTAGAATGGTTAAAAGAAGCTGGTAATGATTTAATCACACCACATCCAGAATTCGGATTTCCTGGATTAAAAGATGGTGATGGATGGTGCTTATGTGCTAGTTGGTATGCAAAAGCTGTTGAAGCTGAAAAGGCTTGCCCTATTTTTTTGAAAAGAACTCATCAAAATACTTTAAAATATGTTCCAATTGAAACTTTAAAAAAGTTTGCAATAGATTTATCCTAATTTACATATTGCCATATTTAGGTCCACCTCCGCCCTCAGGAGTTACCCAAACAATATTTTGCGAAGGTTCTTTAATATCACAAGTTTTACAGTGAATACAGTTTTGTGAATTGATGACAAATTTGTTTACTTCATTTTCTTTTTGAACTTCATAAACTCCTGCAGGACAATATCTTTGAGCAGGCTCGTCAAATTTTTCTAAAGTATAATTGATTGGTAAATTAGGATCTTTGAGTTTTAAATGAACCGGCTGATTATCTGCATGATTTGTACCTGTTAGATAAACTGAACTTGTTTTATCAAAAGTTATAACATTATCATATTTTGGATAATCTATTTTTGGCATATCTTTAGCTGGTTTTAGGGTCTCATGATCAGCGTGCTTATGCTTAAGAGTAAAAGGCATTTTTCCTCTAAATAAAATTTGATCTATTCCTGTAAATATTATTCCTAATATTAATCCCCAACTAAAACTAGGTTTGACATTTCTTGCCTCAAACAATTCTTTATAGAGCCAGCTATTTTTAAATTTTTGTTCAAATATAGATAAATCTTTATTATCATTTAAATGCTCATTTATAGTTTCAGCAGCTATGATTCCACTTTTCATAGCTGTGTGAGAGCCTTTGATTTTTGGCATGTTTAAAGTTCCCGCATCACAGCCAACTAACAATGCTCCAGGCATAAACATCTGAGGTAAACTCTGAAAACCTCCCTCAATTAAAGCTCTTGCACCGTATGAAATTCTTTTTCCACCATCTATAATTTTCCTGATAGCTGGATGAGTTTTAAATCTTTGAAACTCATCGTATGGAGATAAATGAGGGTTTTTATAATCTAAACCTATGACATATCCTAAGAAAACCTGTTTATTTTCTGCGTGATACATAAAACTTCCACCGTAAGTGTTGTTATCTAATGGCCATCCAGCTGTGTGCATTACTAGACCTTCTTCGTGAGTTTTCTCATCAATTTCCCAAATTTCTTTAAAACCAATCCCGTATTGTTGTGGATCTTTTCCTTTATTTAATTCAAATTTTTGAATTAATTCTTTTCCAAGATGGCCTCTACAACCTTCCGCAAAAACTGTAACTTTTCCCAATAACTCAATACCTGGTTCAAAACTATCTTTTTTATTTCCTTCTTTATCTATACCCATATCTTGAGTAGCAACTCCTTTTACAGATCCATCATCGTTGTACAAAATTTCATTTGCTGGAAATCCTGGAAAAATTTCTACACCTAAATTTTCTGCTTGCTCAGCAAGCCATCTGCATAAATTTGCTAAACTAATAATATAATTTTTATGATTTTGTTGAACTTTGGGAAGCAACCAAGTTGGCCAGCTTAATGATTTTGTTTTTCCTAAAAATAAAAATTTTTCTGTTGTTACTTTAGTTTTAATCGGTGAATTTAGTTCTCTCCAATTAGGCAATAATTCATCTAATGCACGTGTCTCAAAAACATTACCACTTAGAATATGTGCTCCTATTTCTGAAGCTTTCTCTAGTAAGCAAACATTTAAATTTGGATCTAATTGTTTTAGTTTTATTGCTGTTGATAATCCTGATGGTCCACCACCTATAATTACCACATCATATTCCATCGATTCCCTAGACATAAACTAGTTTCTAACTGTAAGGATTATTTTTGTATAGTGTTTAATTTGTTCAGCTCTTCCATAAACTGTGGAATTGCTTCAAATAGATCAGCTTCAAGGCCATAATCTGCAACACTAAATATTGGGGCTTCTCCATCTTTGTTGATTGCGACAATTACTTTGCTTTCTTTCATTCCTGCTAAATGCTGGATTGCCCCTGAAATTCCAATCGCAATATATAAATCTGGTACAACTACTTTTCCAGTTTGACCAACCTGATGATCATTACTTATATAGCCTGCATCTACCGCGGCTCTTGATGCACCAATCGCTGCTCCTAGTTTATCTGCAACTTCTGTTATTAATTTAAAATTATCTCCACTTTGCATCCCTCTACCACCTGAAACGACAATTCTTGCAGTTCCTAGTTCTGGTCTGTCAGATTTAACTTCTTCTCTCTTAATAAATTTTGTATTAGAAAATTCTTCAACAGCCTCTCCTTTTTCAATTGTTGCAGTGCCTCCAGAACTTTCACAAGGTTCAAAAGATGTAGGTCTGATCGTTATACACTTCTTAAGATCATTTGTTTTTACTGTTGCGAAAGCGTTTCCTGCATAAATAGGTCTTAGAAAAGTATCAGGTGATATTACTTTTATAATATCACTGACCTGAGAAGTATCTAAATGAGCCGCAACTCTTGGCATTAAGTTTTTACCAAATGTGTTTGCAGAGCAAACAATATGTGAATAATTTTCTGCAAGTTTAACTATTGCTGGTGCAAAATTTTCTGCTGTAAAATTTTCATAATGTGGTGCCTCTATACTAATTACTTTTTTAACCACTGATAATTCTGATAGTTTTTTAGCAGCAGTTTCACTATTTTGACCAATAATTACTGCATGAACATCTGTATCAATTTGAGAAGCAGCTGTTGCTGCGTTTAAGGTAAAAGGCCTTAAATCTTTATTATTATGTTCTGCGATAAGTAAAACTGACATTATAAAACTTTTGCCTCATTTTTTAATTTTTGAACTAGTTCAGCTACATTTGCCACTTTAATACCTGCTTTTCTTTTTGGTGGTTCCTCAACTTTTAATTGCTGAACCCTTGGTGTTATATCAATTCCTAAATCTGAAACATTTATTTCCTCTATAGGTTTTTTCTTTGCCTTCATAATATTTGGTAATGATGCATATCTAGGCTCATTTAATCTTAAATCACAGGTTACAATTGCTGGAATATTAATTTCAACAGTTTCAAGACCTTCATCAATTTCCCTAGTAACCTCTAAAGAATTATCTTTTACTTCTATGTTTGATGCAAAGGTAGCTTGTGGCCAATTTAATAAAGCGCTCAACATTTGACCTGTTTGATTGCAGTCATCATCAATTGCTTGTTTGCCCATAAAAACTAAATCTGGTTTTTCTTTTTCAACAATTTTTTGTATAATTTTTGAAACAGCTAAAGGTTCCAAAACACCTTCTGTCTTTACGTGAATTCCTTTATCTGCTCCAACTGCTAAAGCTTTTCTAACAGTTTCTTGGGCTTTATCTTCTCCTACTGTTATTGCAACTATCTCAGTTGCTTTACCTGCCTCTTTTATTTTAACTGCTTCTTCAATTGCGTTATCATCAGGAGGATTAGTTGACATTTTAACATTATCTGTAACTACACCTGATCCGTCCTCTTTTACTCTTATTTGGACGTTATAATCAATTACTCTTTTTACAGCGACTAAAATTTTCATTATGCTCTCAATAAATTATTTTCTTTATCGTATGGACTTTCCTCTAATACGGTAGCCTCATACATTTCTCCCAAGATATCAACTTGTAATTTGTCGCCTACATTTGCAAAATCAGGTTTAACCATTGCTAATGCTATTGATTTATCTAATCTAAAACCAAACTCACCGCCAGTTGCTCTTCCAACAACTTTACTGTCTTTATATATAGGATTATTTCCTAATACATCTGCATCTTTTGTATTATGCACTTCAAGAGTAACTAATTTGTTATCGAAACCTTTCTCTCTCCATTTATTTAAAGCTTCCAATCCAATAAAATTTCCTTTATTTGGATGAATAAATCTATCCAAACCAGACTCGTAAGGTGAGTATTCAATTGATAATTCTGTTCCTACAAGTTTGTATGATTTTTCTAATCTTAAACTGTTCATAGCTCTTATACCAAAAGGTTTGATTCCTAAATCCTTACCTGCATCCATTAGTTTATCAAAAATATGATTTTGATATTCAATTGGGTGATGCAATTCCCAGCCTAGTTCACCTACAAAATTTACTCTCATTGCATTAACTGGAGCATAACCAACATTAACCTTTTTAGCAGTTAACCATTTAAAATTTTCATTTGAAAAATCATCTGTAGAAACTTTTTGCATCAAATCTCTTGCTTTTGGACCAGCAACCACAAGTACACCTGTACTATTAGTTAAATCTTCAAATATAACTGAACCATCATTTGGCATCCATTTTTGTATCCAATCATGATCCAATCTCAAATTTGCTCCTGCAGAAACAAGGTAATAAGAATTTTCTGCCTCTTTCATGATTGTAAATTCAGAATGCACACCTCCTTTAGTATTTAAAGCGTGACATAAATTAATTCTGCCAATTTTTTTTGGTAATTTGTTTGCAACTAAAAAATCTAAAAATTCCTCAGCCTTAGGTCCTCTTATTCTGCATTTGGCAAATGCTGTCATATCTAACAAACCAACATTTTCTCTAACATTTTGACACTCTTTTTTAATTGCATCGAACCATTTTGATCGTCTAAACGACCAATCATCTTTTTGTTCCATGCCATCAGTTGCAAAAAAATTTGGTCTTTCCCAACCAAATTTTTGCCCAAAAACTGCACCTAAATTTTTCATTCTCTCATAACAAGGTGCTGTTCTTAAAGGTCTTGCTGCTGGCCTCTCCTCATCAGGATAGTGAGTGATAAAAACATGACTGTAAGCTTCTTCATTTTTTGCTTTTAGATATGATTTAGTTGCATAATTTCCATAACGTCTTGGTTCTACACCCAACATATCAATAGTAGGTTCGCCGTCTACAATCCACTCTGCTAACTGCCAGCCAGCTCCACCTGCTGCAGTAATCCCAAAACTGTGTCCTTCGTTAATCCAAAAATTTTTTAATCCCCACGCTGGACCAACTATTGGATTTCCGTCAGGTGTGTAACAGATTGCACCATTATAAACTTTTTTTACACCAACTTCTCCAAAGGCAGGCACACGGTGAATTGCCCCCTCAATGTGTGGCGCTAATCTATCGAGATCTTCTTGAAACAACTCGTACTCTGAATTTTTTGATGGACCTTCAACATAACAAGCTGGTGCACCATCTTCATAAGGTCCTAATATCAATCCACCTGCTTCTTCTCGCATATACCACCTGCTATCACTATCTCTAAGAACTCCCATCTCAGGAAGACCTTCTTTTTTTCTCTTTTGAATTTCAGGATGAGGCTCAGTTACAATATATTGATGCTCAACTGGAATTACTGGAATATCTAAACCTACCATTTCACCAGTTTGTCTTGCAAAATTACCAGAACATGAAATTACATGTTCACATTCAATTGAACCTTTATCTGTTTCTACTATCCAACCGTCTTTAGTTTGTTTCATACTCATTACGGCTGTATTTCTATAAATTTCTGCTCCTCTATTTCTTGCACCAGTTGCTAAAGCTTGAGTTAAATCAGCTGGCTGAATATATCCATCTTCTGGGTGCTGAATTGCGCCAACTAAATCATCTGTATGACACAATGGCCAAATTTCTTTTACTTGTTGAGGAGTTAAAAATTTTACATCCACCCCGATGGTTTTTGCAACACCAGCATATTGATGATACTCATCCATTCTATCTTTGGTGCTAGCTAATCTAATATTTGAAACGACACTAAATCCAACATTCTTTCCTGTTTCTTTCTCTAAAGTTTTATAAAGATTAACTGCATACTTGTGAAGCTGTCCAACTGAGTAGCTCATATTAAACAAAGGTAGTAGTCCAGCAGCATGCCAAGTAGAACCTGAAGTTAGCTCTTTTCTCTCAATTAGAACAACATCAGACCAGCCTTTTTTTGCCAGATGATAAAGAGCACTTACTCCTACAACCCCACCTCCAACTACTACAACTTTAGTTTTTGTTTTCATTATCAGACTCCTACTAAATTTTTAATTATTACGAAACAAAAATTTAGGTAAATAATCAAATTGAGCTTCCAAGAGGAATAGGGCTTGATACCATTGTGGTTAACCAACAATCTTTTAATGATCCTTCTTCAGTGTATTTTTCAACTTGCCAATTGAATTTATGATAAATTTTATTCTTATCAAGTATAATTACCTCAAATTGAACTGATTTATTACTACCTCCAACCTCAGTGATTGTATGACTTAAATGATCAATCATCATTTGATAAGAGGCGCCTTTAATCATCCTTTTAAAATTATTTAAAGGTCCTGTAACTTTCTTATTATTAGGATGAGCAAAATTCCATGTTTGCTCAATACCACTATCCTTAAATTCAAGATCGTTTTGTTGCAACCCACTTAGTTGAATTTTTACCACTTCTTTTGGAGTAATAGCACTACTTGGGTTAAGTAATTCAGCTTTTGAAAAAGAGATTGTTATTAAAAGTAAGATTAGTACTCTAAAAATATTTTTCATTTGAGAAGTATTTATTCTGAAGTTTTGTATTTACTATTATTTACTATAAATACAAAAAATATTGGAAGAATTAATGTCAAAAGTGTCACAACAATTAATAAAATCCCAAGTTCAGAATAATCAGCTGTTGTTTGGATTTCACCACTTACTTTATCCTTAACTTCTCTAGTAACTGTAAATATTTCATTTAAATATTTCGTTCCTAACGCACTTGCTGATAATGCAAGGTTGGTGAAGGAGGCAAAAACTGCAAAAAAAGTTGCTTTTAAATGAGATGGAGCATTTTTTGCTATCCAAGCAAGTAATGGAATCATTGATACTTGACCCAAAGGGGATTCAAGAGCTGTATTAATTAAAGCAATAAACTTAGCATCAACCACTCCTCCAGTTAATGAGGATGTCCAATTATGAAAGCCATAGTACATTCCAACACTTGGTAAAAATAAAATTGCACCTGCAATACTTAAAACAACAATTATTTTGGCAATTGAATTCTTTGCCATAAATGGTCTTAACAAAACAATCCCTGCCAAAGTTAAAATTGATGCAAGTAATGATAAAATTGAAAAAAACTGTTCATTAAATCCAAGTTGATCAATTTCAAACCAAGTTAAACCTGGTCCAGGTCCTGGCATTGCTCTAAAAATAAATATAATTACAGCTGTACCAACTATTGTTAATCTTAATTCTTGAGGTAGTTCTTTAATAAGTTTAAACATTAAAAATAAAATAATTATTACTGAGCCTATAAAAACAATCTCTTGTGCAAATGGGACGTTAAAAGATCCTACCGAGAGTGTGAAAATTACAAAAACTAAACTACCACCTAAAATCCACCAGTTTATCTCAGTTTTTTCATTTCCTCTATCTTCCTTAAATTCTAATCCTTGAGATTTTAAAATATTTATTTTTTTTTGTCGTAAATAATTTGCTAAAATTACACCAAAGATCGAAACTAGAGGTATTACAAGAGCGTATAAATAAATTGTTCCATATAAATTTATTTTTTCAGATTGTTCTAAACTTTCAACATCTCTAAATAAAATGACATTTACTAATGCTACAAGAACTGTCCCACCTATAATTGCAAAACGACCAAGAGTTTGCATTGTAGTATGCATTATTTTTACTTGATCTTTGCTGTAATCTATTCCCTGTTCATCTGATAAAGGAACTGCTTCAACAGTCATAGCATCTGCAACTACATCCTGAACAACATATCCAACTGGAGCTAAAATGACACTAATAACAAACCAAGTTTCAACAGAAAATATTTCTGACATGGTTTCTGTATGACTAATTAATCCAAACATTATTAATAGACTTAATGCTATTAATGATGCACCAAGATAGACCATATAATTTTTTCTTTCCCATATGAGATCAACAAGATGGCCTAAAGGCATTTTTAATGCCCAAGGTATCCCTGCCCAAAATCCAAGTCCTGCAAGAAATGCAGCTGATAAATTTAAATAATCTTTAACAAAAAAAGTTCCAACTATTCCTGTTAAACCTGAAATACCAGCAGCCATGTAGACCATTAATGGTGGAAGATAAGTCCACTTAAATTCTCGTCCTAAATCTAGGAAAGTGCTATCTAAAAACTTTAATACTTTGCTCATTAGTCACTAAGAACTGGAAAGGCTTGTCTTACTTTTAAGAAATGTTTTTGATATTCCATTTTTGTACATTTATTTTCAACATATCTTATATGATTTTTTTCAACTAACTCTTTTGCATTTTCGTCACGTATTCCAAGTTGCAACCATAAAACTTTAGCGCCAATTTTCACGGTATCCTCTGCAATTGCCAATACTTCTCTAGAGGGTCTAAACACATCAACAATATCTACATTTTTTTTTATATCTGTAATTTTAGCATATACCTCTTCTCCCAAAATTTTTTGACCTTTAGCAGATGGGTTAACTGGAAAGACTTTATAACCATATTTCTGCATATACTTCATCACAATAGTGGATGGTTTAGTTTGATCGTTACTAACTCCTATCATAGCAATAGTTTTATATTTTGAGAGAATATCTTTGATCTGACTCATAATTATTTATCATTTTTGATTTGTTCTTCGCAAAATTTCTTTGCCTCATCTAAGTCGGTAATTTTAGTTTCAGACAATTTTTGGCTCGCAGCTAAACATGCATCTACAGCTCTTTTAAAGTTATAATCATTAAAATTAAAAACTATAAACATTCCAAAAATAATTAAGATTATGATGAAAAAATTTTTTTTATTCATCATTATTTATTTTTCCAGACAGGTTTCCTTTTTTCTAAAAAAGCTGAAATACCTTCTTTAGCATCCATTGCCATCATGTTAACAGTCATCATTTTACTTGTGTGTGCATATGCTTTTCTTAAAGGCATTTCTAATTGTTTGTAAAAAGTTTGTTTACCTATTTTTATTGTTAAATTAGATTTAGATGCTATTTTTTTAGCAATACTAAGTACTTCTTTGTTAAGTTTTTGTTTTGAAAAGCAGTCATTTATTAATCCTATTTCTTTTGCATAATTTGCTTTTATTGGCTCACCAGTTAACAACATTTTCATCATAGGCTTTCGATTAATTTTTCTACTTACTGCAACCATTGGCGTACTACAAAATAATCCAATATTTACTCCTGGAGTTGCAAATAAAGCATCTTTAGTACTATATGCTAAATCACAACTGGCTGCTAATTGACAGCCTGCTGCAAATGCTGCGCCATGAACTTTTGCAATTACAGGTTTTCTGCCTTCTACAATTTGAAGCATAACTTTTGAGCAAAGATTAAAAAGCCTTTGATATTTTTCTCTTTTTTTCAGTCCTCTTACCTCTTTTAAATTATGCCCTGCACTAAACCCTTTGCCTGCACCTTCTATTATTATGACTTTGACTTTGTTGTCAGTGTCTAATTTTTTTAATACTTTTAATAACTCGTTAAGATTTTTAAATGATAATGAGTTATATGTTTTTGGTTCATTAAGTATTATTGATGAAATTTCACTATTAAGTTTTATAATTTTAATATTACTAGTCATTATAGCTATTTTAGTTTGCCTTCTTCTCTCATTTTAGCTCTAATTTTTGTAGCTGATATTTTTTGAGTTTCTTCGTCTAATACTATTTCCTCGATTTTATATCCCACTCCTCTGCCATAACAAATATTCGTAATATTTGGCACTACCATAATCTTAAACCTACCTTCAAATTCTGGATTTAATCTATCTTCTATATTTTTTTTAACGGTATCGAAATCAAATGGATTATCATCTACGCCCTGCACATCTCTTATTTGAATACAAACTTGACCTGTTTTTTTAATAATTTCTTTAAATAAAGTATAATGACCATCATGAAAAGGCTGCCATCTTCCAAGCATTTGTGCTGTTGGTTTTTTATTATCCCATTGATGTGTCATTTTTTGATCTCCTTAACAATTTTTAAAGCCCAATTCTTAGCATCTTGAGTAGTAACATGGTAATCAAATGTTTTTGGCTTTACAAACATTTGATTTGTATCATCAAAACGTCCTTCTCTAATTGTGTCTACCCAAATTGTGAAATCTGCTGGGAATAAGCTTCTCGCTTCTGGAGTGGGTGCTATGAAATCTGCAATAACATAATAACCATCACTCTTTAACTTAAGTGCAAACTCAGCCATTCTTTTTGCTTGTCTAATCCTTCCTTCTTTAGAAAAATCCCAATCATCTGCTGCTTTTCTAACTTCGTCAGCATTTAATCTTTTAGCATTTAAATACGGCGCTATTTCATTTGCTAAAGTTGTTTTACCTGCACCAGGTAATCCCATTACCAAAATTATTTTCATTTTACTTTATACAATCCTAGCCAAGCATTTACATCTTTACTCGCTATATAATCAGATTTAAAAAATTCCATTTCTGACCATTTGTTGTTTGCTTTTAAATCAAGAATTTTTTTGTCAAAACCATAGTCTTTATAAATACCTTCGTTAATTGTAAAACAAATTAAACCACCAGGTTTTGTTATTCTTATAAATTCATCTAATGCATCAGATTTCACGTGTCCAAACGTAAAAGTTCCAACACACATAACACTATCATAAAGATTATCATTTAATTCAATACGTTTGTTTAAATCAATCTTAAATAATTTTTGATATAAATTTTTTGGTACTGTGTCTAATAATTTTTGTGAAAGATCAGCACCATGAAAGTTTTTGTAACCAAATTTTTTAAGTTGTAGTCCTACTAATCCAGTTCCACATCCTGCATCAAAAAAAAATGCATCTTTATTAACTAGATATTTTTTTATTACTTCAACGGTTTCTTTGGGGCCTGTATAGTTCCAGTCAACCATATCTTTATTATACTTATCTTCTTCTCCCCACTCATCGTAATACCTCATCACTTCTTCAGTAGTCTTGAGTTTGTAAATCGGAACTTTATTACCCACATCTTTTAGTGCCATAAAATTTTATCCTATTAAATTTTGAGCTACCCATTTGTGAAATTGATGGGTTGGTTGATCCATTATTGGTGAAAAATTTCCTCCATTGTAAACAGGTGAATTTCTACCCTCTTGCATTCCTTCAACTGCATTTATATCTTCTAACATTACTTCTTTCCAAAATTTTAAATTTTGTTTTCTCATTTCTTTTAATTGTTCACCATTTGCACTCTCTTCTCCAACATAATACATTTGCATATGTTCTTTTGTTTTATTCATTGCTAAAGGTTCTAGCCAAAAAACATAAAAATGATCTACATGTAAACCAATCATAACATTCGGGAATAGAGCTATGTATTCAGAATTTTTTAACATACTTTTTTCCCAATTGGGAAATGTATCAAAAATTTTGTTACCTTTAACAATTTGATCATATTTTTTACTTCCTTGTCCAGCAAATCGATTTGGTAAACCTTGAATGTGATAATGATCATTAATGTTAGATATTTTATTTAGTTCAGGATGAATTGTTGGTAAATGATAGCTTTCGCAATAATTTTCTATAGCGAATTTCCAATTAGTTTTTACTTCTAGGCTGAAGTAACCATAGTCATCTGATTTTACTATTAACTTTTGATCATCTTTATTTATGAATTTCGACCATCTTTCTTCGAGAGGTTTAATGTACTGGTCAAAATCTAACTCATTTGAATTAATATTTACAAATACTATATCCATCCAAAGTTTAGTTTTAACTTCTTTTAAATTACTCTTTGTTTTATTAAAGTTTGTAGACTGATGATTATTTAAGCCACCAATATGAGGAGTTGCAACTAATTGTCCATTAAAATCATAAGCCCAAGAATGATAAGGGCATCTAATAACATTTTTTAATGTGCAGGCTTTG